>NZ_JAVKSH010000196.1:0-1539 GCF_039583805.1 Mycobacterium sp. | reverse complement strand
ACAGCCACCGCACCAGCCGGCGGCCACACCGACAAATCGGCCGCAGGCCGCACCGGCGCCGGCCGCAGCACCCCCTCGGCATGGCAGATCCAGCCCCCGTCGGCGTCGGCCCTGGCGAAGATCGCCACGGTGCGGTGAGCGGACTCGTCGGGGGCGCCCACCACAACGTGCACGGCCACCGAACCGGAGTTCGGCACCAGCAGCGGCGCCAGCAATGTCAACTCGTCGACCGCCGCACAGCCGGCCTCGTCGCCGGCCCGGATCGCCAACTCCACCAGGCCGGAACCCGGGAACACCGCGACCCCGGAAACGGCGTGATCGGCCAGCCATGGGTGCGACGCGGCGGAGAGCCGGCCGGTCAGCACCACCCCGCCGGAGTCCGGAAGCTCCACCACCGCCCCCAGAACCGCGTGTTCACCGGACCGCAACCCCAGGCCCGCGGCGTCCACAGCTCCGCCGTCGCCGGAGAGCCAAAACCGCCGCCGCTCAAAGGCATACGTCGGCAGCTCGACGAACCCCGCGCCGGGCAGCGCGGCCCGCCAGTCCACCCGGACACCCGACACGAACGCCTGCGCGGCCGAGGCCAGGAACCGCGCCAATCCGCCGTCCTCGCGACCGAGGGTGGGAATCACGACGCGGTCGGCCGCGCCGTGGTCGGTGACCGTGTCCTCGATGCCGGCGATCAGCGCGGGATGCGGGCTGGATTCGACGAACGTGCGGTAACCCTGCGCGCACGCGCTGCGCACGGCGCGGTCGAACTCCACCGTGTGCCGGATGTTGCGATACCAGTAGTCGGCGTCCAACCCGGCCGTGTCCAGCACGCCGCCGGTGACGGTGGAAAAGAACACGGTGCGCGACGAGTGCGGCTCGATGCCGGACAGCACGCCGGCCAGCCGGTCCCGGATCGCCTCGACGTGCGCGGAGTGCGACGCGTAGTCCACGTCGATCCGGCGTGCGCGGAGCTCGCGCTCGGCGCACTGCTGCATCAGCTGGTCGAGCGCGGCGACCTCGCCGGAGACGACGACCGCCGACCGCCCGTTGACGGCGGCGACGCTGATGCGATCTGCCCACGGCACCAACAACTCTCGTGCCTGATCGATGTCGTGGGCCAGAGACACCATGCCGCCTCGCCCGGACAGCTCGGTGAGCAGCTTGCTGCGCAGTGTCACGACGCGCGCAGCGTCGCGCAGCGACAGCGCGCCGGCGACGTAGGCGGCGGCGATCTCGCCCTGGGAATGCCCGATGACGGCGTCCGGGCGCACGCCGAGGGACCGCCACAGCTCGGCCAGCGACACCATGACCGCGAACAGGGCCGGCTGCACCACGTCGACACGGTCCAGGCCCGGCGCGCCGGGCGCGCCGCGCAGCACGTCGACCAGCGACCAGTCCACGAACTCGGCGAACGCCTGCGCGCACGCGTCAATCTGCTCGGCGAAAACCGGTGCGGTGTCGAGCAATTCGACGCCCATGCCGAGCCATTGGCAGCCCTGGCCGGGGAACACGAACACGGTCTTGCCCGCCGGCACGGCGCTGCCCGCC
>NZ_JAVKSH010000195.1:0-1557 GCF_039583805.1 Mycobacterium sp. | reverse complement strand
ACAGCCACCGCACCAGCCGGCGGCCACACCGACAAATCGGCCGCAGGCCGCACCGGCGCCGGCCGCAGCACCCCCTCAGCATGGCAGATCCAGCTGCCGTCGGCGCGCGAAAACACCGACACCCCGCGGGAACCCGATTCCCCGGCGGCGCCCACCATCACCTGCACCGCCGTCGAACCGGCGGCGGGCAGCACCAAGGGCGCCGCCAGCGTCAGCTCGTCGACGACGCCGCAACCGACCTCGTCGCCGGCGCGGATCGCCAACTCGACGAACCCGGCCCCCGGGAAGAGCACCACGCCGCCGACGGCGTGATCGGCCAGCCATGGGTGCGACGCGGCGGAGAGCCGGCCGGTCAGCACCACCCCGCCGGAGTCCGGAAGCTCCACCACCGCCCCCAGAACCGCGTGTTCACCGGACCGCAACCCCAGGCCCGCGGCGTCCACAGCTCCGCCGTCGCCGGAGAGCCAAAACCGCCGCCGCTCAAAGGCATACGTCGGCAGCTCGACGAACCCCGCGCCGGGCAGCGCGGCCCGCCAGTCCACCGCCAGGCCGGACACGAAAGCCTGCGCGATCCCCGTCATCACACTGGCCGGCTCGGGACGGTCGTTGCGCAGCATCGGAACCGCCACGATGTCGGCGTCGGGCAGCGACTCGTCGATGGAGCTCGTCAGGCCGCCGGCGGGACCGACTTCGAGGAAACGACGGGCTCCGGCCGACTGCGCGCAACGCACGCTGTCGGCGAAGCGCACCGCCTCGCGGATGTGGCGCGCCCAGTACTGCGCCGACCCGAAGTCCGCCCCGGCCACCTGGCCGGTCACGTTGGAGATGACCGGGATGGCGGGCTGCCCGACGGTAAGCTGCCCGACGGTGAGCTGCCCGACGGTGAGCTGCCCGACGGTGAGCGCCCTTGCAACCGTGGCGAATTCGGCGATCATCGGCTCCATCAGCGCGGAGTGGAAAGCGTGCGAGACGGCCAGTCTGTGGGTTCTGCGGCCCTGCTGGCGCAGCTCATCGGCGACGGCGGTGACCGCGTCCTCGGCGCCGGACAGCACCACCGACGCCGGGCCGTTGACCGCCGCGATACTGACACCGCCGGTGAGCAGCGGCGACACGTCGGCTTCGGTCGCTGCGACCGCGATCATGGCGCCGCCGGCGGGCAGCGCCTGCATGAAGCGGCCGCGGGCGGCGACCAGGGCCGCCGCGTTCTCCAGCGAGAGCACTCCGGCGACGTGCGCGGCGGTCAGCTCGCCAACCGAGTGGCCCATCACGAAATCAGGCCGCACACTCCAGGATTCGAGCAGCCGGAACAGCGCCACTTCAACCGCGAAGAGCGCCGGTTGTGCGAATTCGGTGGTGTTGAGCAGGTTTTCGTCGTGCCCCCACATCACGTCGCGCAGCGGGCGTAGCAGATGGCGGTCCAACTCGCCGACGGCGGCGTCGAACGCCTCGGCGAACGCCGGGTAGGCGGCGTGCAGCCCCGCGCCCATGCCGAGCCATTGGCAGCCCTGGCCGGGGAACACGAACACGGTCTTGCCCGCCGGCACGGCGCTGCCCGCC
>NZ_JAVKSH010000194.1:0-1760 GCF_039583805.1 Mycobacterium sp. | reverse complement strand
TAATCGGGACGAGGCGATGCTGGTGGGACCTCGTAATAACGCGCCGCCGGGGTCGTCGAGGACTACCGTCGGCCATCCCCCACCGGCGGCCCACCGGCGGGTCGGCCAGGAACCGGCCGTGGTCCGGGCCGAACTCGTCGGGGCGCCAGCCACCCAGCGGCGGGCCGAATCGCTTTGGCAGAAGGGAGGTTTCGCTCTCGATCGGAAACCGCACCGCGTCGGCGGCACCCCGCGCAAGGGTGTCGACGACGTCGTCGGCCATGGTGCTCACCGAACACCACAGGGCCCCGGCGGAATCCACTAGGACGACGTTCAGCCATCGCAGCGGGCGTCCATCGAGTTGTCCGCCCAGCACCGCCGTAATCGCGCCGGTTACCGGGTCCAGATCTTGGAGCACACCCGAGCCGAAGTTGGCGATCAGGAAGTGGCCGGTGCGATCGAGCGCGATGCCGTTCGGCTCGCCGCCCGCCTGCCCCATGCGACGGACGGTGTTTTCATCGAGGAGTTCTGCGGCGGCTGAATCTTCGTCGGAGGCGAACACCCGGCCGTCACCGGTCACCAGGATGTGTTCGGGGCGGTCCGCGCCGCGCCCGACGGGGTGTAAATCGGCCACCCCGATGGGGGTCTCAGCCATTTCGCTCATCGTTGCCTCGCCTGGGCGGGTGGGACGCCGACTGTCAGGCTAGCGCCTGGGCGTCACATCTGTCACAGCGGTCACCGCTGGAGAACCATGGTGCGAAATGCCCGCCTTCGAGCGACATTTCAGCGACAAACCCGGCGCGCGTAGCAGGACGATATCCACGCACGGCTTGGACATAGCGGGAACATCTTCCCGAATCGGTGGCGCTCGCCGCCTATGCATTCATCATCGGTCCACTGCTCGACAATCCGCACCGCGTGGGCAAGCGGCTCCGACCGCCGTTGCATGATCGCCGCCGGAGGGTTCAGCCGCGCGGACGCACACCGTGCACGATGACCACTCATAGGTAATCTGCATGTCGGCGAGGCTTGTTGATCACCGGATGATCTCGCCCCCGGCCGCACGACCCGTCGGCCGTTCAGGTCGCGACGGCGGACTTCAGCGACGCCCGAGCGCCGGCGCTGAGCCGGGCAAATTCGTCGGCCTGGTCGGGGGTGAGTGCGGCCGCGAAAAACTCTGCCATGCGGCGGTTGGTCGCCTGCTCGACCTCGGGGTAACGGTCCTTCTTGTCCGCGCCGTCGGCGAACGGCTCGGGCCAGCCGAACATCGCGGCATACTGATGACCCTTATTGAGCATGTGCGCTTCCACCGGGATGATGCCGGAAATGGTGAGGGCGTTGAAATGCACACCACCCCGCAGCTCCCGCAGGATGTGCATGACCTGCAGCGCCCGTGGACTGCGGCGCTGCAAGTACTTTGCCAAAGCACCGTACTGGCTGCCAAAGGCTGCATACCCTCGACACATGTCGGAGTTCGCCGATGATGCCGAGAAGGTGGAGGTACCGCCCCCAGACATGGGGAAAGCCCTAAGCGCCACTGCGGGTGGTGACTCGGTCAGCAAGCTGGCCGCCTACCGCAAGTGCGCCGAACGTGTCCGGGCCGCGTGGCCGGCGTTTGCCGCCGAGCGCCGGAGACGCCTGCAACAAGGCGGAGGCGGGCAACCCGTCGAGAAGATCGCCGAGAACATCCTGGAAAACCTCTTCACCACCGTCCTGGACTGGCCGATAGAAAACGTCCGGCCGCAGGTGGAACGGGCCGACATCGTGCTGACCCGGCTGGG
>NZ_JAVKSH010000193.1:0-1817 GCF_039583805.1 Mycobacterium sp. | reverse complement strand
TGGCTGGCCGAGGGCCTGCTGCCCTACCTGCCGCCGGACGCGCAGGATCGGCTCTTCGAGCGGCTCACCGCGCTGAGCGCGCCGGGCAGTCGGGTCGCGGTCGAGGCGTTCAGGATGGGCGCGGCCGACAACGAGCGACGCCGGGCCGCTCGGCGCGCCCGGTTCGAGCGGATGCGCGAACGGCTGGGCTTGTCGGTCAACGTCGAGGCGTTGACCTACCACGACGACGGCCGCGCGGACGCCGGGACGTGGCTGACCGACCACGGCTGGCAGGTGTACGCGGTGGGCAACGCCGAAGAAATGGCCCGCCTGGGCCGACCGATACCGCAGGACCTGGTCGAGGCGACCGTCACCAGCACGCTGCTGCGGGCGCGTCTCGCGGCGGCCGGCTGAACCGGAGAAGGAGGATCACGATGAGCGGTTTGCGCACCGACGACGACACCTGGGACATCGCCACCAGCGTGGGCTCCACCGCGGTGATGGTGGCGGCCGCCCGCGCCGTCGAATCCGAGCGCCCGGACCCGCTGATCCGCGACCCCTACGCGAAAGTCCTTGTTTCCCAGGCAGGTATCGACGCCTTCGAGGCTATGCTCGACGAGGCGATGGTCGCCAAGGTGGAGGCGCTGGACCCGGAGACCGCGGCCGTCTTCCAACACATGCGCAACTACCAGGCGGTGCGCACGCACTTCTTCGACCGCCACTTCGCCGACGCAGTGCACGCCGGGATCCGTCAGGTCGTGATCCTGGCGTCCGGGCTGGATTCGCGGGCCTACCGGCTGGACTGGCCGGCCGGCACGGTGGTCTACGAGATCGACCAGCCCATGGTGCTGGCCTACAAGTCGCAGACGCTGGCCGTGCACGGTGCGGCGCCGTCGACTGAACGCCGCGAGGTGCCCATCGACCTGCGCCAGGACTGGCCGACCGCGCTGCGCGCCGCGGGCTTCGACCCGGCGTCGCCGACCGCCTGGCTCGCCGAGGGCCTGCTGATGTATCTGCCCGCCGAGGCTCAGGACCGGTTGTTCGAGCAGATCACCGCGATGAGCGCGCCGGGCAGCCGGGCCGCCGCCGAGACCGCGGCCAGCCACGCCGACGACCGGCGCCAGGAGATGCGCGAGCGATTCCAGAAGGTGGCCGACGAGCTGGGCTTCGAACAGACCGTCGACGTGCACGACCTGATCTACCACGACGAGCACCGCGCGGACGTCGCCGCCTGGCTGAACGGGCACGGCTGGCGGGCCACCGCGCAGAACTCCGGCGACGAGATGCGCCGGCTGGACCGCTGGGTGGACGGCGTGCCGATGGGCGACGACAAGGACGCGTTCTCGCAATTCGTGACCGCGCAACGGCTTGCCTGACGCGCCTGTTGCCCGACCCGGCGGTTGACTAGGATCAGGGGGTTCCTACGGTCAGAAAGGGAATCCCATGACCACCCAAGCCGCAGCAAACACCGCGAGCGCACCGGATATCTCGCACATCGTCGAGCGGTTACGCAAGACCTTCGCCAGCGGGCGGACCCGCAGTGTCCAGTGGCGCCGCGCCCAACTGGTCGCGCTCGAGAAGATGATGCTCGAGAACGAGGAAAAGATCGCCGACGCGCTGCAGACCGACCTGTGCCGTAAACCGTTCGAAACCTATATGGCCGACACCGCCGCCACCGCGAGTGAGGCGAGGTACGCGGCCAAGCACGTCAAGAAGTGGATGCGCCGCAGATATCTGCGCCTCGAGGCTCCGCAGCTGCCCGGCCGCGGCTGGGTGGAGTACGAGCCCTACGGCACCGTGCTCGTCATCGGCGCCTGGAACTACCCGATCTACCTGAC
>NZ_JAVKSH010000192.1:0-1843 GCF_039583805.1 Mycobacterium sp. | reverse complement strand
CTAGGCGCCGAGGCAAACCGAGGCTTCGGCGGTGTAGCACAGAAACGTCATGGTCTCTTGCAGGTACAGCTGCACGGAATCGGCGTCGTGGGACTCATAGCCGATCGCGACGTCGGTGCCCAGTTGCAGGTCGAAATCGCCTCCGCGAGTGGTCAAGACGAACGCGCCGTCGATGGCGGGCGCCCAGATGATGTCGCCGTCGACCAGCCGGTGCAGGTGCTCGCGGATCGGGTAGCCGTGTTCGGTGGTCTCGCTGACCTTGGTGTACGCGTCGGCTGACAGCAGCACCGAATACGGCCCGTCGACACCGGCCAGTCGGAGCCCGGACAACGCCTGGCTGATCACGTCGGGGAAAGCGCGGGCGTCGGCGGGCAGCGTCAGGGCCGGATTGGAGCTGGCGCTGCGAATACCCTCGATCGAGGCGGCGGAATAGCCTTCGAAGATGGTCCGGTCTTCGACGAACGCCAGCTTCTTCGCCGCCGCCTTGACCGGATCCCAGTCGGAGTCCTTGCAGCCGCGCTCCACGCTGTCGACCTCCGAGCGGGATACGGTGAAGGGAACCCGCAGCCGCACAAGTGGTTTGCTGGCTCGCAGGTGGGCGACCACGCCGTCGGCGGGCGCCGCCACGTCGAGCAGCCGACCGGTGCCGACGGTCGCGGTAACCGGGCCGCCCGGTCCGCTGACGTCGACCACCCGGCGCCCGGCGATGTGACGCGTGAATGTCCGCGTGGCCTCCAATTCGATTTCGGCCCAGGCTCCTTCGGTGATCGGCGCCAGTTCGCGGTAAAGGTTGTTCATGCGGAGTTTCCTTTCAGACTGCCGATGCCCAGGGAGTTGTCCCGGCGCGCAGCCATACCCGGCAGCGGCGGTGGATCGTCGAGGAAGTCGACGGTCGGCGTGAAGAACAGGCCACCGGTGACGGCGGTGGAGAAGTCCAGGACGCGGTCGGTGTTGCCCGGCGGGTCGCCGAGAAACATGTTGCGCAGCATCTGTTCGGTGACGGCCGGTGTGCGGGAATAGCCGATGTAGTAGGTGCCGTACTCGCCGGCGCCGACCTCGCCGAACGGCATGTTGCGCCGCAGTATCTTCACTTCGTTGCCGTCGGCGTCCTCGATCTTGTTCAGCGCCAGGTGCGAGTTGGCCGGCAAGGCGGTGTCGTCGAATTCGATGTCCTCCAACTTCGTCCGGCCGAACACCCGTTCCTGCTCGGTGACCGACAACGCATTCCAGCCGGCCATGTCGTGGATGTACTTCTGGACGTGGACGTAGCAGCCGCCGGCGAAGTCGGGGTCCTCGTCGCCGATCATGACAGCGTCGAAAGCCTCTGCGCCGTGAGGGTTCTCGGTGCCGTCGACGAAACCGAGCAGGTCGCGGTTGTCGAAGAACCGGAAACCGTGCACCTCGTCGACCACCGTCACGGCGCCGGCCATCGCCGCCAGCAGCCGAGTGGCCAGCTCGAAGCAGACGTCCATCGTCTCGGCGCGGATGTGCAGCAACAGGTCGCCGGGTGTGGCCGGGGCGACGTGGCGCCCGCCGTCGAGCGCGACGAACGGGTGCAGCTGCGCGGGCCGCGGTCCGGCGAACAACCGGTCCCAGGCCTGCGAGCCGATCGAGGCGACCACCGACAGATGTTTGGCGGGGTCGCGGAACCCGATCGCTCGCACCAGGCCGGAGATGCCGGGCAGCGCGTCGTGCACGGCCGCCTCGCCGCCGGGGTCGACGGTGGCCACCAGGAAGATCGCGGCCGGAGTCAGCGGCGCCAGAACCGGCTGGGGTGTCGCGGCGGTCACAGCCACGACCCTACTGTCCCCGCAGGCCCGCGGTGATAAACATGAGGACATGG
>NZ_JAVKSH010000191.1:0-1945 GCF_039583805.1 Mycobacterium sp. | reverse complement strand
TGGCCGTCGTCCTCTTCCACGCCGGCGTGCCCGGCGTGGGCGGCGGCTTCGTCGGCGTGGACGTGTTCTTCGTCATCTCGGGTTTCCTGATCACCGGGCTGCTCTGGCGCGAGGTCAGCACCACCGACAGCGTCGGGCTGCGCCGCTTCTACGGGGCACGTGCCCGCCGACTGCTGCCGGCATCGGCCACCGTCGGCGTCATCACCCTGATTGCCTCGGCTTTGCTGTTACCCCCATTGCAGTTACGGAACGTCATTTATGACGGCATCACCAGCGCGCTCTACGTCGGCAATTACTGGTTCATCGCCGAAGGCGTCCACTACTTCGGCGGCCACCTGCCGCCGTCGCCGTTTCAGCATTATTGGTCGTTGGGTGTGGAGGAGCAGTTCTACCTGGTGTGGCCGCCTCTGATCATCGGCACGGCGTGGCTGATCCGGCGTGTGCGTCGGCGCACCGGGGCCTGGGCCAACGCGTCGGCACGCCCGTATCTGGTGGTGCTGGCGCTGGTCGCGGCCGTGTCGTTCGCGCTGTCGCTGGCGGTCACCTATGTGATGCCTGCCGCGGCGTTCTTTTCGCTGCCCACCCGCGCCTGGCAGTTGGCCGTCGGCGGCATGGTGGCGCTGACCGCCTGGTGGTGGCGGCGACTACCGGCACTGACTGCCGCGACCGCGGGCTGGGCGGGGCTGGCCCTGATCCTGCTGGCGTGCACCCGCTTCGGTACAGGCACGCCGTATCCAGGGATCGCTGCGCTGGTGCCCACCCTGGGCGCGGCGCTGGTGATCGGCGCCGGCTGCGCCGCACCATCGCAGGGATGTGGCCGCGTTCTGGGATTGTCGCCGATGGGGGCGATCGGCCGGATCTCGTATTCGTGGTATCTGTGGCACTGGCCGGTACTGGTGCTCGCACCGGTGTTGCTGGGGCATCCGCTGGGGCTGGCCGCCAGGGTGGCGGCGGCCCTGCTCTCCGGCGCGCTGGCGGTGCTCACCCTGCGTTTCATCGAGAACCCGTTGCGATTCGCCGCTCCCCTGCGCCGCTCTGCCCTGGCCAGTCTCGCGCTCGGCGCTGCCGCCACCGCGGTCGCGGCCTGTGTGGGCGTGGCGCTGCTGGTCGTGGTGCCCACCCCGGTCGGGCGCGGCGCGCCGGCGGCGGCGCTGACCCTCAGCGCGGCGCCTCCCCCCACCGGCTCCGCGATGGGCGCCTACGACGCGGCGGTGCGCCATGCGTTCGCGCAGGTGCAGGCCGCCGTCACGGCCTCCGCCGCCCTCAACGCCGTACCGTCGAACCTCGAACCCCCGCTCGCCGACGCGGCCGCCGAACAGAAGGCCTACTCGTTCGACGGCTGCCTGCGCACGCCGTTCGAGGCCGGACAGCCGCAGTGCGCGACCGGTGATACCGCCTCGGCGACGACGGTGGCCGTGGTCGGCGACTCGCATGCCGCGATGTGGAACCCGGCGTTCCGGCAGATCGCCGAGCGGCGGCACTGGCGGCTGGAAATGCTCAGCAAGGGCGCCTGCCCGCTGATGGACTTGCCTCTCACCAACCACCTCGGTCGGCTTGTCGAGCACTTTGAACACTGCGCGCAGTGGCGCGCTCAGATCATCGCCCGGTTACGGGCCGAGCAGCCGCGGCTGGTCGTGGTGAGCATGTGGCGGGGCTACAGCGCCGGCAACGGCAGCGGCTGGCTGTCGGGTTTCACGTCCTACGACTCGGCGTGGATCGACAGCCTGACCCGCCTGGTGCAGCAGCTGCGCGGCACCGGTGCGCAGGTGTTGGTGCTCGGGCCGATCCCCGATCCGCACTCGCAGGTGCCGATCTGCCTGTCCGGCCATCTCGATGACGCGAGCGCCTGCTCGCCGCGACGGTCGGCGGCGGTGAACGAATCCGGTATCGCCGCCGAGACCGCCGCCACCCACGCCGGCGGTGGACACTACGCCGACGTCACCGA
>NZ_JAVKSH010000190.1:0-2078 GCF_039583805.1 Mycobacterium sp. | reverse complement strand
CATACGGAACGGCCCCCGGCGCATTGGTCATCGGCTGGAATGGCCGCCACACAGCGGTGACGTTGCCCGACGGAACTCCGGTATCCAGTGGTGAACACGGCGGTGTGCGAATCGGTGGCGGTGGGGCCTACCAACCCCAGTTCACCCATCACATGTACCTGCCGGTGGAGTCCGACGCCCTGCAGGACGATCCGCCGCCGGCGCCGGGCATGATGCTGATGGATGCGGTGGCTCCCGAGCCTGCCCCGCCGGGGCCGGAGTTCGTCGACGCGGCGGACGACGAGACGCCTGCCCCGCCGGCGGAACCGGCACCGGCTGGTGAGGATCCGGCAGTGGCCGGGTAGGCCCTACATCACCACGTGTCCGGCGTCGACGGGTAACGTCACGCCGGTCACGTAGCGCGCCCGCGGGCTGACCAGCCACAGCACCGCCTCGGTGACGTCCCGTGACTCGACCATCGGCACGTCGGGTAACAGGTTTTGCGAGATCGGCGACGGCTCGTCCAGCATCCGGGTCACGACGTACTCGTTGAGGATCATCGGCGTGGCGACACCGCTCGGATGCACCGAGTTGACGCGAATCCTGTGCGGCGCATACGCGTTGGCCGCCGACCGCATCAACCCCACGATGCCGTGTTTGGATGCCGCGTAGCCGAACATCGCCGCGCTGCCGTCTCCGCCGCGTCCGATCAGTCCCTGCGACGAACTCACCAGAACGACGGATCCGCCACGGCCCTTGCGAATTATCGACGGGACCGCCGCGATGAGCGTGTGCCAGGCACCTTTGAGGTTGGTGTCGACGATGGTGGTGAACAGCGGCTCGTCGCGGACATGCTTGTTGCCGATCGCCACCACCCCGGCGTTGGCGACCACGATGTCGATCTCCGCGAGTTCGCTGATCCCTTCCTGCACACCGGCTTCCAGCTGGTGCAGGTCACGGACATCGGCAACGACGGGCACCGCCCGGCAGCCCGCGGCCCGGACCAGCCGCACCGTCTCGTCCAGATCGGCTCTGGTTGCCAGCGGATAGGGGATCTCGTCGATGTCGCGGCACAGGTCGACGGCGATGACGTCGGCGCCGTGTTCGGCGAGTGCGACAGCGTGGCTGCGGCCCTGGCCGCGCGCCGCCCCGGTGACGACGGCGACGGTGTTCTCGAGTTCACCCATGCGGGCAACGTACATCGGGCTACGACGAAAGCGCTGTGTCGATTTCCTTTTCCGCGAACGTGACGAGACGGGCGGCGGCGCCGTAGTCGCAGGCGAGCACTGAGCGGCCGATGAGCACCGGTGCGCCGCGCAACCCGAACCGGCCGCTGACCCCGACATAGCTGCCCGGGGGATCGGCTCGCTGATGCAGTACAGCGTGGGTGCGGCGCCCTCGTCGATGCTGTTGCCCAGCCGGTCGGCCAGCGACGTGACCGCCCGGTGCGCCAGCGACAGCAGCGGCGCGTCGGACACGTGCGACAGGTTCGAGGCCACCCATCACGGGTGGGTGCGCTGGGTGACGACCGGCGACCCGGCGGCACGCAGCCGCCGGTCCAGCTCCAGCCCCCACCGCATCACCGCAAGCTTGGACCGCGCGCAGGCGCCCATCACCGTCCAGGCGTGGCGGCGCAGGTGCATGTCGTCGAGCCGCAGCGTCGCCGATCGCTGCGCGTCCGAGCCGACGTTGATGATCTGCGACCGAATCAGCGGCAGCAGCAGATTGGTCAACGCGAACGGCCCGGGCGAGCGCCCGCGCCGTGCCCAGGCCGACACCGTTGGTCGCTCCGGTCACGACGACGCGCTTGCCGGTCATCTCGGGCAGCCGGCTCGACGACCACGCTGACGTCACGGCCACCAGATTGGAGCGCGTGGAACGACCCCGACCCGGCGTGCCCCGCCCGTGGCGCATGGCCTGTCGCCGCAGCAGGCCCACCGCCGCGACACGCCGTCCAGCACATTCACAGATGCACCACAACCTGTGTGCGGTTGCGGTCGTTAACCTGACGGCAGAAGTGTGATGGTTCGACGAGCCAGGGGGTTGCTGCGATGAACGTCAGGCACCCGCTGTCCGCGTCGACACTCGCGTTGGTCGCG
>NZ_JAVKSH010000189.1:0-2173 GCF_039583805.1 Mycobacterium sp. | reverse complement strand
AGCATGGTCGCACCCGTGACTACACGGCCCGTCACCGGTCAGCGCATAGTTGTGCACGCTGCGCATGTCTTCGATTAGCGTGCCGACATGGGATGTCGACAGCGCGCCCGCGGCGCGGCGACCGCCGTCGCGGCGCTGGCCTGGATCGGTATCAGCCTGGGCGGGCCGGCGCCGGTGGCGCTCGCCGCAGCGCCCAACTGGTCGGGTCTGGACGCCCGCTCGTATGACGGCTTCATCCCGCCGGCGGCCGGGACGCTCATCGACTCCGTACCGCTGGATCCGGCGTTGTCGTTGCGCGGCGCCGGCCCGGCCTACCGCATCATCTACTCGACACTCGACGAACACAACAACCCGCGCGTGAGTACGGCTGCGGTGTTCCTGCCCCGCGGCAATCCCCCGGCGACTGGCTGGCCGGTGATCGCCTGGGCGCACGGCACGGTCGGGCTCGGTGACGACTGCACACCGTCGGCGCTGCCGCGCAGCGAACGCGACAACGACTACCTGTCGCACTGGCTCGACGACGGCTACGCGATTGCCGCCACCGACTACGCCGGCCTGGGCACTCCCGGCCTGATGAGCTACCTCAACAACATCTCCACCCCGCACGACGTCGTCGGCTCGGTGGTCGCCATGCATCAACTCGGTCTGCCGCTGTCACCGCGGTGGGCGATCGTCGGGCAGTCTCAGGGCGGCGGCGCAGCTGTCAACACCGCTCGGTGGGCCAACGAGTTCAGCCGGGGCACCGGCTTGGACTACCGGGGCGTCGTAGCCACGGGATCGGCCGTCAACATCGAAAGGATCGTCGCACAGGCCGGCCCCAAATCCCCAGTGCCAGCAGAGGTTTCGGCGGTCAACGCCTACCTTGCCTATATCCTGGCGGCTTTCCGCGACGCCCGCCCCGATATCGGCATCGACAGCATCCTGACTCCGGCGGGCCTGCAGGCGGCCATGCTGAGCCAGACCGTGTGCTTCCGGCCGCTCCGTCACGACCTGGCGAACAGCTCACCCACCGAATTCTTCAGTGCGCCGGTGAACTCGCTGCCGGGTGCCACCGAGGCGCTCAATGACTACATGGGTGTGCCGGTCACCGGTTACGACCGGCCGATTTTCCTCGGCGTCGGCCTGCAGGACCGTGACGTGCCTCCGGAATCGACGCTGAGCTTGTACAAACAGCTTTCCGCCAACAACCCCGACGTGGATGTGGAACTGCACGTCTACCCCGACCAAGACCACGGCGGCACGGTGCTGGCCTCGATCGCGGACTCGACACCCTTTTTGCATCGCGTGTTCGGCGAGCCGGCCCGGTAAGCCCCGCCACGCCTGATGACCAGCGTGTGCGCGACGGCCTGCGCGACACAACTCGACACCAGCGGTCGCACCCGGCTGTTCAGCCGAGGGGCACGTCGGGGATCGGGCGGTCGACGGCGGCGCCGGGCCCGTCGAAATGCCACCACTCGCCGCGGTACACCGTCAGTCCGCCGGTGCTCATCGCGTCGCGCAGGCGGGCCCGGTTCGCCTGGGCGTCCGGGCTGACGCCGTCGGAGGCGAATGCGTGGGCGCGGGGCGTGAAGTCGTCGAAGTCGGTTCCCACGTCGAGGAGGCAGGGCTGTCGGGTCGGGCACTGGGCGCGCGCGAGCGAGACATCGACGGAGCGACCGGCCACGTGGCTGCGCGCATACGGGCCGGGCCGCGCGACCCACTCGGGGTTGGGCACCAGCTGGAACATCCGGGCCTGAACGTCGTGCGGACGGTAGCAGTCCCAGAAGACGAGCGCGTCGCCCTGCCGGCGCAGTGCATCGGCGGCGGCGGCGAGGCCGGGCGCCAGGGACTGGTGCACCAGGCAGCGGGCGCCGGCGGGGTACAGCGGCGTGCCGGTGAGATTGTCGGGCGTCGCGTACCGCAGGTCGACGATCGCGTCCGGCACGACGCTACGGACGTCGACGAATCCCGCCGCTTGGGCCTTCGCGCTCACCGGCGGCACGTCGGCACCGGCCCTACCGCAGTTGGCGACCGCCGCCAGCGACAGCAGAGCGCCGAGCCATGCCGCCATAGCGATCCGGGCACCCATCCCGATATTGTCCCGCGTCGCGGCCGAAGCGGCGTAGCCGCAGCGAGTTGGTCACCACGCTGACCGAGGAGAACCCCATCGCCGCGCCCGCGACGACCGGGTGCA
>NZ_JAVKSH010000188.1:0-2530 GCF_039583805.1 Mycobacterium sp. | reverse complement strand
CTGGTTGTTATAACCACAACCAGACTACATCTCGACCAGCCTCAACCCCCGTCACCTACATTCGTGTCGCACACCCGCGCCTCGTCGGACGGTGCCCGCGCGTCGTCGGACGGTGCCCGCGCGTCGTCGGACGGTGCCCGCGCCTCGTCGGACAGTGCCCGCGCGTCGTCGGACGGTGCCGACACCGCGGCCCGGGTGCGCCGCATGGCCCCGACCGGGTCGGCGTACAGCCTGCCCAGCGACACGATCCCGGCGCCGGCCTCCTGCACCCGGTTGCCGAACGCAGTCACCCGGATGTCCCGCCGCGGCAGCACCGAGCGGGCGGCGAAGGCGGCCACCACCTGCGCCATGGCCTCCGGATACTCCGTGAACGCCTGCCCGCCGACGACCAGGTCATCGGGGTTGAACAGGTCCCGCAGCAACGCGACCGCCTCGCCGAGCACGCGGGCGCGCTCAGCCAACAGGGCCTGCGCCTGCGGGCTGCCGGTGCGGGCCAACCGGATCAGTTCGCTGATGGCGCCGCCGGGTCCGCCCTTGGCGCCGGTCGCCACGATGCGCATCCGCCGCGCTGCGGCCAGCACCGCCTCGTCGCTCACGGTGGACTCCAGCCGGCCGGAATCGCCGAGCAGCTCCGACACCACGGGGAGATTCGCGATCGTCCCCGGGCCGCTGGCCGGGGTGTGCACCCGGCCGCCGATCATCAGCGCGTAGCCCACGGTTTCGCGGGCGTAGACGTACAGGCTGCTGGTCGACGCAGTCGGTGTCGGCCGGCGCATCCCGATCAGCAGCTCGGCCCCCGCCATCGCGTCGACATGCGAGGCGACCGACGCGGGCAGGTCGAGCACCTCGGCGAACACCGGCCCGACCGGAGCCGCCCGCCAGCCCAGCCGCGCGTGGTCGACGCGCCCGGTGGCGGCGTCGACCGCTCCACCGATCGCGACGCCAATCCACAGCGTCCGGCGCCGGTGCCAGCGCCGCAGATATCGCCGGGCGTCGTCGGCCAGCGACGCCAGCGCCGGCCCCTGACCGGATTGCGGCGTCGGGGTTTCGACCGAGTCCAGCGTGCGCCCGAGCAGGTCGGTGGCCACGATGTTGGTGGTGCGCGCCCCGATGTGGACGCCCAGCGTCATGAACGGTTCGTGGTTGACCTCGACGGGCACCCGCGGACGTCCGATCGCGCCGGCAACGGCCAGGTCGGCGCGCTCCCGCAGCAGGCCGACACCCAGTAGCGCGATCACCTGGCGGTTCACCGTGGCGATGCTCAGCGACGTGTCCTTGGCGATGACGTCGCGACCGATCGGGCCGCGGAGCCGCACCGCCCGGAAGACCGACGCCGCCGCGCCGTCGGAGAGCTGCAGCGACGCTGCGACGACCCGCGGGCGGGCACGCACCGGGCCGTCACGGGTGTGCGGGTGAGTGGTCAGGGTGTTCGAGCGCACTGGTGGGTGTCCTTAACGTCCACGTTCCGATGATGGGCCGGGGCCGTACCTGGCTTGGCGTCAGGCTCGGCACAGTGCGCGGCGACGACACGCGCGGTCCGCGAACAGACACGCGGACGAGAACCAGACCACGGTGGCGTGCACGTCACGAACTTAGCACGGTCAGTAGAGTCGTCCCGGTGACGACACAGCGTGGCCACAGCCGCGTCGCCGTCGTCACCGGGGCCAGCTCCGGGATCGGCGAAGCGACCGCGAGAACCCTGGCCGGCCAGGGCTTCGCGGTGGTGGTGGTGGCGCGCCGAGCGGATCGCCTGCGGGCGCTGGCCGACGAGATCGGCGGCACCGCCGTGGTCGCCGACGTCACCGACGCCGCCGCCGTAGAAGCGCTTGCGCGCTGCGTCGACCAGGTCTCCGGTTCGGTCAATGTGCTGGTCAACAACGCCGGCGGCGCCCGAGGACTGGAGCCGGTGGCCGACGCCGACCTGGCGCATTGGCGCTGGATGTGGGAGACCAACGTGCTGGGCACGCTGCGGGTGACCCGGGCGCTGCTGCCCAGGCTGATCGCCTCCGGCGACGGCTTGATCGTCACCGTCACCTCGATCGCGGCGCTGGAGGTTTACGACGGCGGCGCCGGCTACACCTCGGCCAAGCACGCGCAGGCCGCGCTGCACCGCACCCTGCGCGGCGAGCTGCTGGGAAAGCCGGTGCGGCTCACCGAGATCGCACCCGGAGCGGTCGAGACCGAGTTCTCGCTGGTCCGCTTCGACGGCGACCAGCAGCGTGCCGACGCCGTCTACGCGGGCATGACGCCGCTGAGCGCCGCCGACGTCGCCGAGGTGATCGGGTTCGTGGCGTCGCGGCCGTGCCATGTCAACCTCGACCAGATCGTGATCCGGCCACGTGACCAGGCCTCGGCAACCCGGCGGGTTACCCGCCGGGTCGGGCGATAGTGGTCGGGGTTCCCGACAGCGTCGGCGCGTCGCTGGGCGTCGCCGGCGCGCTGCGCGGGATCCGCGCATTCACCTGCGGCGAGGTCGACCCGCCCGGCGGCGGCAGCGCCGACATCGACACCCAGGTGTCCCAGTCCACCG
>NZ_JAVKSH010000187.1:0-2775 GCF_039583805.1 Mycobacterium sp. | reverse complement strand
CCACCAAAAACGGCCACCCGGCCACGAACTGCACCGGTATCGTCGCCGCGAACGCCAACCACCCTGCCCATGGGTAAGCGCCGAGAAACATCGTCGCGCCAGATGCCAGCAGCCCCAGCGGCCACGCCACCCACACTCGTCGTAACCAGAGGCGAATCCCGCGCCTGGTCTCCTCGCGCGGGGAGAGGGGGGTCGCGCCGATCGGCTCGAGCGAGTAGCCGATCCCGTCCAGCGCCGCCTGCAGCCGCTCGATCTGTGGCGGGCGGTCGGGCTCCTCACCGCGCGGGCCCACCAGCGTCCGCGCGATCCCGCCGATGATTTTCCCGACGACGCCGCCGTGGTCGCCTATGCGGTCCGGGATCCGTGGGTGTCCCGACGCTGCAGGGCTGGACGCGGCGCCGCTGATCGAGGCCAAAACGGACGCGGTGTCGCAGTCGGTCGGCGAATACCAGATCACCACGGAAGCCGTTCGCGGATGAGCCCGCACGGCGCGCACACCCCGCACCTGGCCGACCGCATCCTCGATCGCGGCGGCCCGGGCCGCGTCGAACTCGAAGCCGTTGGCGCGCACATGCATTCGCCCCGCCGCAGCCGATACAACCGCCAGCTCGACGTCGGCGCCGGCGGGAGCCTCAACGGCCAGCACCGTCAGCCTCCGTGGTGGCGGTCAGGACCGCGTCCGCCCCCGCCGGTGCTGAGATCTCCTCCCCGAGAAGCTCGACCGCCTCGGCGAGCACATCGGCCACCGCCAGCCGAGCCCGCTCGGCGGTCTCGGTGGTCTTGCGCTCGGCCGTGCGCGCAGCACGCAGACCCCACGCGGTGGCGGTCACCGTCGCCTTCCGCCACGGAGCCTTCGCCACCGCCTGATACGCCGCGGCGCCCACCACGCCGGTCAGCACTGTGGGCACCGCCTTCACCGCCAGTCCATGCAGTCCCTGCCACACCATCACGAACGCCTCCTTCACACGTGTTTGGTTGTCTGACCCACCAGGTTGTTGACGGACCGGCTTACTGTTGCCCTGCCGGCGCCGGCTCGTCGTCCGCCGGTTCACCGACCGACGCGCCGCTGAGCTGTGCCTGCGGACCGGTCAGTGCCGGGGTGAACTTGACCGCATCGATCAGCTCGTCGATGGCCATGTGCCCGCGGCCATCCAACACCGCCGCGGAAAAGCACGTCTCCAGGTGGTTATGCAGCATCACCCGATTCGCCCGCTCCAACGAGGACTGGACCGCCGAGATCTGCTTCATGACGTCCACGCAGTACGCGTCGGACTCCAGCATCCGAATGATCCCGTCGAGATGGCCCCGAACCGTCTTGAGCCGATTCAGCGCCGCTCGCTTCTTGGCTGTCAGTTGCTGCTCGGTTGAACATTGCATAGCATCACTGTAGCCCACCCCACCCCGGGTGGGATAGCGCGATGTATGGGAGCGGCCACGTGGACGACGGGCACGCACGGGCGCGGTCGCGGAGCGACATCTGGTTGCCGGTAGTCCTGCTGGGTCTGGCAGGCCTGGGCTGGTGGTGGTCGGTGGTCAGCGCCGCCAACATGCGCGGCGACACGATGTCGATGGGGTCCATGGGGACTATGGGGTCCATGGGGTCCATGGGCGGTCGGTCCATGATGTCGTCGCTGGCCGCGTTCCTCGTCGCATGGGTGGCCATGATGGCAGCGATGATGCTTCCTGCACTGCTGCCCGTTGTTCGCCGTTACGCCCCCGCCGCCCGCAACGCCATCGCGGTGGGCATCTTTGTCACCGCATATTTGGCGGTCTGGAGCGCGGTGGGTGTCCCCGCCTTTGTGGCCTCGAATCGCCTCGACCCGATGCTTCATAGCTGCCTCTGGGTCGGCCGCGTCGCCGGGGCGGTAGCCGTGGTCGCGGGCCTGCATCAGCTGACACCGCTCAAGGTGGCGTGCTTGCGACACTGCCGCTGGCCGGCGACCTCCTCGCAGGAACCCGGCGCACACCTCGACGGCCCGGCCGCGGCATTGCGTGCCGGAGGCCGCTACGGCATGTTTTGCCTGGGTTCCTGTTGGCTGCTGATGGTGGTGATGATCGCCTTCGGCACAATGCAATTGGCGTGGATGCTGGCGATCGCCGTCGTCATCTGGCTGGAAAAGATCGGTTATCTGGCCGACCCGGTGAGGCGTCTGACGGCGGCGATGCTTCTCGTTATCGGTGTCGCGCTATTGGTGCACCCCGTGTTGGTCACCCATCTCCTGTGACGAGACGGCCCGCCGCGACCACGACGAGTGCTGGCGGCGGTGTATGCCACGATGCTCGACGAGGGCGTCTATGTGTGCAGTGAGTCGACGATGTATCGACTGCCGCGTGAACGCGGCCAGACCGGTGATCGCCGCCGACACGCCACCCACGCCGCAGCCGTGAAACCGGAGTTGATTGCGTGCCAGCCGAATTCGGTGTGGTCGTGGGATATCACCAAGCTGCGCGGCCCGGCGAAGTGGACGTACTACTACCTGTATGACGCTCGATATCTTTTCTCGCTACGTGGTTGGTCGCGCAGAAGAAGGACTCGGAGACCCTGACCTGGTGTCACCCTCGGTCGCTGCACTCGCGGCCGATGTTCTTGCAGTCGTGGCGAATGCGTCAAGCGGCCAGTCACCGACTCAAACCCGGACGCGATGATGTGGCCACGACTTGTCGGGGCCTCTGGCAGTGCCCTCCGGTATGCCGGCTGCGGGGCAAAGAACCTGCATCGACTTTTGTGGCCAGGGGCGGGATCGAACCGCCGACCTTCCGCTTTTCAGGCGGACG
>NZ_JAVKSH010000186.1:0-2825 GCF_039583805.1 Mycobacterium sp. | reverse complement strand
GTGAAGCTCACCGCCTGCCCCTTGGCCAAGATGCTGTCTTGGCGCACCTTCGACACCGTGGTGAAGTCGCCGCCGGCCAGCTGGTCCAGCAGCGCGATGCCGCTGGTGTATTGCTGGCGATAGCCGGCGATGCGCTGTTGCCAGGCGTAGGTCTGGGCGCGGTCCAGTGGAACGAACTCGGCCATGAAGTCCTCGGTGCCGCCCGCCCGATTACTCCACGGCCCACCCGCGTGCACCTCCGGTGGCGAAAAGGAGAACGCCGCCAGCATGGTGTCCAGGTAACGAACGACGTTCGCTTCGGCGGCCCCCGGATGGCCGCGCTCGAGCAGGTGGTCTTCGGGCCCGGGGATCAGCCGGCGTGTGGCGGCGTCGAGCACCGCAGCCTGGTGCGGCGTCAGGAATCGGTACCCCGTGTCCGCAGACGCGGGCGGCAGGACGCGCGGTACCGCAGCGGCAAGCGGCAGCAGGCTGAGCCCGCCGAGCACCGCGCGCCGGGACACCGGCGCCGGCACGCCGGGCCCGTCAACGGCCTTGTCGCTGGCCACGGGCAGAGTATGACGGGAATATCGGGCCCACCAGGGGAATGCCCGCGCAGCGGCGTGTCGCGTTGGTTAGCTCGCTGCGCGGGTCTCCTCACCCTGGTGCGCCTCGGCAGCCAGCACCGCCAACTGCTCGAGCCTGGTCCGCGCGAACGCCTGCTGCTCGGTGATGGTCAGCTGACCGCGCCGGCCGCTGAGGAAGGTCACCGCCCACGACAGCACCGTGGTGATCTTGTTCTTGAAACCGATCAGGTACACCAGATGCAGGACCAGCCACGCCAGCCAGGCGATCGGCCCGCCGAACTCCAGCGGGCCGATCTTGGCCACCGCGGAGAACCGCGAGACCGTGGCCATCGAACCCTTGTCGAAATACTGGAACGGCTCGCGCTGCGCCGGGTCGGCGCCGGCCAGTTCGGCTGTGATCGTGCCCGCGGCGTACTTGGCGCCCTGGATGGCGCCCTGCGCCACCCCCGGGACACCGTCGACGGCGGCCATGTCGCCGATCACAAACACGTTCGGGTAGCCGGGAATCGTCAAGTCCGGCAACACCTTCACCCGGCCCGCGCGGTCGAGTTCGGCTCCCGACTGCCGGGCCAGGTCCCGGCCCAACGGGCTGGCCGACACCCCGGCCGACCACACCTTGCAGGCCGACTCGATGCGGCGGGTCGTGCCGTCGGCGTCCTTGACGGTGATGCCGTCACGGTCGACGTCGGTGACCATCGCGCCGAGCTGGATCTCCACACCCATCTTCTCCAGCCGTGCCGCAGCCTTCTTGCCGAGCTTTTCACCCATCGGCGGCAGCACCGCGGGGGCGGCGTCGAGCAGGATCACCCGCGCCCGGGTGGAGTCGATGTGCCGGAACGTGCCCTTGAGCGTGTACTCGGCCAGTTCGGCGATCTGGCCGGCCATCTCCACACCGGTGGGGCCGGCGCCGACGACGGTGAAGGTCAACAGCTTCTCGCGGCGCTCGGCATCGTTGGACCGCTCGGCCTGCTCGAACGCGCTCAAGATCCGGCCCCGCAGCTCCAGCGCGTCGTCGATGGATTTCATGCCGGGCGCGAACTCGGCGAAGTGGTCGTTGCCGAAGTAGGACTGGCCGGCGCCGGCGGCGACGATCAGGCTGTCGTAGGGCGTCTGGTAGGTGTGGCCGAGCAACTCCGAGACGACGTAGCGTTCTGCCAGGTCGATGTGCGTGACGTCGCCCAGCAGCACCTGGGCGTTGCGCTGTTTGCGCAGCACGACCCGGGTCGGGGGAGCGATCGCACCTTCGGCGACGATGCCGGTCGCGACCTGGTAGAGCATCGGCTGGAACAGGTGATGGGTAGTGCGGGCGATGAGCTTGATGTCGACTTGACATCCGCGGGGGACGCGCTTGAGCTTCTTGACGACGTTCAGTCCGCCGAACCCGGAACCGATGACGACGACACGGTGCGGGTGACGGGTCGCAGTGTCTTCGGCTGGGGCACTCATGACTGCGGCTTTGCTCCTCGACAGCGACTGCGTTCACCCACACGGTAGTCGTCCGGACAGGCCGCCTTCGAATACGGGTGCTGTGCGATCAGCCACACCCGCGGGCGCCGGGCCTGACGCGCGTCGCGCCGTCAGCAACCGACCAGCGGGCGCAGCGCCTCGGCGGCGGCGGTGATGACGCCGGGGGTGTAGCCGTGCGTGGGCAGGTTGATGATCAGCCCCTGCACGCCGGCGTCGAGCACCTTGGCCTGCACCTGGTCGGCGATCTCGGCGGGGCTGCCGGCCACCGCACGCGCGCGCACCGCCGGCGGGATCATGTCGGGCGTGGCGTTCTCGTCGACCATCACCGTCAACAGCATGCTGGTCTGCAGTGTCGAGGGGTCGCGGCCGGCTTCGTCGCATCGCCGGGCCAGGGCGTCGATTTTGCCCGGCAGCTGATCGAAGCCGGCGATGATGTTGAGGTGGTCGGCGTAGCGCGCGGCGATCGAGAAGGTCTTCTTCTCGCCGCTGCCGCCGATCAGGATCGGGATGCGGTCGCGGTAGCGCGGCTCGGCCATGGCCTCCTCGGTGGTGTACCAGTCGCCGGCGAAGGACACCCGCTCGCCCCTGATCATCGGGTCGAGGATCTGCAGCGCCTCCTCCAGCCGGTTGAACCGGTCGGTGAAGGTGCCGAACTCGAAACCGAGTTGGCGATGTTCCAGCTCGAACCAGCCGGTGCCGATGCCCAGGACGGCCCGGCCCGCGCTGACCACGTCCAGCGTGGTGATGACCTTCGCCAGCAGGGTCGGGTTGCGGTAGGTGTTGCCGGTGACTAGC
>NZ_JAVKSH010000185.1:0-3027 GCF_039583805.1 Mycobacterium sp. | reverse complement strand
GTTGCCGATCCGGGTCCGCGGGATATGGCCCTGCCAAAGTTCGATGGCGCATGCGATATCAACATGGCTGTGATGGTCGTGGTCCGGGATCTCCGCGGAGAGGCGACGTCGCTCAGGGTGTCCGGCGTTCGACGAAGTCGTCGAGGACCTTTCGGGACACCTTCGACAAGCTCATCCCGCGGTCCTTGGCGATAACCCTCAACGTGTCGCAGGTGCGCTCGGACACGTGCACCTGGACCACCGGCGAATGCCTGCCGTCGCCGGATAGGGACTTGCCGCCCGATCGCATGGTTCAGATTGTCGACGGGCTCGACCATGCGGCTTTGGCGGCTGCGGGCGTCGAAACCCTCTGCCGCAAAATCGAACTCGCCCTGGTCGCTTCGGGTCAGCCCGCATCCGTCACTCCGGGGACGCGGCAAGCGCCGACGGTAAGTCCGAACACGGACCGTCAATGTCGGTGCCGTGCCCGCATCTCAACTCGCTTGACGAGATACCACCCGGCGCCGTGCCGGCCAGCCTGACGAGTCACAGTGTGATGACGTCGATGTCGGGCATCGCCGAGTAGTCGCTATCGCGGGTGACGATCGGAATGCGTTGCGCCACAGCAGTCGCCGCAATCCAACTGTCGTTGATCGGTACTCGCTGATTAGCGGTGCGAAGTTTGGCCACCAGCAATGCCCACGCTTCGGAAACCGCCTCGTCGACGCTCAGCGGTTCGAACCGTTGAGCAAGCTGATATGTGGAGAGCCGGCGTGCGGCGGCTTCCGGAGCGGCGGATCATTCCACAAACAACGCCATCGACGCGGTGAACCCGTGCAGCGCGTTGCGGCCCCCGATCGGCCCGATCTCCCCGGCGGCGAAGAACCCGGCCAGCGGAATCCCGCCCAGCACATCCGCGATCGTCGACGCATCGTGGTCGGCGACCCCGAACATCCGCCGCCCCCGCCCGTTGCAGGTGAACAACACCGCACCCACCGCACGCCCGGGCAGCCCCGCCAGAGCCCGCTCCAGCACCATGCGCAAGTCATTCGAAGCCCCCACCGCGTCGCGGACCTGGAACTGCACGGTCGCGCCGACCGGGACGACGGCGCCGATCTCGATCGCCCCGCTCGACAGGTCGGCGCCCAGCAGCCCGCGGATCAAAAAGTCGCCCTGCCCCGGAGCCGCCAGGTGCTCGTCGACGACGACCCCGATCTGCAGGCCGTTGCTGACCAGCTCCTGCTCACCGGGCGGCAGCCCCTCGACGATCTCCTGCAGCCGGTGCAGCGGCGGCCGGCCGCCCAGCTCGGTGATCACCAATTCTTCTGCGGCGGTGACGATGTAGGGCTGGCCGATCGGCCGGCAGCCCTGCGACACGAGCGGCACGGCGTGCACGCCGGGCAGCCGCACCCCGACCAGTCCGGAGGTCAGCACGTCGCGGTCGCGGAACAGCCGGGTATCCCCGGGCCCGCGCCCGCCGCTGACCACGCCGCCCACCACCGACGTCCCCGGCAGGTCGGCGTTCAGGTGCTCGATGAGCAGGCTGGACGGGAAGGTGTACGGGTCCGGCAACAGCAGGTGCAGATCGCTTGTGGCCCGGTCGAATTGGTATCCGGTGAGCAGGCCGCCCGAGTCGGTGCGCGCGAACTCCAGCTGGAACGTCTCGGCGGCCAGGCCGGACGCCAGCCACACCGCCACCGCGTCCTCGTTCTCCATCTCGCGGCCACCGGCAATAAGCCCCTGGGCGACACACCCGATCAGGGCGGGCGGCTGGACCGTCTCCCGTACGGCGGTGAGGACGTCCGCGGCCTGGTCGGTGCGTGACCGCGATGCGAGCAGCACCGCCAGCGACGGCGCCTCACCCGCGAGCCCGTCGCGTGCCTGCGCCGCCGCCTCCGCCGCAGCCTGCCGCGCGTCGGGCACGGTGGAAACGCCGGCTGCTATCCGCACACGTCCATCATGCGCCGCCCGGGGGCGCCACAGGGCCGCTACCATTCGCGCGGCCGAGCCCGGCAGTTGTTTCTGCAGCCGGTGCAACGACTGCTGCGCAAGGCACCCCAGAGCGTCAGCGCAAGGTGTCGAATGTGATCGCGTATGCGATACCGAGGTTCGAGGTGTTTCCTTCACGAGCAATGGTAGCAGTTCTGCTACCATTGCTCCATGGCGACCCTTCCCCAGAAAGAACTTCGCAATAACGTCGGCGAGGTGCTGCGCCGGGCAGAAGCGGGCGAGGAGATCACGATCACCGTCGCAGGCCGGCCGGTGGCGCAGCTTGGCCCAGCCATGCAGAGGCGATGGGTCCATGGGCCGGCGTTGCGCGCAGTCTGGCGCGCTCCGGCTCCGAGAACGCTCGGCGCAGACCTCGAACGTTTTCCCGCTTCGGTTGTCGACCCGTTCGAGTAGTAGATGCGCGCAGTCCTCGATACCTCCGTTCTCATCGGTGAGGAACCGCCATCGCACGTCGAGGCCGCGATCAGCGTTGCCTCGATTGCCGAGCTTCACTTTGGTGTGCTTGTCGCCAGCGACGACGATGAACGGGCAGTCCGTACCGAGCGGCTGGGCGCCATCGAATCCACGTTTGACCCGTGTCCGATCACGGTCGAGATCGCTCGAGAGTGGGGTCGGCTCTCAGCCGCCGTGAGTAATCGGGGCGGCCCGCCGCGGCGCCGCTCGATCGATCTCGTAATCGCTGCCACCGCAAACATTCACGGCGTGCCTCTCCTCAGCCACAACACCGGCGACTTCGCGATCATCAGCGATCTCGTCGACGTTCGCCATCCATCGGAGGTTCAGCCGCCTGAGCCGGGTGCGCACCCGCCCGTCGAGGAGTAACGACGGACCGTCACTCTTGGTGGACCAATTTCAGGCCGCTAATCTGTTTGGCGCGCTGGGAATCCGATCGGCGCTGACATGGTGTCGTTATCGATCGACAACAGCCGGGGCGCAGCCCCCTCAACGTCTCACTCGAAAGTTGCGCAAAAGCCCTGGTCGGCGCTCGCGTCGAGCAGAGCTATTCGTCGAGTGTGCGGTTTCGTACGCCAGCGCCGG
>NZ_JAVKSH010000184.1:0-3156 GCF_039583805.1 Mycobacterium sp. | reverse complement strand
GCCGTAAATGGTCTGGATGCGGGCGTCGACGAACGCCCGTGACACCGGGTATTCGCGCATGTAGCCGTAGCCGCCGTGCAGCTGCAGGCAGCGGTCGGCGACCCGCACCTGCAGCTCGGTGGTCCACCATTTCAGCTTGGCCGCCCGCGTGGCGGTCAGCTCGCCGGTCAGGTGCGCCGCGATGCAGTCGTCGAGAAATGTTCTCCCGACGTCGATTTCGGTGGCCAGCTCGGCAAGGGTGAACTGGGTGTGCTGGAAGCCGGCGATGGCGGAGCCGAACGCCGTGCGCTGGCGGACGTAGTCGAGTGTTTCGGCGAGCACGCCCTCGGCAGCGGCCACCGCGCCCACGCCCAGCGAAAGCCGTTCCTGCGGCAAGTTTTTCATCAACTGGTAGAAGCCTTGGCCCTCGTCGCCGAGCAGGTTGTCGCTCGCCACCCGCATGTCGGTGAAGGTCAGCTCGCTGGTGTCCTGGGCGTGCAGGCCGATCTTGGCCAGGTTGCGGCCACGGGTGAAACCAGGCGTGTCGGCGTCGACCACCAGCAGCGACAAGCCCTTGTGCGGGTCGGGTCCGGTGCGCACCGCGACGACGAACAGGTCGCCGGTCTGTCCGTTGGAGATGAACGTTTTCGCCCCGTTGACGACGTAGCTCTGGCCGTCGCGCACCGCGGCGGTGCGCATACCCGCAAGGTCGCTGCCGGTGCCGGGCTCGGTCATGGCGATACCGAGCACCGTCTCTCCGCTCACCACGCCGGGCAGCCAGCGTCGTTTCTGCTCGGCGGTGGTCAGGTCGGTGAGGTAGGGCAGCACCACGTCGTTCTGCAGCGAGAACGCGATCGCCTCGGCGGCCGCGCCGGCCCGCTGCAGTTCGTCGACGACGATGGCGTGGTAGCGAAAGTCGTGCACACCCGGGCCGCCGAACTCTTCGGGCACCGGAAAGCCCAGCAGCCCCAGCTTGCCGGCCTCGACGAACAGCGACCGATCCCAGCATCCGGCCCGCTCCCAGTCTTCGTGCGCCGGCAGCACGGTCTGTGCCACGAAACCTCGCACCAGCTGCCGGAACTGGTCATGTTCGGGGCCCCAGTGCAGCATCAGCGGAACGCGTCCACACCGGTGAACGCCTTGCCCAGCACAAGCTGGTGCATCTCCGGGGTGCCTTCGTAGGTGAGCACCGATTCCAGGTTGACCATGTGCCGGATCACCGGGTATTCCAGCGATATCCCGTTGCCGCCCAGAATGGTTCGCGCGGTCCGGCAGATCTGCAACGCCGCACGGGTGTTGTTGAGCTTGCCGAAGCTGACTTGTTCGGGGCGCAGCCCGACGCTGTCCTTGAGCCGGCCCAGGTGCAGCGCCAGCAGCTGGCCGTTGTGCAGTTCGACGGCCATGTCGACGAGTTTGGCCTGGGTCAGCTGGAATCCGGCGATCGGGCGGCCGAACTGGGTGCGCTGCAGCGCGTAGTCGCGGGCCGACTGCCAGGCCGAGCGGGCCGCGCCCATCGACCCCCAGATGATGCCGTAGCGCGCCTCGGACAGACACGACAGCGGCCCGCCCAGACCGGCCGCCCCGGGCAGCATCGCGTCGGCGGGCAGGCGTACGTCGTCGAGCACCAACTCGGACGTGATCGACGCCCGCAGCGAGAGTTTGTGGTGAATGGTGTTGGCGGAGAACCCCGGCGCGTCGGTGGGGACGACGAATCCGCGGATCCCGTCGTCGGTGATCGCCCACACGATCGCGACGTCGGCGACCGAGCCGTTGGTGATCCACATCTTGCGCCCGTTGAGCACCCAGTCGGAGCCGTCGCGGCGCGCCCGGGTCGTCATGGCGGCCGGGTCCGACCCGGCGTCGGGTTCGGTCAGCCCGAAGCAGCCGAGCACCTCGCCGGCGGCCATGTCCGGCAGCCACCGCTGTTTGTGCTGCTCGGAGCCGAACTTCGCGATCGCGAACATCGCCAGCGAGCCCTGCACGCTGACCAGCGACCGGATGCCGGAGTCGGCGGCCTCCAGCTCCGTGCACGCCAGCCCGTAGTGCACGGCCGACGCGCCGGGGCAGCCGTAGCCGTGCAGGTGCATGCCGAGCAGCCCGAGCGCCCCGAACTGTTTGGCCAGTTCCCGGACCACCGGCAGGTCGCCCGCCTCGAACCAGTCGGCGACGTGGGGGGTGACGTGCTCGGCACAGAAAGCTCGCACGGTGTCGCGGACGGCGACCTCGTCGTCGGAGAGCAACGTGTCGAGCGCGAGCGGGTCGTGCGGATCGAAGTCTGGCGATGCGCTCATCGCCTCATCCTGCCATCGTCAGGCCGCCGCTGACACTGAGCACCTGGCCGGTGACGAACGACGCCGCGTCGGAGGCGAAGAACAGCACCGCGGCTGCCACCTCCTCCGGGCGGGCCAGCCGCCGGAACGGGATCGCTTTGACCAGAGCCTCTTTCAGCTTCTCGGGTTGGGCGGCGAACAGCGGGGTGTCGGTGGGTCCGGGGCACACGCAGTTGACGGTGATCTGATACCGGGCCATTTCCCGGGCCAGCGACTTGGTCAAGGCGATCACACCGCCCTTGGCTCCGGCGTAGATCGTCTCGCCGGCGCTGCCGACCCGCCCGGCGTCGCTGGCCACGTTGACGACGCGGCCGCCTTCGCCGACGTCGATCATCCCCGGCAGGAACGCGCTGCACACGTGCACCGGCCCGAGGTAGTTGATGGCGACCACTTTCTCTGCGAATTCCGTTGTAGCGTTGAGGAATTGGTCGGTGCGGTCCCAGCCGGCGGCGTTGACGACGACGGTGGGCACACCCACCTGGTCGTGTGCCCGGTCGCGAAGCTCGTCGACTTGGGCGCGGTCGGCGACGTCGACGGGCAGCGCGGTGATCAGCCCGGGGTGCTCGGCGGCGGTGGCCTGCGCGCCGGCGTCGTCGAGATCGGCGGCGATCACCCGGTCGCCGCGGGCGGCGAATCCCAGCGCGACCGCTCTGCCGATCCCCGATCCGGCCCCGGTGACGAGCGCGAGTCTGACGGTCATCGGCGATCCTTCGTCTGCGGGTGCTAGCAGATTATCGCCGGTGGCGGGTTATCCGCTGCGGCCGGCAGACGATGTGACCGCGCCGGGTGTGCCGGGCGTGCCAGGTGTGCCCGGTGTGCCGTTGGCGCCGCCGGGCCCGCCGTCGCC
>NZ_JAVKSH010000183.1:0-3418 GCF_039583805.1 Mycobacterium sp. | reverse complement strand
CGTAAATTCTCCGGCGACCTCGGCAGACTCCTGGTAACCGGACTCGCCCACCCGGCGCAGCGCGGTGAGTGTGACGGGCGGGCCAAGCTGCACGATCCAGTAGTGCTCGACCGCGGCCTCGGCGTATTCGGACCGCTTGGTGACGGTATCGGTCCGCCGGGAGCCCGGGGAAAACACTTCGACCGCCACCAGCACATCCGAACCGTTCAGCCTCTGTTCCGGGCCAGCTTTGCGCGTGATCACGACATCGGGAATTCGCACCGTGGGCGGGTGAGCGGCATCGACGCACACCTCGAAGTCGATGATCGCCTCCAGGTCAGCGGGCAGTTGGTCGTCGAGTTGCTTCGCGATGCGAAATACGGCCCGCGCGTGCGGCCGCAACGGCCGCGGCGTCACGATGAGCACGCCCTCCTGCAACTCGACATGCGCGCCGTTGTCCTCCGGCAGCGCCTCCCAGTCCTCAAGGGACAGCAGCTTCGGCAGGTGAACGCTCGTCATCGCTTCTGCGCCTCCTCGCAACGCCGTGCTGTCGAGTCAAGGTTAGCCATCTGCGCTGGCCACCAGGCATATTCCTCCGACGCGGGCAGGCCCGGCACAGTACCTTGCGTTGGCGCGCATGGTGAACAATGCCGGCCAGTCACCACTCAATGTCATCGACAGTCCTGGCCTGCGCGGCCCCGCCCCAGGTCGAGCGCGATCCCGCCACGCCGTCACCCCGAAATTCCCAGGTAAGCCCGCAAATCTGCGTCAGACTCCGTGCCCGGCGACACCGCCGCACACGCATCGTCGGCGCCGGTGTCCCGGCATGCGATGCTCGGCGGGCTGGGTCTGCAGCCGCCGGCCGCCGTGGCGAGCAACCTCCCGGCCGCCAACGCCGACAGCGGCCACCGACTCCGGACCCGGCACCAAGCCGCGGTGCTCGACGCCGACGGCAAGGCTGAAACGGGCGGGGTACGTGGCGCCCCTGTGCCGCCGGCGGTCAAACCCGAATGATCGCGAGGTTCGACGCGCCCTCGAGGGCGGCGAAATCGTCGTCCCGGGTGACAACGGGCAGTCCACGCGACGCCGCAATGGCCGCAATCCACAGATCGTTGATCCGCACCCGCCGACCGGTCTCGGCGAGATGGACCCACAGCCGGGCCCACATCCGGGCCGCTTCGTCGTCGACTGGCAGCGTTTCCATGTCTCCAATGGATTCCAGCGTTGCCAGGCGTCGCGCCCTGATGTCAGAATCCGTCGCGACCAACACGCCGGTATGAAGTTCGGCAAGGGTGACGACGGTGGTTGCGACCTCGTCGGGGATCAGCGCCTCGTCGAACTGCCGACCGCTTTCGGTTGCAATGAACACCGAGGTGTCCAGCACTCCGGCTGGGCACGGCGTGCTCATCAGGCCGGTCCGAGATCGTCGGTGGTGTCGCCGGCCAGCATCGCAAGGTCCTGGCGCAGCCCGGGATCGGCTTGAGCGCGCCGCGATCGCGACAGGAACTCTGCTCGACCCAGCCAGCGCTTGCGCTGTGGCCGAACTGCGGTGAGGACCGCGACCGGACGGCCATTCACAGTGATGGTGACGTCCTCCCCCTCCCGCACGCGGCGAAGCACTGCGGCGGTGTCGTTGCGAAGCTGACGGGACGCCACTTCAGACATGCTACGACTGTAGCACCACTGTAGGCGTCGGGCGGTTGTCCAGGAACATGGGTCAGCACACTCTGGGGTGACCGAGGAGAACTTCGGTGCCACCTTGGCGCTAACCATCAAGGACGAGTCGGTCCACGAGGCCGTCCAGCAAATCGCGATAATCACCGGTGAATCCCAGGCCCAGGCTGTGGCGCCCGCGGTGCACGCACGTCTGGCCCAACCGCGAAAGGACGATCCCGCGACCGGGCTCATGGCCATCGGTCACAAGACCGCCAGCCAGATGAGCCCCGAGACCCAGCGCCTGGACCACGGCGCGGTGCTGTACGACGACCGCGGGCTCCCAACGTGATCGAGGCCGTGACGACCTCGTGCAGGAAGCCGAGTTTGTGGTCGAACCCGTTACCGAGCGCCTGGCCCGCCTGGCCCGCCACGCCTACGCCGATTTCGGCGACGGCAGCGGCGGCAGCACCGCCAGCCGGCCATCCATCCGACAGCAGCTGCGGCAGCGGCCCGCCCGGATCCCGGGTCATCCCCTATCCAACGCAGTGTTACACCAATGCCGTCGGTGTTACACTTCGCAGATGCCCACCAACCACCGGCGCCACGCCATCACAGAGACCGACGACATCACGAACGCGCTGGAGATCGCCCGCCACACGTGGCCCGAGCTCGCCGACAGGCCGGGTGCGCTGCTGCGTCAACTCATCCTCGCGGGCCGGAACACCCTCGTGTGCGAACACGCTGAAGTCATTCGGCGACGCCGGCAAGCGATCGAGAAGACCAGCGGCGCACTGGGCGGCGTCTTCGGAGCTGACTACCTCAAGGAGCTGCGTCAGGACTGGCCAGAGTGATCATCCTTGACGCGAGCGTCTTGATCGGGCATTTCGAGCCGGCCGACGCACACCATGCCGACGCGACTGCTCTGCTGCGGGCGCACTCGCGGGAGTCGTTCGCCGCCAACGTGATCACGCTTGCCGAGGTCTACGTCGGCGCCGCCCGAGCGGGGCGAGCCGACAAGCTGCACCGGCTGCTGGGACGGTTGCAGATCGAGAGCCTGGAGCTGCCGGCCCGCGCTGCCCGCCGCCTCGGCGAGTTGCGCGCCACCACCAAGCTGAAGATGCCGGATTGTTGCGTGCTCTACAGCGCGCAGCAGCACAACGCCGCGATCGCCACCTTCGATGACAACCTCGCCACCCGGGCAGCCGATCTGGGGTTGACTGTCGCCACGAGCGAACCGTAGCCGGGCCCGCCGCACTCAACACGTCAGCCACGGCCGTCTGCACCACTTTCACGATCCGGCGGCGCGGCCGGGCTTTCTTGTCAGAAGCCGTCGTTACGTTGGGGTCACACAGTTGCTGATGTATCCGTGAACGTCTTTGACACCTGTTGCCGCGGTGTGTCGCATCGGTTCAGCCAGCTTGGCGAGGAGATGGGTGTCGCGGTCGTCGAAACCGATCTCCCCGCATCTGTCCGGTCGGCTCTGCGCCGCAACGGCAATCGCGTCGATCATTCTCATGACGGCGCGCGTCCGCAGACTGACGCGCTCGCCGGCCGTCACGAAGTCAGCGCGGCTACGCCGTGTCACCCGTTGTGACCGACATTCGATGCATAGACAAGATGCGGTGACACGGTGTCGGCGGTCACGAGCTCATGCCCTGCGCGACAAGCGTAAGCAAGGTCGGTGCCGCGCTCCGGTGTGAGCACCTGAAAATCTGTCGAGTGTGCGATTTCGTACGCGACGCGCCGGCGCTGGCGTAGCAAACCGCACACTCGACGAATAGCT
>NZ_JAVKSH010000182.1:0-3472 GCF_039583805.1 Mycobacterium sp. | reverse complement strand
GGCCAGCGTGGAACCAGCGATACGCGCTCACCCGCGCAACACCGTTGCGCTCAGCCCACACCGCCAAATTCACACCTATGTTCCTACAGCACACCACCGACAACCACCGACCACTCAACCCGCAACAGCTGGTAACCCCGGACGCGGCCGGCGGACCGGCACCAGGCGCAGTCGTGGGGCCAGGCCCACCTCGGCGAGCACCTCCAACGCCGCACGTTCGTCCTCCCGCAGGCTCTCCGGTACTCCCAGCAACACGCTCACCACACAGTCGCGGCACGCCGGACCGCGTACCGCGCAGCCGTCGCAGTCGATCACCACCGATCCCGTCGGCCGGGGCGGACCTGGTTCCTCGCCGTCAGCGCTGCCGATTCGTGCCATCTGCTTGGTCCTTTCGCCGTTCTCGGTCTTCTCTGCCGGCACCCTAACCGCGCCCACCGACAGGTTCCGCGTCCCTGGGAACACGCCGCGCCGAATCCCGGCCGTGTCGGTGCGGCCGCTTAATGTCTCGACCATGCAGCTGCGCCTTCCCGACCCCGACGAGGATGCGGAGCTGTCGTTGCGGCACACCACCTTCGTCGTGGTGGACCTCGAGACCACCGGCGGGCGCTCGAGGGGCGTCGACGCAGACGCCATCACCGAGATCGGCGCGGTCAAGGTCCGCGGCGGGGAGGTGCTGGGCGAGTTCGCCACCCTGGTGGACCCGCAACGCCGCATTCCCCCGCAGATCGTGCGGCTCACCGGCATCACCACCGCGATGGTGTGTGACGCGCCGACGATCAGCGCCGTGCTGCCGGCATTCCTCGAGTTCGCCCGGGGCGCAGTGCTGGTGGCTCACAACGCCGGCTTCGACGTGGGCTTCCTGCGGGCCGCCGCCGAGCAGTGCGGTATCGACTGGCCGCGCCCGCCGGTGCTGTGCACGGTTCGGCTGGCCCGCCGGGTGCTCAGTCGCGAGGAGGCTCCCAGCGTGCGGCTCGCCTCCTTGGCGCGACTGCTCGGTGTCGCCACCGAGCCCACCCACCGCGCCCTCGACGACGCCCGCGCCACCGTCGACGTGTTGCACGCGCTGATCGAGCGGGTGGGCAACCAGGGCGTTCACACCCACGCCGACCTGCGCTCGTATCTGCCCGACGTGGCGCCGGCCCAGCGTCGCAAGCGCGTGCTGGCCGACGCGCTGCCGCACCGGCCAGGCGTGTACCTGTTCCGCGGGCCGAGCGCAGAGGTGCTCTACATCGGCACGGCAATCGACCTGCGGCGCAGGGTAACTCAATACTTCAACGGCGCAGACCCCCGTCGCCGGATGAAGGACATGGTCACCCTCGCCGCCGCGGTGGAGCACGTCGAATGCGCGCACCCGCTGGAAGCAGGTGTCCGCGAGCTGCGGCTGCTGGCGGCGCACGCCCCGCCGTACAACCGCCGCTCGAGGTTCCCGCACCGCTGGTGGTGGGTGGCGATCACCGATGAGGCCTTCCCGCGGCTGTCGGTGGTACGCACCCCGCGACAGGACCGCGCGGTCGGCCCCTTCCGCTCCAAAGCCGACGCCGGCGACACCGCCGCGCTGCTGGCACGCCTCACCGGGGTGCGCACCTGCACCGCCCGGCTGGCGCGTTCGGCGCTGCACGGGCCGGCCTGCCCGCCCCGGGAAGTGTCGCCGTGTCCGGCCGACCGCGACGCGACCGCCGCTCGCTACGCCCCCGCGGTCGAGCGGGCCGCCGCACTGATCGACGGTCACGACAACACCGCGCTGGCCGCCGTGGTCGACCAGATCACCAGGCTCGCCGATCGCGGCCGCTACGAGAGCGCCGCCCGGCTGCGGGACCACGCCATGGCCACGGTCGAGGTGCTCTGGCGCGGCCAGCGCCTGCGTGCGCTGGCCGCGCTGCCCGAGCTGGCGGCCGCCGCGCCCGACGGGCGCGGCGGCTGGCAGCTCGTCGTCGTCCGCTACGGCCAGCTCGCGGCGGCCGGTGTCGCCGGCCGGGGCGTGCCGCCGATGCCGGTCGTCGACGCGATTGCGGCCGGCGCCCAGGCGATCCTGCCGCGGGCCGGTCCGCTGGGCGGCGCGCTCGTCGAGGAGACGGCGCTGATCGCGCGCTGGTTGACGGCGCCCGGGGTGCGCGTCGTGAGTTGTCGCGGCGGCGGCGACGGTGCCGGCTGGGCCGAGCCGCTGCGATCCGCGGGCCCGTGGGCCGACTGGGCGGCGGCGGCCCGCTCGGCGCGGGCTGCCGCCGCCCAGTCGGTAAGCCCTACCTGCGGTATCGCCGTCCCGCCCGGCGGGCCGCATCACCAACCGGACGTCGGCGACTCAGAGCTGCTGACCAAACCGCACCCATCGCGTGAGCAGCTGTTCGGCCGCCCCGCTGTCGATCGCGTCGGCGGCGCGGCGCAGCCCGTCCTCCCAGGCCGGAAGCCACTCGGCGCGGCTGGATAATCCGGCATGGGCCACGATGGCGCCCGCCGCGTTGAGCACCACGGCGTCACGGACCGGGCCCTTGGCGCCGCCCAGCACCGCGCGCGCCTCCGCCGCGTTCGCCGCTGCGTCGCCACCTAGCAGGTCGTCGAGTTCGGCACGGGCGAAGCCGAATCCGGCCGGATCGAACGTCAGCCTGTCCACGGTGCCGGCCTGCACCCGCCAGATCGTGCTGGTCGTGGTGGTGGTCAGCTCGTCGAGGCCGTCGTCGCCGTGCACCACCAGCACGCTGGACCGCCGCGCCGCGAACACCCCGGCCATCACCTCGGCCAAGTCGGCGAACGCGCAACCGATCAGACCGGCGCTCGGCCGGCCCGGATTGGTCAGTGGCCCAAGCAGATTGAACACCGTCGGCACGCCCAGCTCGCGCCGCACCACGGCGGCATGCCGGTAGGACGGGTGGAACCGCGGCGCGAAGCAGAACCCGATCCCGACTTCGGCGACGCTTCGCGCGACCTGGCCGGGGCTCAGGTCGATGCGCACCCCGAGCGCCTCCAGCGTGTCGGCGCCGCCGGCCAGCGACGACGTTGCCCGGTTGCCGTGCTTGACCACCGGCACGCCGGCGGCCGCCACCACGATCGCCGCCATGGTGGACAGATTGACCGTACTGACTCCGTCGCCGCCGGTGCCGACCACGTCGACGGTGTCGGTCCCGACCTCGTCGATGGGCAGCGGGCGCGCATGGTGCAGCATGACATCGGCCAGTTCGCCCACCTCGGCCGCGGTCGGGACCTTCACCGTCACCGCCACCGCGAACGCGGCAATCTGGGCGGGGGTCGCGGCGCCGGTCATGATCTGTTCCATCGCCCAGGCGGCCTGCCCGCGGGCCAGGTGCTGCCCCGCCGTCAGGGTTGCGAGCACCCGGGGCCACGACAGCGCCCCGCCCGAGGGCCGCCCGCCCGACACCTCCATCCGCCGATGGTCCCATGGTGGTCGCAAGCCCGGCGCAGCCGGGCGCAGCGGGCCGCCATCGCACAACCCCGCCGGTCGCAAGCCCGGCGCAGCCGG
>NZ_JAVKSH010000181.1:0-3611 GCF_039583805.1 Mycobacterium sp. | reverse complement strand
CACAGGATCGGCCCGCCGTTGGCCGGGTCGTAGACGTGGGCGCCCAGGTGCCGGTCGGCCGCCAACCCGAACAACGCGGCGGTCAGCAGCGGGAACACCATCAACACCAGGATCGACGTCACCAGGATGCCCCAGGTGAAGATCGGCATCCGGAACATCGTCATCCCGGGCGCGCGCATGCAGACCACCGTGGTGATCATGTTGACCGCCCCCAGGATGGTGCCCAACCCGGCGACGATCAGTCCCACGATCCACAGGTCGCCGCCGGCTCCGGGGGAGTGGATCGCGCTGGACAGCGGCGTGTAGGCCGTCCAGCCGAAATCTGCCGCACCGCCGGGGGTGATGAATCCGGCGGAGGCGATCAGTGCCCCGAACAGGAACAGCCAGTAGGAGAGGGCGTTCAGCCGTGGGAACGCGACGTCGGGGGCACCGATCTGCAGCGGCAGCACCAGGTTGGCGAACCCGAACACGATCGGGGTGGCATACAGCAGCAGCATGATCGTGCCGTGCATGGTGAACAGCTGGTTGTACTGCTCGTTGGACAGGAACTGCAGCCCTGGTGCGGCCAGTTCGGTGCGCATCAGCAGCGCCAGCAGGCCGCCGATGAAGAAGAAGACGAAGCAGGTGACGACGTACATGATGCCGATCAGCTTGTGATCGGTCGTGGTCACCAACCGGTAGACGAGGTTTCCCTTAGGGCCGGTCCGGGCCGGGAACGGGCGATCGGCCTCGAGTTCTGCTAAGGGGGGCGCTTCGGTGGTCAACAGCTCCTCCAAACATCGGGCAGGGCGTCTCGGGATTACCCCGAATCTTAGCCCGTCCGGGCGGCAGATGCGGAAGGGGTCCTACAAACTGTCGTATTACGTTTACGTGCTTGTACACCTGCGGGCCGACCTCGGCGGGGTGTTAGCGTCGAGCTTGTGCTGTTGGGCGGTCCGGGTCGCACGATAGCCGCAGCTGCACTGGCGGTCTGGGTCGCCGGTTGCACGTCCGGCGGGGCCCCGCCCCCGGCGCGTTCGGTGATCACCAGCACCACCCAGATCGCCGGGGCGGGGGTGCTGGGCAATCAGCGCCGCCCCGACGAGTCGTGCGCGTCGCAGCCGGCCCAGCCGGACGCCGGGCCGCCGATGCGCACCGTGCACAACGCCGCGGGCGTCAGTCCCGAGGTGACCCAGGTGCACGCCGACCCGCAGCGCATCGTCGTGCTCTCCGGCGACCAGCTCGACGCGCTGTGCGCACTCGGACTGCAGACCCGCATCGTCGCCGCCGCCCTGCCCGACGGCTCGTCGAGCCAGCCGTCCTACCTGGGCTCGGTCGTGCACGGGCTACCGGGTGTGGGCACCCGCAGCGCACCGAACCTGGCCGGCATCGCGGCCGCCGATCCCGACCTGATCCTCGGCTCGCAAGGGTTGACACCGCAGATGTATCCCGCGCTGGCCGCGATCGCGCCGACTGTGTTCACCGCGCCGCCCGGGGCGGACTGGCAGGACAACCTGCGCGGCGTGGGCGCCGCCACCGGGCGCAGGGCCGCCGCCGACGCGCTGCTCGACGACTTCACCGCGCAGGCCCGCGAGACCGGCGCCACGCACGACGCCGCCCACTACCAGGTGTCGATCGTGCAGCTCACCGAAAACACCATGCGGGTCTACGGCGCGGTGAACTTCCCCGCCAGCGTGGTGGCCCTGGTCGGGGTCGAACGGCCGGGTTCGCAGCGTTTCACCGACAAGCCCTACGTCGAGGTCGGCACCACCGACGCCGACCTGGCGGGTCACCCGGATTTCTCGGCCGCCGACGCCGACGTCGTGTACGTGTCGTTCGCGTCGCCGGCGGCCAGGGATCGCGCCCCGACGGTGTTCGACAGCGATCCGTGGCGCCGGCTCTCAGCCAACCGCGACAACCGGGTTTTCGTTGTCAACAACGAGATTTGGCAGACCGGCGACAACATCGTCGCGGCCCGCGGCATCGTCGACGACCTGCGCTGGGTCAACGCCCCGATCAACTGATCGCCCTGGTCGCCCGCCGGTGTGCGGCGGGCACCCTGCTCGCGCCGCCAAACTTACTTCGCTAGGCTATGTAAGTAGACTATGTAAGAAGACTGTCGAGACCGAAGAGGGTTACCCATGAACACTGTTTCCGCGTACGCTGCCACCTCGGCGACCGAGCCGCTGACCAAGACCACCATCACCCGCCGCGACCCCGGCCCGCACGACGTGGCCATCGATATCAAGTTCGCCGGCATCTGCCACTCCGACATCCACACCGTCAAAGCCGAATGGGGCCGGCCGAACTACCCCGTGGTGCCCGGCCACGAGATCGCCGGCGTGGTGAGCGCGGTGGGCGCCGAGGTGACCACCTTCACGGTGGGCGACCGGGTCGGGGTGGGCTGTTTCGTGGACTCCTGCGGCGAGTGCCCCAGCTGCCTGGCCGGGCTGCAGCAGTACTGCACGGGCAGCGGCATGATCGCCACCTACAACGGCGTCGGCCGCGACGGCCAGCCGACCTACGGCGGCTACAGCGGCGCGATCGTCGTCGACGAGAACTACGTGCTGCGCATCCCCGACTCGCTGCCGCTGGACGCCGCGGCGCCCCTGCTGTGCGCGGGCATCACGCTGTACTCGCCGCTGCGGCACTGGAACGCCGGGCCCGGCACACGGGTCGCGGTGATCGGGCTGGGCGGCCTGGGCCACATGGGCGTCAAGCTGGGCGCGGCGTTGGGCGCCGACGTGACGGTGCTGTCGCAGTCGCTGAAGAAGATGGAAGACGGCCTGCGGCTGGGCGCCAGCCACTACTACGCAACCAGCGAGCGCGCCACCTTCAAGAAGCTGCGCAACAGCTTCGACCTGATCGTGAACACCGTGTCGGCCAACCTTGACCTCGGCCAGTACCTCAAGCTGCTCGACGTCGACGGCACGCTGGTCGAACTCGGCATCCCCGAGCACCCGATGGAAGTGCCGGCGTTCGCGCTGGCCCTGATGCGGCGCAGCCTGACCGGCTCGAACATCGGCGGCATCCCGGAAACCCAGGAGATGCTGGACTTCTGCGCCGAGCACGGCGTGACACCCGAAATCGAGGTCATCGAACCCGACTACGTCAACGAGGCCTACCAACGGGTGCTGGCCAGCGACGTGCGCTACCGGTTCGTCATCGACACGGCGACGCTCTAACCTGCAGCGTCGACACCCGCCAACGGCCACCCGGCGGCGGCCAGCGTGCCCGCTACCCGTTGGATGTTTTCCGGCCCGGCGTCGTACTGGGTCATGTCGGAGATGAACTCGGCGATCTCGTCGCGGTCAATCTGGCCGTCTGCCAACGCTTTTGACTCGGCCGCAGTGATGTTGCGCACCACGTCGGCGACCTGCTCCTCGGTCAGCGGCGTGCTGCGCAGCAGCGCCAGCAACGGCACCCGGTCCGGTCCGGGCACGCCGTCGGGGTAGCCGGCCCGCAGCCAGCGCAGCACCGATTCCAGAAACGACGTCGTGGCCACGCGATCTAGTGTCGTACCGGCGGGTCAGCTGCGCCACGGCTACACGGGACAGGACTTCGACAGTTCACAGGCCGTTCACCGGACGTGCCGCCGGCGGCGTCAGAAGTCCCAGTCCTCGTCTTCGGTG
>NZ_JAVKSH010000180.1:1811-3613 GCF_039583805.1 Mycobacterium sp. | reverse complement strand
GTGGTAGATCGCCGTGGCTGCCCGGTTGAACACGCCGGGGACGATCACGGCCCTGCCGGCGGCCAGCCCGTCGACTGGTGCTGATGCACTACGAGGAGCTTCTCGCGATGGCCGACGAGTGGTGCGCACGAGTCGCCACGCTGCCGGCGCACGGTGGCGATGACCACGCCGCTGCTGCGTTCCGCCGCGCCGCCGTCTGGAACGACGCGCTCGCCCTGGACGAGTTCGCCGAGCCCGTCTGTTTCACCACCGCCGCGTTCGCCGACAGCATGCACGCCTTGCTGGGTCAGGCCTGAATCGGCGCCGTCACCGCGGCGGTGAGCCGGATCAGGTCCGCCGGGGCGACGGCGACGTCCCAACCGCGCCGGCCGGCGCTGCAGTACACCCGGTCCCAGGCCGGCGCAGCGGTGTCGACGACCGTGGGCAGCCGCCGGCGCTGCCCGAACGGCGAAATAGCGCCCGTCACATAGCCCGTCGCGCGTTGCGCGCCGAGCGGATCGGCCATCGTCGCCCGCGGAACCCCCAGCGCGGCGGCGGCGGCCTTCAACGACAGCCGCGACGGCACCGGCAGGATCGCCACCGCCAGGCCGTGCGGCACCGCGATGATCAGTGTCTTGTAGATCTGTTCCGGCGCAACGCCGTACGCCTTGGTCAGCGCGTGCACGGCCGCGTCGCCGAACGAATTCTCCCGCCGATCAGGGGCGAACGTCACCACCTCGGGCGGCACACCCGCGGCGCACAGCGCCGCAAGTGCCGGTGTCGCGCTACGGCTGGACATACCCCGGCGGGTTGACCGACTCCACCCACAGGTCGACGCCGAGCTGGCCGCCCGGGGTGCAGTCGTACACCGACAGGTCGGTGACCCCGGACTCCACCAGCACGTCCTCGCACAGCACCGAGTTGCCGGTGTACTCGCGGGCCGGCTTGTTGAGGATGACGTAGGCCGCGTCGGCGTACACCTCGGGCTTGCGGGCCCGCGCCATCGCCTCGTCGCCGCCCAGCAGGTTCTGGACGGCGGCGGTGGCGACCAGGGTGCGCGGCCACAGCGTGTTGGAGGCGATCCCGTCGTCGCGCAGCTCCTCGGCGATACCCAGCGCGCACAGCGTCATCCCGAACTTGGCCATCATGTAGGCCGTCGGCGTGAGCCACTTGGGCTCGAGCAGCACCGGCGGCGACAGCGTCAGGATGTGCGGGTTGGCCCGGCCCTGCATGTGCGGGATGCAGGCCTGTGACACCGCGTACGTGCCGCGCACCTGGATGCCGTTCATCAAGTCGAAGCGTTTCAGCGGCACCTCGGTGACCGACCCGAGGTTGATCGCCGAGGCGTTGTTGACGCAGATGTCGATGCCGCCGAACTGCTCGACGGTCTGAGCCACCGCGGCCGCCACCGAGTCGCCGTCGCGGATGTCCCCGACGATCGGCAGCGCCTGCCCGCCGGCCTCCTCGAGCTCCTTGGCCGCGGTGTAGACCGTTCCCGGCAGCTTGGGGTGCGGCTCGGCGGTCTTGGCGATCAGCGCGATGTTGGCGCCGTCGCGCGCGGCCCGTGTGGCGATCGCCAGGCCGATTCCGCGGCTGGCGCCCGAGATGAACATGGTCTTGCCGGTCAGAGACATGACCGTCACAGTAGCGCCGCGCCCGTCGACGCCCGATCAGCGGTCCCGTGTGGATTGCGCTCGGTCGAACCTTCACCGGAAATACGACGGTGGTTGATGCCGTTGAGCCAGGCGACTCGCTGACTTCGCCGCGGTAGGTGCGCAGACCGCGGCAGACGCAGACCGCGGCAGACGCAGACCGCGGCAGAC
>NZ_JAVKSH010000180.1:0-1711 GCF_039583805.1 Mycobacterium sp. | reverse complement strand
CAGACCGCGGCAGACGCAGACCGCGGCAGACGCAGACCGCGGCAGACGCAGACCGCGGCAGACGCAGACCGCGGCAGACAATGTCGGTTGTAGCCTTTAGATTGGGTGTTGACCCTTTGGATTGGGTGTTGGCAGTGTGGTGTTGACTCAGTGCCTGTGCCGTCTGGTGGTGCCGGGCCGGTTCGGTGATTCCCCGACGGAAGGGACTGTGACAGTCGAGATGGCCGACGTCGATGGCGCAACCGGGTCGGAGATGGCGGACCTCTTCGCGTCGACTGCGGCTGAAGAGACCGACGAGCAGCTGTCGGCGCGTTTCGAGCGAGATGCGATCCCACTGCTGGACCAGCTCTACGGGGGTGCGCTGCGGATGACGCGCAATCCGGCCGATGCCGAAGACCTCCTCCAGGAGACCATGGTCAAGGCCTACGCGGGGTTTCGCTCCTTCAGGGAGGGCACCAACATCAAGGCCTGGCTGTATCGCATCCTGACCAACACCTACATCAACGGCTACCGCAAAAAGCAGCGCCAGCCCGCGCAGTATCCGACCGATGAGATCACCGACTGGCAGCTGGCGGCCAGTGCGGAGCACTCTTCGACCGGTCTGCGTTCGGCGGAGGTCGAGGCTTTGGAGGCGCTGCCGGACATCGAGATCAAAGAAGCGCTGCAGGCGCTGCCCGAAGAGTTTCGGATGGCGGTGTACTACGCCGACGTGGAAGGTTTTCCGTACAAGGAGATCGCCGAGATCATGGATACGCCGATCGGAACGGTCATGTCGCGGCTGCACCGCGGTAGGCGCCAGCTGCGTGGTTTATTGGCCGACGTGGCCAAGGAGCGGGGTTTGATCCGCGGTGACCAGGAGGCCGAAGGGGTGCCGAGGTGACCGAGTTCTCCCGCCCGTCAGGCTCGAACGACGCAACAGCCGGCGGTGAAGCGGGCGCCGAGGTCGATTGCGCGGAAGTGATCGCCGAGGTCTGGAGCCTGCTCGACGGCGAATGCACCCCGGAGACTCGCCAGAAACTGCTCCGGCACCTGGAGGAATGCCCAGGGTGCTTCCAGCACTACGGGATCGAAGAGCGGATCAAGGTGCTGATCGCCACCAAGTGTCGTGGCGACAGAGCGCCCGAGGGTCTTCGCGAGCGGTTGCAGCTAGAGATCAGCCGGACCACCATCATCCGCAGATAGGGTGGCCGGTCGCAGCGGCCGTGCTACGCGTTCGGCCGCTTGCCGTGGTTGGCCTTGCTGTGCTTACGGTCGCGCTTCTTCCGGCCACGCTTGGCCATGACTGATCCTCCTTGCGGTCGCGGCGGCAGGCCAGTCTCTCACGCGGCGATGGAGTACGCCCAACCGGCTACACCACTGGGCTGGTGTCCGGGGTCAGCGGTGCGCTGGACTGTCCCGGCAGCGCCGAGGTCTGGCCGGGCACTGCCGGTGTTTGGCCGGGCAGTTCCGGGGTTTGGCCGGGCAGCGCCGAGGTTGCGTCGGGCGCTGCGGGGGTTTGGCCGGGCAGCGCCGGGGTCTGGCCCAGCGTCGGGGTCTGGCCCAGTGCCGGGGTTTGACCCGGCAGCGTCGGGGTCTGGCCGGGCAGTGTTGGGGTTTGACCCGGAAGCATCGGGGTCTGGCCCAGCATCGGGCTTTGGCCGGGCAGTGTTGGGGTCTGGCCGGGCAGTGTTGGGGTTTGACCCGGAAGCATCGGGGTCTGGCCCAGCATCGG
>NZ_JAVKSH010000179.1:0-3621 GCF_039583805.1 Mycobacterium sp. | reverse complement strand
CCATGCAGCCGACACTAGCGCGCGGTCCTGCCCGCGGGTGGACCGGTAGGACGCGAGGACGCCCGGCACCGCCGCCGCGGCGAAGACCGCGAACAGCCAGCGGGCCGCCTGCGCCGTGCCGCCGCCCGCGCTGTTGACGACGACACCGGCCAGGCCGGCGCCGAACGACCCGGAGATCAGCTGCACCGTGTTGATGCCGGCCGCGGCCGCACGGCCGTCGGTGTCGACGCAGGCCATCGCCCACGCCGACAGGTGCGGCCACGCCGCGCCGATCCCGGTCCCGGTGATCAGCAGCGCACACGTCCACAGCGCGACGACGCCGGCCGGCGCGTTGTCGACCTGGGCTACCGCACCCAGCGTCAGGCCCACAGCCACGATCACGGGCGCGGCGGCGACCAGGCGGGCGATGTGCCGGGCGTTGGTCAGCGACGCGCTGACGATTTCGCTGACCGTCCAGCCGACCGCCAGCGCCGCACCCAGAAAGCCGGCCGCGACCGGCGTCAGGTGCGCCAGTCGCTGCCCGAACAGCGGCACGTACATGTCGGCCATCGCGGCGGCCATCAGCAACGCCATGCTCAGGTAGATCCAGGTCAGCGGACCCGCGCTGTAGGCGCTGCGCGGTAACACCGCCGCCGGCAACCGCCGGTCCACCGCCACGAACGCCGCGACCAGCAACGCGCCGAGCGCGAGCAACCCGGCGGTCGCGGTGCCGTCGCGCGGGAGGGCCGCGGCGCTGACCGCCAGCGCGGCGGCGCCCAGCAGCAGCAGCGACCACGCCGGGACCCGCGGCGCCGGTGTCGCGTCGCCCGGGTCGACACGGCCCGCGGCCAGCACGGCGGGAACGAGCGCGACCATCCCGGCGGCCAGCACCGCCACCGCGCCGAACGCCCAGCGCCACAGCCCGAACTGGGCGAACAACCCACCCGCCGCCGGGCCGGCCACCGTCGCCACCCCCCACATCGCCGACACCAGCGCCGAAGCGCGGGTCCACAACACCCGCGGCAACGCGGCGCTGATGACCGCGTACCCCAGCCCGGCCAGCAGGCCGCCGGCCGCGCCCTGCAGCGTGCGGCCCGCCAGCAGCACGGCCATGCCGGGAGCGGCCGCGCAGACCAGGCTGCCGACCGCGAACACCACCAGGCCCAGCAGATACGACGCGCGGGCACCGAACCGCTGCAATGCCGGGTAGACCGCGGCGGCCGCCATCACCGAGCCGACCAGGTAGAGGGTGGTCACCCAGGCGTACAGCTGCTCGCCGCCGATGTCGGCGACCGCGCTGGGCAGCAGGCTGATGGTCAGGAACTCGGTGGTGGCGTAGAGCGCGACACCGCCGGCGAGCAGCGTCGCGGTTCCCAGATGCGCGCGGCCCAGCAGCGCACGCCAACCGCCGGTGGTGCTCGCGACGTCGGTCACTTCAGGCCGGCGGCGTCCATGCCGCGCAGTTCCTTTTTCAGGTCGGCGATCTCGTCGCGGATGCGTGCGGCCAGCTCGAACTGCAAGTCCCGGGCCGCGGCCATCATCTGTTCGGTGAGGTCGGTGATCAGGCCGGCCAGCTCGGCGCGCGGCATGCCGGCGGTGTCGCGGCCCTCGACGACGCCGGCACCGGCCGGCCGGCCCGGCGCGCCCTGCGCGCGACGGCCACGCGATGCGTTGCGTCCGGAGCCGCCGATCTCAACCGCCTCCGTGTCGGCGGCCTCGCGGTAGACCTGGTCGAGGATGTCGCCGATCTTCTTGCGCAGCGGCTGCGGGTCGATTCCGTTCGCCTGGTTGTAGGCGATCTGCTTGGCCCGGCGGCGTTCGGTCTCGTCGATGGCCTCTTTCATCGAGTCGGTGATGGTGTCGGCGTACATGTGCACCTCACCGGAGACGTTGCGGGCGGCGCGGCCGATGGTCTGGATCAGGCTGCGCGACGACCGCAGAAAGCCCTCCTTGTCGGCGTCGAGGATCGACACCAGCGACACCTCCGGCAGGTCGAGGCCCTCGCGGAGCAGGTTGATCCCGACCAGCACGTCGTAGTCGCCGAGCCGCAGCTGGCGCAGCAACTCGACCCGGCGCAGCGTGTCGACCTCGGAATGCAGATAACGCACCCGGATGCCCATTTCCAGCAGGTAGTCGGTGAGGTCCTCGGCCATCTTCTTGGTCAGCGTCGTCACCAGCACCCGCTGGTCGGCCGCGGCGCGGGTGCGGATCTCCCCGATCAGGTCGTCGATCTGGCCTTTGGTCGGTTTGACCACCACCTTCGGGTCCACCAGGCCGGTGGGCCGGATCACCTGCTCGACGAACTCGCCGCCGGTTTGGCTGAGCTCGTAGGGACCCGGCGTCGCCGACAGATACACCGTCTGCCCGATCCGGTCGGCGAACTCCTCCCAGGTCAACGGGCGGTTGTCGCACGCCGACGGCAGCCGGAAGCCGTATTCGACGAGGTTGCGTTTGCGCGACATGTCGCCTTCGTACATGCCGCCGATCTGCGGCACGGTGACGTGCGACTCGTCGATGACGAGCAGGAAGTCCTCCGGAAAGTAGTCCAGCAGGGTGGCCGGCGGGGTGCCCGGCCCGCGACCGTCGATGTGCCGCGAGTAGTTCTCGATGCCCGAGCAGAACCCGACCTGCCGCATCATCTCGATGTCGTAGCTGGTGCGCATCCGTAGCCGCTGCGCCTCCAGCAGCTTGCCGTGGCGTTCCAGGTCGGCCAGGCGCTGCGCCAGCTCCTCCTCGATCGTCGAGATGGCGTGTGCCATCCGCTCCGGACCGGCCACGTAGTGGGTGGCCGGGAAGATCCGCAGCGAGTCGACCTCGCGGATCACGTCGCCGGTCAGCGGGTGCAGGTAGTACAGCGCCTCGACCTCGTCGCCGAAGAACTCGATACGGACCGCCAGCTCCTCGTACGACGGGATGATCTCGACGGTGTCGCCGCGCACCCGGAAGGAGCCGCGAGTGAACGAGAGGTCGTTGCGGGTGTACTGGACGTCGACCAGCAGCCGCAGCAGCCCGTCACGCGGGACCTCGGAGCCCACCTGCAGCTCCACGGACCGGTCCAGGTAGGACTGCGGCGTGCCCAGTCCGTAGATGCACGACACGGACGCCACCACCACCACGTCGCGCCGCGACAGCAGCGCCGACGTCGCCGAGTGCCGCAGCCGCTCCACGTCGTCGTTGATGGAACTGTCCTTCTCGATGTAGGTGTCGGTCTGCGCGATGTAGGCCTCCGGCTGGTAGTAGTCGTAGTAGGAGACGAAATACTCGACGGCGTTGTGCGGCAACATCTCTCGCAGCTCGTTCGCCAGCTGGGCGGCCAGCGTCTTGTTCGGCGCCATCACCAGGGTGGGCCGCTGCAGGCGTTCGATCAGCCACGCGGTGGTCGCCGACTTCCCGGTGCCGGTGGCGCCGAGCAGCACCACGTCGCGCTCCCCCGCCCTGATGCGGCGCTCCAGCTCGTCGATGGCGGCCGGCTGGTCACCGGCCGGGGTGTGCGGGCTGACCACCTCGAAGCGGCCACCGACGCGCACGGCCTCCTCGACCGCGCGGTATTCGGAGTGCGCGGCCGGGGCATGGTCAGCGGGATGTTCGGTAGCGAACGCCATGGTTAACAGGGTAGAACGCGGCACCGACAGGCTTCGGGCC
>NZ_JAVKSH010000178.1:0-3921 GCF_039583805.1 Mycobacterium sp. | reverse complement strand
TTAGGTCAGACTTTGCTGACGTTTGGCTTCGGCGGTCCGGCGGTGTCGCCGGCACGTCCGGGTGCTGTCGGGTGTGGTCGTCGATCAAGGAGAGGCGTTCCCCGTTGGTCGCTCCGGGAGCCGGCTATGTGGTTTTGTAGCTGTCGATCAGCGAGCCCGGCCGGGTGCTGGTGACCATCGGCAGCCGGCATCGCACACCGGTCAGGGAACCGTTGCGGTCACCCGCGGTGTTCGAGTGGTGTGGCCTGATCGGCGTCGACGATGCGCCGGCATTCTTTGCCGGCGCGGTTGTGCAGAAGATCGACCTGGAGACGGGCGAGATCGCCGGAGCGGTGTCCACGGTCGACGACTTCTCCGAGATGATGGCCACGGTGCGCCGCGGGCTAGATTGCACGCCGTAACTTTCCGGACTTGCCGAGGCCACCCACTCGATAACGCTCTGCGCGAGAGAGCTCGCCCGCACCCTAGGAGCGCGCTGAATAAGGGCGGATTTCGCTCATCATGCACCACGAACCAGCAGGTCAGAGCGTTGTGGTTAGGGACGAAAGTCGGTTGTCCAGCGGCCTCGTTAGAAGGTGACCGCGCTTTCTTCGGGCAGCACCTGCAAGTCGGTGCTGGTCATCTCGGACAGCCGGCCGTAGTAGAGCCCGCGCGCGTCCGGCGCGATGATGCCCTGGTGGATGGGCACCGCGTGCGCCGGCGCCACCGCCCGCAGGTAGTCGACAGCCTCGGCGATCTTCATCCACGGCGCCGCCGCCGGCACCGCCAAGACGTCCACCGGCTCGTCCGGAACGAACAGCGCGTCGCCGGGATGCATGAACCGGGCGGGATGATCACCGTCGCCCACCAGGTAGGAGATGTTGTCGATCACCGGGATTTCCGGGTGGATGACGGCATGCCGGCCCCCGACGGCGCGGATGGTCAGGTCGCCGACGGACAGCTGGTCGCCGGGACGTACCGGCCGGCACGGCGCGCCCAGCTGGGCGGTGGTTTGCGGGTCGGCGTACAGCGCCGCAGCGGGATTGGCGTCGATCAGAGCGGGCAGCCGCTCGACGTCGACATGGTCGGGATGCTGGTGGGTGATGACGATCGCGGACAGGCCGGTGATGCCCTCGAAACCATGCGAGAAACTGCCCGGGTCGAACAAGATCGCCGTCGCACCGAAGTCGGCAAGTAGACAGGAATGGCCGAAATGTGTCAGCTGCATGTCTACGATTGTGCGCTCAGGGAGGTGGTCCCGATCCGGATGGTGGCGACGACGATCCTGGTCGCCGGCGGCATGCTGGCCGCGCAGACGTGGGCGGTTACCGCTCACGCGGACCCGCAGACCTGCCCGCCGGTGTGCGACCGGATTCCCGGCAGCGCCTGGATGGCACCCGAGGCCGTCCCGCTGAACGCGGCGTACCAGTGGCCGTCGCTGGCTGCCGCCGCGGTGCCGCTGACCGGCACGACGACGCGGTTCCGGTTCGAGGAGCTGTGCGCCACCCCCGCGTTCGCGCAGGACACCCGCGACTCCGCAGTCGTCGGCCGGGCGAGGGTGGTCAACCCCGACGGTCAGTGGCAGTTGTGGGCACAGATACTGCACTGGCGCGGCGATACCGCGCGCGGGGGCCAGAACGCGTCGACGGTGTTCGGTATCGCCGCCGCCGCATTGCGCGGATGTCAGCTGGGGGCGCCGGCGGAGTCGCCGTCGGTGACCACCGGCGGGCCGGACCGGCTGGCGGCGGTGATCAGCGGTCCAGTGGTCATGCACACCTATCTGGTAGCGCAGCCGCAGAGCAGCACCATCAGCGAGCTGACCCTGTGGTCGTCGTCGCCGCCGCAGCTGCCGTGGCCGGTGATCTCCGACGACCAGGTTCTGGACGCGATGACCGCGCCGCTGTGCGCGGCCTACATCGCCTCGTGCCCGTAAGGCTGCCCGGCGCGCACCGGTAGAGTTGGCGCCGAATTGGCAGATCGTGGGAGGAGCGCCGGTGGCCCGGGTGGTGGTGCACGTGATGCCCAAGGCCGAGATTCTCGACCCGCAGGGTCAGGCGATCGTCGGCGCACTGGGACGGCTGGGACACAGCGGAATCTCACATGTGCGGCAGGGCAAGCGTTTTGAGCTGGAGGTCGACGATACCGTCGACGATTCCGAGCTGGCCGAGATCGCCGAGTCGCTGCTGGCCAACACCGTGATCGAGGACTGGACAGTCAGCCGGGAAACGCCGTGACGGCGCGGATCGGCGTCGTCACCTTTCCCGGGACGCTTGACGACGTCGACGCTGCCCGGGCGGTGTGCTTCGTCGGCGCCAAGGCGGTCAGCCTGTGGCACGCCGACGCCGACCTCAAGGGTGTCGACGCGGTGGTCGTGCCCGGCGGGTTCTCCTACGGCGACTATCTTCGGGCCGGTGCGATCGCCCGGTTCGCGCCGGTGATGGGCGAGGTGATCGCCGCGGCCGGCCGTGGTCTGCCGATTCTGGGGATCTGCAACGGTTTTCAGGTGCTGTGCGAGGCGGGCCTGCTGCCCGGCGCGCTGACCCGCAACGCCGGTCTGCATTTCGTCTGCCGCGATGCGTGGCTGCGGGTGACTTCGACCGCGACCGTATGGACGTCGCGCTTCGAGCCGGACGCCGACCTGCTGGTGCCGCTGAAGTCCGGGGAAGGCCGCTACGTCGCCGCCGAACGGGTGCTCGACGAGCTGGAAGGCGAAGGGCGCGTGGTGTTTCGCTACCACGACGACGTCAACGGCTCGATGCGCGGCATCGCCGGCGTCTGTTCGGCTGACGGGCGGGTCGTCGGGCTGATGCCGCATCCCGAGCATGCGATCGAGGCGCTCACCGGACCGTCCGACGACGGATTGGGTTTGTTCTATTCCATTCTGGATGCTGTGCTAGCCGCCTAGGGTCTCGAACGCCTTGCCGATCTCCGGCTGTCGCCGGCGCCAATACCGTTCGATCTCCTCGCGGCGCATCGGCGATGTCGGATCGTCGGCGACGTCGCCGAGGTACCCCAGTCCGAGCACTATCCTGGCGATAGCTTGGCGCGGGACTCGTGGTCGATATCGTTCGACGAAGAGGTTCAGCCCCTCCTCAGCGCGCAAGCCAGCCTGTTGCTCGATCACCAGCAGATCGAAATAGTCGCGCAGTTCGCCGCGGTCGGCGATCACCTCGAGCTTCGTCGCGAACAGGTCTCGCATACCGGCAACCCGCACGCCCGCAACATCCTTCGTCTCGTCTAGCATGTGCTGCCCCGACGCGTCCAGACACTGGATCTTTGTGTCGTCGAAGACGCCGTTCAGCGTGCCGGCCTCGAGTCGCGTCGGGGTCAACGACCCGGCTGCGGCCAGCGCGTCCACGAGCCCCTCGGTGTCGAATGGCGACGGGATGAAGAAGTCGAGGTCTCGGCTTACCCGATGCATCAGGTGCACGGTCAATGCGGTTCCGCCGGCCAGGTATCCGTCGTCGGGTACCAGTGGCGCCAGTCGCGACCAGGCCGCGCGGGTCGCTGAAGGTAGGAACTGTTCCAGGTCCGCCGACATGCGGCTCATCCGCTGTCTGCCCGGGCCGCCGCAAGGTTGCGCGCCAGTGCCCTGCGTTGCGGTGTGGCGTGTCGCAGTGATGCAACCGATGCCAGGTCATCTGCCGACAGGTGGCGCACCGCCCACCCCCATGCCGCCACGTCATCGGCCATCAGCAGCCGCGACGCAATGTAGCGCCCGTCGCGCTCCACATCGAGCTCATCGATATCGGCATTCCAGAACAGGTACGCGAACCTCGCAGGCAGCTGCACATCCGCCACACGCCTCACCTCCTGACTGCCTCAATTCTCCCACTTACGTTCGCCCCACTGTGATAGCGACGTCTGAAACCTGTGGTTCTTGCGGGATAACGAACCCCGTGCGAGTGTGCTCAGTTGTACGCCGCCTACGGCGTGTTGGCG
>NZ_JAVKSH010000177.1:0-3929 GCF_039583805.1 Mycobacterium sp. | reverse complement strand
GTCGACCCTGTTCAGCCCGGCCGCACCGAACGTGAAGCCGTTGCGACCACCCCGTGAACCAAGGCCGGATTTTTTTCAAGGGCTTCACGTTCGGTGACCTGACCCCCGGTGCACGGCATCCCGACGAACTGACGAGCGAGACCACTAGATTCGCGTTTGTCTCTTTCCCGAAACAATTTGTGCACGAACACGTATGGCGCGATGTGTGTCTGTGCGACCCTAACTCGCAACGCGAGATACCCGTTCAACGGTGAAGGCGGTAACCGAATGTCGACATCGACGATGTTTCAGCGATTGACAGCGGAGTTGATCGGCACGTTCTGGTTGGTCCTCGGCGGCTGTGGCAGTGCGGTTTTCGGTGCGAAGTTCGTCTCCGACGGCACGTCGCTCGGCATTGGATTCCTCGGAGTGGCGCTCGCCTTCGGTCTGACGGTGCTGACCGGCGTCTACGCCTTCGGCGCCATATCCGGCGGCCACTTCAACCCTGCCGTCACCCTCGGGGCAGTGCTGGCCCGTCGGATGGAATTCAAAGTGCTGCCCGGATACTGGATCGTCCAGGGGGTCGGCGGGCTGGTCGCCGGTCTGGTGATCTACGTCGTTGCCCGCGGCAAGGAGGGTTTCACCGCCACGGGCAACATGGCGGCCAACGGCTACGGCGAACACTCGCCCGGCGGCTACTCACTGGGCGCGGTGATTCTCGCCGAGATCGTGCTGACCGCGGTGTTCCTATTCGTCATCCTCGGCTCCACCGACGACCGGGCACCCCGGGGCTTCGCCGGCGTGGCCATCGGGTTCACGCTGGCGTTGACCAACCTGCTGGCGATCCCGATTTCCAACGCGTCGATAAACCCCGCCCGTTCCACCGGCGGGGCGTTCTTCAACGGCAACGGCGCGCCCGCCCAGCTGTGGGTGTTCTGGTTGGCGCCGCTGGTCGGCGGGCTGGTCGCCGGTATCGGGTATCCCTACCTGTTCGGCCGGCGCGAGCAGGGGCACGCCGGGCATCGGGCCGCAGCTATCGCACCCGACCAGCCGGTGCCCGCGAGCTGACCCCGGCCTGCGCAACGAGCTGGCCGACGACGCCGCCGACCAGCCCGGAAAATGCCAGGCCGTTCATCGCTGGTCTTGCGGCCGGCGGTTCATCGACCGGGCGACCATCATCAGCGCGAACACGATGAGCGCGCCGATCACCGCGACGCCCACCCGAACCGCCACCGCGTCGGACGGCGGCAGTGGCGCGGAAGCCTGGGCGGCGGCGTCGGGATCGGGCCCAGCCGACGGCTTGGCGGCCACCAGCGCCGGGTCGGGCTCGATCAGCGTCCCCACCCGGGTGCCCGGCGCGGTGGCGAACCCGTAATCCAGCAGATGCGCGTCCTGCTGCCAGGGCGCGATCGGCTGCCGAGTGCCGTGCAGCAGCACCGCCACCAACCGCCGGCCGTCCCGGTCGGCAGCGCCGACAAAGGTCTGGCCGGCGTCGTCGGTGTAGCCGGTCTTGCCGCCCAGCGCCCCGGGGTAGTGGTCGAGCAGCTGGTTGTCGTTTTCCAGCTGGTATCCGGGGTGGTCGCCGTGCCCCGGGAAATCGAAGGTCCGGGTGGCGACGATACGAGCGAACACCGGGTTCGCCCAGGCGTACCGGTAGAACAGTCCGACGTCGTAGGCCGAGGTGCTCATACCGGGTCCGTCCAGCCCGGACGGTGTCGCCACCCTGGTGTCGCTGGCACCGAGCTTGCGGGCCAGCGTGTTGATCTTCTCCAGCGCGACCGGCATACCGCCCAGCTGCGTGGCCAGCGCGTAGGCGGCGTCGTTGCCGGAATGCATGAGCAGGCCGTGCAGCAACTGGTCCACGGTGTAGGTGCCGCCGGGTTCGACGCCCACCTTGGTGCCCTCGACGGCGGCGTCCTCCGGGGTGCCGGCGACGACAGTGTTAAGGTCGAGTTCGTTGATCGACACCATCGCGATCAGCACCTTGATGATGCTGGCCGGGCGGTGGCGGCCGTGGGGGTCGCGGGCGGCGATGACGGCTCCGCTGTCCAGGTCGGCCACCAGCCAGGCCTCGGCGGAGACGTCGCCGGGGACCGGCGGCGTGTCGGGTGCGGTGATGACCCCGCAGCCGTCGAGCGCGTTGCCGCCGACCGGTGAGGTGGGCACCGGCAGCGGCACCGGCGGATCGCCCGCCTCGGGCACCTCCGAGGAGTCGACCGCCGGGGGAGTGGAGACCTTATACGGGCATGATCCCTCGGCGGCCGCAGCGGGCAGTCCAACCGCGGTCGCCATCACAAAAGCAACTGCTGCCAGGCACGATATGAAACGTGAGAGGGCCATCGTGTGTGCAGGGTAGGCGATCGGCGGCTCGTTGTCCGGGAGCCGCGCTGTGGCCGGTGTTGCAGAAGTCGAACGGTGCTGCGGTTCCACGGCGCCGAGCGTGCAGCTGTTGGGAAAATCCGGGCTCAGTCTCAAGTGGTCGTCGCAACAGCGTCACGCTGGACGACGAGGTGGGATCCGAACGATCCGCCCGTCTTCCACACCCGCCCGGAGCCGGCCGGCGTCATCGTTTTGCCGCGAGAGTGCATTCGGCGACGCAGCTACTAGAGAAACGCGTCGCTGGTTGCACTTTCGCGGCCGGACAATACGGTGCGGAGCACCGCTTCGATCGTGTCGAATTCGGCCGGGCCGCTGATCAGCGGCGGCGCCAGCACGATCGCCGGATCGCCGCGGTCGTCGATACGGCAGTACAGGCCGGCGTCGTAGATCGCCGACGACACCGCCGGCAGCAGCCGCCGGCGTTCCTCGGCGGTAAACGTCTCGCGGCTGGCCTGGTTCTTGACCAGTTCGACGGCGTAGAAGTAGCCGTCGCCGCGGACGTCGCCGACGATCGGCAGGTCGTAGAGCTTCTCCAGCGTCGCCCGGAACGCCGGGGCGTTCTGCCGGACGCGGTCGAGCAGGCCCTCACGCTCGACGATGTCCAGGTTGGCCAGCGCTACGGCCGCCGACACCGGGTGCCCGCCGAAGGTGTAGCCGTGCGGGAACGTCGTCACGCCGTCGTCGAACGGCTCGAACAGCTTCTCGCTGGCGATCATGGCGCCGATCGGCGAGTACCCCGACGTCATGCCCTTGGCGCAGGTGATCATGTCCGGCACATACCCGAAGTCTCCGATATCTGAGGAGCAGGCGAACATCGACCCGATCCGGCCGAACGCGCAGATCACTTCGTCGGAGACCAGCAACACGTCGTAGGAGTCGCAGATCTGCCGGACCCGTTCGAAATAGCCCGGGGGCGGTGGGATGGCGCCGCCGGCGTTCTGCACCGGTTCGAGGAACACCGCGGCGACGCTGTCGGGCCCTTCGAATTCGATCGCCTCGCCGATCCGCTCGGCGGCCCACTGACCGAACGCCTTGCCGTCGGTGTCCAGCGGTTCGGGTGCGCGATAGAAGTTCGTGTTGGGCACTGTCACGGCGCCCGGTGTCAGCGGCTCGAACGGCGCCTTGTAGGCGGGCACGCCGGTGATCGCCAGCGCACCCTGCGGGGAGCCGTGGTAGGCGACCGCTCGCGAGATCACCTTGTACTTGCCGGGTTTGCCGATGAGCTTGAAGTACTGCTTGGCCAGCTTCCACGCAGTTTCGACGGCCTCGCCGCCGCCGGCGGTGAAGAACACCCGGTTCAGGTCGCCCGGCGCATACCGGGCCAGGCGCTCGGCGAGCTCGATCGCGGCCGGGGTGGCATAGCCCCAGAGCGGAAAGTAGGCCAGCGTGCGGGCCTGCGCCGCGGCGGCCTCCGCGAGCTCGTCGCGTCCATGCCCAACCTGCACCACGAACAGCCCCGACAGCCCGTCGAGGTAGCTCTTGCCGGCGTCGTCGAAAATTGTCACACCCTCGCCGCGGGTGATGATCGGCGGTGTGATGCCCGGGCCGTGCTTGGTGAAGTGCAGCCAGAG
>NZ_JAVKSH010000176.1:0-3982 GCF_039583805.1 Mycobacterium sp. | reverse complement strand
CCATGGCCGCCACCATACAGGGCGTGGGCACCGTCGTCCGAAGCCGTGTGTCAGGCCGATGACAGTCTGCGTCTCGTCGTGCCGAACACCGAGGTGTCGGCGGCGCCACCGCACAGTGTCAGCAGCAAGACAGGTCCGTCGTCTCGGCTACCGCTGACCCGATAGCGTCGGCGTAGCAAAGACAAAGCAGAAGGAGGAACTCCAGGTGCGGCCCCGCTGGCGAATCGTGATTGCCCTTGTCACGACGGCAATCGCCGCTGTCGGCTGCACGCATGAACAGGCGGATTCGCCACCGTCGGCTACCCCGGTCATTGCACAACCCGCCGTCGTCACCGTGTCGGTGGCCCCTGACGCGCTCGACGTGGACCCAGTGGTCCCGGTGCGCGTGGCCGCGGAGGGCGGAACGCTCGAGTCCGTCTCGATGGCCGACGAATCCGGGACGCTTGTCGCCGGCGTCCTGACGCCCGACCGGTTGCTGTGGACAAACACCGAGCCGCTCGAATACGGCATGATATACACCCTTACGGTCGACAGTCGCAGCACGACCGGCGTGACCGCGACGCAAACGTCGACGTTCACCACCGTGCAGCCGAATAATCAGACCAAGGTGTACCTGCTGACGACCGGCGGTCACCTTCTCGACGACGAAGCCACCTACGGGGTGGGCACCGTGGTGGTAGCGCATTTCGACGAACCGGTCGCCGATCGGGTGGCCGCCGAGCGGCACCTGTCGGTCACCACGTCGCCGCCGGTCACCGGATCCTGGTACTGGGCCGACGACCAAAACGCGCACTGGCGTCCCGAGCGCTACTACCGGCCGGGCACCCGGGTCACCGTGGCGGCCACCATCTACGGCGTCGCGGTCGGTGACGGCCTGTACGGCCAGGAGGACGGCCGCGTGTCGTTCGTGATCGGTGACTCGCACGTCTCGGTGGCCGACGACACCACCAAAGCGGTCTCGGTGTACGAAAATGGCCAGCCGGTCCGGACGATGCCCACTTCGATGGGCATGGGCGGCACGGAATCCATTGCCGGCGAACAGGTTTCATTTTGGACACAGCCCGGGGTCTACACGGTGATGGACAAGGCCACCCCGGTCGTGATGGATTCCTCCACCTACGGGCTGCCGATCAATTCCCGGCTCGGCTATAAAGAGTCGATCAACTACGCGACGCGGATCAGCACCGACGGGGTCTACCTGCACGAACTCGACTCCACCGGGTGGGCGCAGGGCCACACCGACGTCACCCACGGCTGCCTCAACCTCAACCACGAGAACGCGCGCTGGTTCTACGACTTTTCCGTCCCGGGTGACGTCGTCGAGGTCGTCAACACCGGTGGAGCCCCGCTGCGACTATGGCAGAACGGCGACTGGAGCCTGCCCTGGGAGCAGTGGCTGCGCGGCAGCGCCCTACGCGGGTAGCGCGAGAAGCCTTGTCACGACCTCGATCAGGTCGTCTCCGACGACGTCGGCAGGGGTGAACACCTCCGCGTAGTGGCCTTCCAGGCGACTGGCCCAGCCGGTGACCCACCCGGCACTTTTTGCGCCGTGACAGTCGAACGCGTGCACGGCGATCAACGCGACCTCACTGGCGGGCCGGGCGATGATGCGCACCGCGTGGTCGTAGATCTGCCGCCTCGGTTTCCAGCTGGTGACCTCGGCCACGCTGATGACCGTGTCGACGTAGCCCGAAAGGTTGTTGCGGCCGAGAAAATTGGTGGTGGCCTCGGCGGTGCCGTTGCTCAGGCACACCATCGAAATCCCTGCCTGAGCCAGCATCCGCATGGTTGGTTCGACGTCGGGGTGCGCCGGAAGCTCGCCGAAGCCGGCCAGCACATGACCCACGGCGCCGTCGTCGAGCGTGCCACGGGCCAGCGTGCGCAACGCCGCCGCGGCCACCGCGGGAAACGGTTGATAGCCATCGGCCAGCGTCAACGCCATGCCATCGCGCAGCAACCGGTCCAACCAGCGATCCAGCAGCGTGGGAGCAAGCCCGACATCGGCGAACCGCGACCGCAGCGGCTCCAGCGACATCAGCGTTTCCACGACGTCGAACACCACAGTTCGCGGCCGATGCAGCATCGGCGTACCTCCTCATCGACGAGCCGCCACGCACCGACGACCGGTGGTAGGCACTCTACGCAGCGGGATTACCGCCGCCATCGGCTCCACCACGAGGCCGGCGTCTTATCGCCGCGGGCCGCGGCCAGCACCTGCCGCGCAGTCGGATTGACCATGGCGCGCTCGCCGATGAACACCGTTGGCACGGTTTCGTTTCCGCCGGCGACCGACCGCACACGCGCGGCGGCTTCGGGGTCTTCCCAGATGTTGACTTCGCGCAGGTTCAGGCCGCTTCGCCGGAGCGGGTGAAGCAACATGCGGCAATACGGGCAGCCGGGCCGCCAGTACACCTCGACCACCGGGTCCGTTGCTTGCGGGGAGGTCATCGTGTCTCTCCTTGTGCTGCCCGTCGCCGGGTAGCGGTCAGCGGGATTGCAAGCGCTGGATCGTGTCGACATCGCGGTCGGGGCGGCAGCGTGCTCGCCGCCGTCACGGGCCCGGCCTTGCCGGCGCCGGATGCGGCGTCGCCCACCGTCCAGGAGACACGAATGTCAACGCTCGGGCTCAAGCTTTGTCACCTTCCTGACCATTCGCGCGGCAATTGACCGGAGACCCGTGGCGAGGCGGACGTGCAGAACTCTCCCCCGATGAGGCGCGACTTCTCGACGAGGCCGGCTTCACAGAAGGTCCCGACGCGCACGCTCGCGTCGCCGCAGACACTGTGGCCCACATGGCCCTGCTCGTCAACACTGCCTATACGGCTCGCGAGGTGGCGACGGCGTTGAGCGTTAACGAGTCGCGCGTACGCCAGCGCCGGCTCGCCAGAACGCTGTGGGCGATCAACGACAACGGCGCCTGGGTGTTTCCGGCGCTGCAGTTCGAGACCGACCCGCAGACAGGCCGGCCGTTACAAGCAGATTCGCGGTTTGGACCGGGTATTCGCCGCGCTGGCCTTTAACCTGCATCCGGTGGCGGTAGCGGGGTTCCTGCGCACCCCCCACCCGGATCTCGCCCTGCACGGTCGGACCGTAAACTCGTTGGAGTGGCTGCAAAGCGGCGGCGACGTCGACCCGGTCTTGCGCCTCGTTGAAGTGGCCGACTGGGCCAGCCGATGACGCCTGACCACACCCCGCTTCACCCCACTTTGCCTGATCCGCCGCCGGGATCGCGACTACGCGAAATCGGTATCCGAGACGACGAGCTGCGCGCTGTCTCGCCGTCCGAGACCTGGTGGCGAGGGCACCGTAGGGAAGGTGATTTTGTATTGGCGTGGAACGTATTCCGCCACTACGGTCCAGTGCTGCGCTTCGATCCGCATCCCGAGCCCGCCCGCGAACATGCCTACTGTGCGGTGTGGTACGGGGCAGGCGCACTCGATGCAGCGCTGGCCGAGGCCTTTCAAGGCGATCGCACCATCGATCGTGTCCGCGACCGCCCGTACCTGACCGGCCTCGCGTTCACCCGGACGTTGCATCTGCTGGACCTTGCGGTCGACAGCAGCGGGGCCTGGGCAACCAGAGCGGGGACAACCTTCGCGATCTCGACCGCTCCGCATGTGATCACACAACGTTGGGCGCGCTCCATCATCGAAGCCTTCCCCGATCTTGATGGTGTGCGCTGCAACAGCCGATTCGCCGGCCGCGGGTGCGCAGCGCTCTTCTTGCCTGCGGCCACCGCTATGCCCGGCCGTCCGATCATCTCTCTGTCCCTCACCCATCCTGCTTTGGTCTCCAGGCTTGCCGGCGCCGCAGAGCGACTCGGCTACTCCGTGATCTGACTGCGACCAAAGGAGACAAATCCGCCGCTTCTCGGCGAGCATCATTAGTTGCAGCAGCACCAGGTACCCCCGGCGGCCCGTATTTGGGGCCGGCCGGCTGTTCGAGAGGAGATACCCAGACAATGCAGACAGATGGGTTACAA
>NZ_JAVKSH010000175.1:0-4001 GCF_039583805.1 Mycobacterium sp. | reverse complement strand
CCCTCGGCTACGGCGCGGTCTGGGTGGGCGGCTCGCCGCGGCCGAACTGGACTGGGTGGAGCCCATCCTCGCGCAGACGACCACGCTGCAGGTGGCGACCGGGATCGTCAACATCGGGACGGCCGCGGCCGAACCGGTCGCCGGGTCGTTCCATCGCATCGACGGCGCCTCCCGGGCCGCTTTCTGCTGGGCGTCGGCCTGGGCCGGGAGCCCTACGACGCGATGGGGGCCTATCTCGACCGGCTCGACGACTACCTGGTGCCCGCCCATCGCCTGGTGCTGGCCGCGCTCGGCCCGCGGATGCTGAAGCTCGCGGCGCGGCGCAGCGCCAGCGCTCATCCGTACCTGACCACACCGGAGCACACCGCCCAGGCCCGCCAACTGGTGGGCGACACGGTGTTTTTGGCACCCGAACACAAGGTGTTGCTCAGCACCGACGCCGTCGTGGCCTACGGCACCCCGGATCAGATCGCCGCGCACCTGGACCAGCATCTGCAAGCCGGCGCCGATCACGTGGCAATCCAGGTGCTGGGCGGTTCGAACGAGGAGGAACTGGTGAGCGCGCTGAGCACATTGGCGCATCCACTGGGACTCACCCCCGCGAGCTGAGCACCCGGCACGCTCTAGGGTGTGACCATGCGGCTGCTGGTCACCGGCGGCGCCGGCTTCATCGGCGCGAACTTCGTGCACACCGCCGTGCGAGAACATCCCGACGATAAGGTGACGGTGCTCGACGCCTTCACCTACGCCGGCAGCCGTGAATCCCTGGGGCCGGTCGAACACGACATCAGGCTGGTCGAGGGCGACGTGACCGACGCCGACCTGGTCTCGGCGCTGGTCGCCGAGTCTGATGCGGTGGTGCACTTCGCGGCGGAAACCCACGTCGACAACGCACTGGCCGACCCGGCCCCGTTCCTGCGCGCCAACGTGATCGGCACGTTCACCGTCCTGGAGGCCGTCCGGCGGCACGGCGTGCGGCTGCACCATGTCTCCACCGACGAGGTCTACGGCGACCTCGCGCTCGACGACCCGCAGCGGTTCACCGAGTCCACCCCCTACAACCCGTCGAGTCCGTACTCGTCGACCAAAGCCGCCGCCGACGTGCTGGTTCGGTCCTGGGTGCGGTCTTACGGTGTGCGCGCGACGATCTCGAACTGTTCCAACAACTACGGTCCGTATCAGCATGTGGAGAAGTTCATCCCCCGCCAGATCACCAACGTGCTCACCGGGCGGCGGCCGAAGTTGTACGGCGCCGGCAAGAATGTGCGTGACTGGATCCACGTCGACGATCACAACGACGCGGTCCGGCGGATCCTCGAGCAGGGCCGGCACGGCCGCACCTACTTGATCGGCGCCGAGGGCGAGCGCGACAACCTCTGCGTTCTGCGCACGCTGCTGGCGATGATGGGCCGCGACCCCGACGACTTCGACCGCGTTCCCGACCGCGCCGGCCACGACCTGCGCTACGCCATCGACCCATCCATGCTGTACAGCGAATTATGTTGGGCGCCAAAACATACCGATTTCGAAGAAGGCCTGCGGGCGACCATCGAGTGGTATCGCGCCAACGAATCGTGGTGGGGTCCGCTGAAAGACGCCGTGGAGGCCCGCTACGAGGAGCGCGGCCAGTGACCGCCCGCGAGCTCGACATCGCCGGTGCGTGGGAGATCACGCCACGGCTGAACTCCGATCCACGCGGCCTGTTCTTCGAGTGGCTCACCGACCGCGAGTTCACCGCGTTCGCCGGCCACCGTCTGGATGTCCGGCAGGCCAACTGCTCGGTGTCGTCCGCCGGTGTGCTGCGCGGCTTGCACTTCGCGGAGCTGCCACCGAGCCAGGCCAAGTACGTGACGTGCCTGTCCGGTTCGGTTTTCGACGTCGTGGCCGACATCCGCTTGGGCTCGCCGACTTTCGGGCAATGGGTCTCGGTGCTGCTCGACGACCGAGAGCACCGATCGGTCTACATATCGGAGGGTCTTGCACATGGTTTCTATGCGCTGCAAGACAATTCGACAGTGATGTACTTGTGTTCGTCGGAATACAGCCCGCAGCGAGAACATACGATTCGCGCCACCGACCCCGCGCTGGCGATAGCATGGCCGCACGAACACGGCGGACCGATTCTGTCCGAGCGCGACGCAGTGGCGCCGACACTGGCGGAGGTCGGTGCGGCGGGCCTGCTGCCTACGTGGGAAGAGACCCGGGCGTTCACCGCCGATCTGCGCGGCGCCTGACCGCCGCTGCCCCGCGGGTGGGGTCGCGGACCGGCCTCGCTGGGTCCGGTCGCCTCAGGCGGTCACCAGACTCGGACCGCGGCGCTCACGCGCGGGCTGGCGTCTCGTGCTGCGGGCCACCAGCCTGGCCACCGCGACGGGCACCCCGCGGGCCAGCTCGTCGATGTCGGGCACGGCGTCGAAGTCGGCGAGGATACCGAAGTACAAATCGTCGCCGTAGCTGAGCATCGCCACCCCGGTCCGCAGTTGCATCGCGATCGGCGGAATCGGCATCACCCCGGTCACCGGGCAGCCCATGATCGTCAGCGGCTCACGCGGGCCCGGGACGTTCGTCGTCAAAGTCACCACGCCGCGCTGCGGCAGCCGGGTCAACAGCCGCACCGTCGCGGCCGCCAGGGGGAACGGGATCATGCTGCTCATCGAGAACAGGCTGCTGACGGCCTGGCGTTGCCCGGTGACCTTAGTCCGGGAAAGCCGGGCGTGCACCGCCCGCAACCGCGCGACGGGGTTCTTCTCCTCGACGGGCAGATAGGGCAGCATCACCGACACCCGGTTGTCGGTCGTCGCGAAGGCGTCGGTGGAGCGCATCGACACCGGGACCAGGGTGCGCAGCGACTCCGGCGCCGGTTTCTCGCCCCGGCGGGTCAGCAGCGCGCGATAGCTTTCGGTGATCGCGGCCAGGGCGACGTCGTTGATCGTGACGTCGAATGCGTCGCACACCTGCCGGACATCGGCAAGCGACACCCGCGCCGCGCTGTAGCGGCGCAGGCTGCCGATCGGCCCGTTCAGCGGCGACCCCGCCGGCCGCAGCAGGCCGGCGGTCAGCTCGGCGGTGCCACGCGCCGCCGTCAGCGCCGCCTTCACCACGGCCGCCGGTGCACCGAACAGACCGCTCACCCAGGCCATCGGGTCGACAGTGCCCGGCGTCGGCCTCGCCGGGCCGGGCCGCGACCGGTGGGCGTGCGCGGCCCGGATGTCGCCGGCGAAGCTGTCACCGACGACGCGGTCGGACAGCCCGGCGAGCATGTGGGCGGTGGCGATGCCGTCGGCGATGCAGTGGTGGACTTTCATCAGCATCGCCCACCGGTCGCCGGGTAGGCCCTCGATGACCCAGATCTCCCAGAGTGGGCGGCTGCGGTCCAGCCGCAACGCCATCACGTCGGCAACCAACTGGTATAGCTCCCGGTCTTCGCCGGGCCGGGGCAGCGCGACGCGCCGCAGGTGGTGGGCGATGTCGAAACTGTCGTCATCGACCCACTCGGGGGCGCCCAGGTCGAGCGGGCGCCGGCGCAGCCGCTGCGCCAACCGCGGGCAGCCGCCGATCCGGGCGGCCAGCGTCGGCATCAGCGAATCGTGGTCGGGCATCGGCCCGTCGAGCACCACCACACCGCCGATCGCGAGACTGACGTTGCGGTCGGAGTCCTCGGCGTGCAAGAAGCACGCGTCGAGAGTCGTCAAGTGCTGCACGGTCGTTGCCCTCCAACGGATTGCCGGCTGCACCCAGATTGCCGGTTGCACCCAGATTGCCGGTTGCACCCAGATTGCCGGTTGCACCCTTGAGGATCCGCCGCCCGATCGCGTCGACAGTAGGGCCGGAAGTCCCGAATAGCGGGATCCGCGCCGGCAGGCGGCACGGGTGAACACCGGCAGTAGCCGGCGGACCCGCCGTCGTCTAGAGTTTATTTAACTGGTAATTGTCAGAACAATCAGTCGGACGCCGACGTCACGACCACGGGGCCTGCGAGACGAAGGAGGCGGTCGGTTTGA
>NZ_JAVKSH010000174.1:0-4173 GCF_039583805.1 Mycobacterium sp. | reverse complement strand
GCTATGAGTCCAGTTGAACCAAGCCACAGCTGCGGCCGAACCGCGTTGCGCAGCCGGCTCTTTCCCATGAGGAGATGCCCATGTCTTTCGTGACCACACAGCCCGAGGCGTTGACGGCCGCGGCCGCCAGTCTGCAGGGGATCGGCTCGGCGATGTCCGCCCAGAACGCCGCCGCGGCCGCGCCGACCACCGGCGTGGTCCCGGCTGCCGCCGACGAGGTCTCGGCGCTCACGGCGGTCCAGTTCGCCTCGCACGCCGCTGTCTACCAGGAGTTCAGCACCCAGGCCGCGGCGATCCACGAGATGTTGGTCAGCACGCTGGCCACATGTGGTGCCTCCTACGCGGCCACCGAGGCCGCCAACACGATCGCGGCCGGTTAGGAGAAGGGTCATGCTCGATTACGGAATGCTTCCGCCGGAAGTCAACTCCGCCCGCATGTATTCCGGCGCGGGGGCCGGGCCGATAATGGCGGCGGCATCCGCGTGGAACGGTTTGGCCACTGAATTAAGTTCAGTAGCAAGTGATTACGAGTCAGTCATCGGAAGGCTGAGCAGCGAAGAGTGGACGGGTCCGGCGTCAGCGGCGATGGTGGCCGCGATCCACCGCTTCATCACCTGGATGAGCACGGCGGCGGCGCAGGCGCAGCTGACGGCCCGCCAGGCCCAGGCGGCAGCCGCAGCCTACGAGACAGCATTCGCGATGACGGTGCCCCCGCAAGCGGTCGCCGCCAACCGCACACAGTTGGCAACCCTGGTGGCCACCAACGTGCTCGGACAGAACACCCCGGAGATCATGGCCACCGAGGCCCACTACGGGGAGATGTGGGCTCAGGATGCGGCGGTGATGTACGGCTATGCGGCTAACTCGGCGAGCGCGTCGCAGCTGACGCCGTTTAGCTCCCCGACGCAGGTCACCAACCAGGCCGGCGTCGCCGGCCAAGCGGCCGCGGTCACCCAGGCCGCGGGCACCGCCGCAGGCAACAGCGCGCAGGTGGCACAACTGATGTCGAGCGTGCCGTCCGCACTGCAAAGCCTGGCCGCCCCGCTGCAGTCGGCGACGTCGACGTCGGGACTGAGCGGTGTCGCAACCGCGGCGAGCGCCGCAGCCTCGTCCGTCGACTACCCGTCGGTAATCTTGAACGGGGTGTCCTCCGGCGCCGCGACGGCCACGATGTATATCCCGTCCACGTTGATTCCGAACTTGATCGGTTACTTCGCCGGCGCGGGCGGCAACGCCGCCAACGGTATCGCCGGACCGTTCGGCGGGCTAGGGGCGTTGTTGGCTCCCGGTGGTCCGCTGAGCAGTCTCGGAGCGTTGGGTGGTGGCACAGCTGCGAGCACCTCGGCGGCGCTGAGCGGGACCACGTCGGCGGTCTCCGCGGAGCTGGGTCACGCGGGCACCGTGGGGGCCATGTCGGTACCCGCGAGCTGGTCGGCGGCCACCCCCGCGGGCACAGGTTCGGCGACGCTGGCGGGCACCGGCTGGGCCGCCGCCCCGGAAAGCCACACGCTTGCGGCGATGCCCGGCGGCATGCCCACCGGGGGTATAGGCAACCGCGGGGGCTTTGGTTTCGGTGCGCCGCGGTACGGGTTCAAGCCCACCGTGATCGCCCGCCCCGTCATGGCTGGCTAGCAGGCACGGGTCATCACGTCCGAGGTGTGATGCCGGGCCGTCATCCCCGGTCCGTGACTCGGCCTGCGTCCGGCTGACGCTCAGGCTTTGGGTCACGGATCGGTAGCAATGCGTTAAAAGTTCGAGCGCCGACGTCAAGAAATCATCAACAAAACCTCACAGCCGCGCTTTTCTAACGGAGCGTGGTGTCACTACGCAGTGGCCGACCGACAGTCGGCTCGGTTCCGTGAGGATCCTTGAGGAGACGTGATGTCGTTCGTGACCACGCAGCCCGAAGCGCTCATGGCGGCCGCGGGCAAGCTGCAGGGCATCGGCTCGGCGATGGCGGCGCAGAACGCGGCGGCCGCGACCCCGACCACCGGTGTCGTCCCCGCGGCCGCCGACGAGGTGTCCACGCTGCAGGCGACCCTGTTCGCCGCCTACGGCAACCTGTACCGACAGGTCAGCGCCCAGGCCACGGCGATTCACGACATGTTCGTGCACACTCTGGGCATCAGCGCCGGCTCCTACGGGGCCACCGAAGCCGCCAACTCGACCGCCACGGGTTCGTCGGCGTCTGGGCTCGGCGGGCTGATCAATTTGCTCAACGGGTCTGCATCCGGACCGTACGCGCTGGCGCCGGCCGCGCTGAGCAACAGCGGCATCCTCGGTGTCTTGCAGTTGGGCGATTTCGGTTCTGCGGCCTCGGACCTGCTGCAGCTGGGAAGCTCCGGCTTTTTGGCTCCGGGAGCGCTCACTGGAGTCGCGACCACGGCGTCGGGCGGTGTGGGTGCGGGAACTCTGGCGGCAGCTTCGGCTCCGCCGGCCGCCGCCAGCGCCGTCGGTGCGGCCCCGATGCTGGCCAGTGTCGGTCAGGCGTCCTCGGTCGGCGGGTTGTCGGTGCCGCCCGGTTGGGCTGCGCCGGCCGCCGCGGCGTCGGGCGCTGTCCCGACGACGTTGACGGGTGCGGGCTGGACCGCCGCCGCCCCGCACACCGCGCCGGTGGCCACCATGCCGGCGGCGATGCCGTCGGTGGCTTCGGCCGGGCGCGGCGGGTTCGGCTTGGGCGCGCCGCGTTACGGCGTCAAGCCCACCGTGATGCCCAAACCCGCGGTCTTGTAGCGGCCCCTGTAGCGCCGGGCCGCAGACGTACAGAGAGAGAGCAGCGACATGGATTTCGGAGCGTTACCCCCGGAGATCAACTCCGCGCGCATGTACACCGGCCCCGGCGACAGTCCGATGATGGCCGCCGCGGCGGCGTGGAACAGCTTGGGTGCCGACCTGACGGCCACGGCGACCGCCTACCAGACGGTGATCGCGGAATTGACCGGTGAGGCGTGGCGGGGTCCGGCGTCGACGGCGATGGCCACCGCGGCCGCCCCCTATGTGGCCTGGATGCACGCCACCGCGGCGGCCGCTGAGCACGCCGCTGCGCAGGCCATGGCCTCGGCGGCCGCCTTCTCGACGGCGTTCGCGATGACTGTTCCCCCGCCGGTGATCGCCGCCAACCGGGCCCAACTTGCGGCACTGGTCGCGACCAACGTCCTCGGGCAGAACACGCCGGCGATCGCGGCCACCGAGGCCCAGTACGCCGAGATGTGGGCCCAGGACGCCGCGGCGATGTACGGGTACGCGGCCTCCTCGGCGAGTGCCGGGGTATTGCAGCCGCTGAGCTCGCCAACCCCCGACACCAACCCGGCCGGACCGGCGCACCAGGCCGCCGCCGTCTCGAAGGCCCGCGCCCAATCGGGGCTGTCGCAGCTGGTCTCCAGCCTGCCCACGACCGTGCAGGGGCTGGCGTCGCCGCTGGCAGGGTCGGCCGGATCGTCTTCGTCGGGGCTCTCGGGGTTCGTGACCGATTTCATCAATTCGACCGAGAACATAGGCATCTGGAACTCAGCGCAGACCTACCTCGGTCAGCTGGGAAACATCGGGGCGTGGAACATGTTCGCCGGTATTTCGTCCGGCGTCGGGCTGGCGAACGCCCACGGTTTGGGCATCGGCGGGCTCGGCGGCGCGGCGGGAGCGGCCGCCGCGAGCACCGTAGCCCCGACCGCCCCCGCCGCCGTGACCACAGCCTCCGGCGGCGCGCCGGTGTTGACGGGCCTGGGCCGGGCGACCTCGGTCGGCGGGCTGTCGGTGCCGGCGAGCTGGTCGGCGGCCACCTCGGCGGGCACCGGCTCTGCGACGTTGGCGGGCACCGGCTGGGCGGCCGCCCCCGAGGACGGCGCTGCGGTGGCCACCGTCCCCGCCGGCATGCCATCGGTCGCTTCGGCCGGGCGCGGCGGCTTCGGTTTCGGGGCGCCGCGCTACGGGTTCAAGCCCACCGTGATGGCCCGCCCGGTCGTCGCCGGCTAGCAGATCACCAGCAGATCAGAGGAAACATGTCACCCGTTTGAGACCATCCGTTCGTCGCAAGGCCGTACTCTTGACCAACAACGGCCACCAGCACCCACGACCAGCCACGAAGGAACTCACCATGCCCAACCGTTTTATGACCGACCCGCACGCCATGCGCGACATGGCGGGCCGGTTCGACATGCACGCCCAGACCGTCGAAGA
>NZ_JAVKSH010000173.1:0-4211 GCF_039583805.1 Mycobacterium sp. | reverse complement strand
CTTACACTGCGCGGGTGATCACCGCCCGCGGACGCCTGGCGCTGGCCGCGGGCTCAGCCGTGCGCTGGGCATCGCGGGCGACCGGCCGGGGCGCAGGCGCGATGATCGGCGGTTTGGTGGCGATGACGCTGGACCGCTCGCTTCTGCGTCAGCTGGGTCAGGGCCGGCGCACCGTCGTCGTCACCGGAACCAACGGAAAGTCGACGACGACCCGGATGACGGCGGCCGCGCTGACAACGCTGGGCCCCGAGGGGCAAGTCGCCACCAACGCCGAAGGCGCCAACATGGATGCCGGCCTGGTCGCCGCGCTGGCCGCCGACCGTGACGCCCCGCTGGCCGTGCTGGAAGTCGACGAGATGCACGTCCCGCACGTCCTGGATGCGGTAGACGCCGCCGTCGTCGTCCTGCTGAACCTGTCGCGCGACCAGCTGGACCGCGTCGGTGAGATCGCCGTGATCGAGCGCACGCTGCGGGCCGGCCTGGCCCGGCATCCGACCGCGGTGGTGGTCGCCAACTGCGACGACGTGCTGATGACGTCGGCGGCCTACGACCGCGCCGGGGTGGTGTGGGTGGCTGCCGGCGGCGGCTGGTCGGCCGACTCGATCAGCTGCCCGCGCAGCGGCGGGGTGATCGTCCGCGACCAGGGCCACTGGTATTCCACCGGCGCCGAGCTCACGCGGCCCAGCCCACACTGGTGGTTCGACGACGACACGCTCTACGGGCCCGACGGGCTGGCCCTGCCGATGCGGCTGAGCCTGCCCGGATCGGTGAACCGCGGCAACGCAGCACAGGCCGTCGCCGCCGCCGCCGCGTTGGGGGCGGACCCGGCGGCCGCGGTGGCGGCGGTGTCGCTCGTCGACGAAGTCGCCGGACGTTACCGGACCGTTCGCCTCGGCGAGCACAACGTCCGAATGCTGCTGGCCAAGAACCCGGCCGGCTGGCAGGAGGCGCTGTCGATGGTGGACACGCAGACGGCCGGGGTCGTCATCTCGGTCAACGGGCAGGTACCCGACGGCGAAGACCTGTCCTGGCTGTGGGACGTGCGTTTCGAGCGTCTCGACGACGTTGCGGTGGTGGCCGCCGGCGAGCGCGGCACCGACCTGGCGGTGCGGCTCGGGTACGCCGGTGTGCGGCACACCCTGGTGCACGACACGCTGGCGGCCATCGCGTCGTGCCCGCCCGGGCCGGTGGAGGTCGTCGCCAACTACACGGCGTTCCTGCAGCTGCAGCGACGGCTGGAGCGCCCCCGGTGACGGTGCGGATCGGGCTGGTGCTACCCGACGTGATGGGCACCTACGGTGACGGCGGCAACGCGGTGGTGCTGCGGCAACGACTGCTGTTGCGGGGCATCGCCGCGGAGATCGTCGAGATCACGCTTGCCGATCCGGTGCCGGATTCGTTGGACGTCTACACGCTCGGCGGAGCGGAGGACTACGCGCAGCGGCTGGCAACCCGGCATCTCAGCCGGCACCCGGGCCTGCAGCGTGCGGCCGCCCGGGGTGCGCCGGTGCTGGCCATCTGCGCGGCCGTCCAGGTGCTCGGCCAGTGGTACGAGACGTCGGCGGGAGAGCGGGTCGACGGGGTGGGCCTGCTCGACGCGTCGACGTCGCCGCAGCCCAAGCGCACCATCGGCGAACTGGTCAGTCGACCGCTGCTGGCCGGGTTGACGGCGCCGCTGACCGGTTTCGAGAACCACCGCGGCGGCACCGTCCTCGGACCCGACGCGTCACCGCTGGGCGTTGTGGTCACGGGCGCCGGCAACCGAGCGGGCGACGGGGTCGACGGCGTGGTGCAGGGCAGCGTGATCGCCACCTACATGCACGGGCCGTGCCTGGCCAGAAACCCCGAGCTGGCCGACCTGCTGCTGACGTGCGTGGTGGGTGAGCTGGCGCCGCTGGAGCTGCCCGAAGTGGAGTTGCTGCGCCGCGAGCGGCTGCGCGCTTCGTCCGCACGTTGACATTGCACACAGGGCCGTGGATTACGCCGCGAATCAACAGCCCTGAGTGCAATCTCAACGACAGGAAAGCCGCAATCAAGCCATCGCGCGGCGGCCGGTCAACGCGCGGCCGAGCGTCAGCTCGTCGGCAAATTCCAGGTCACCGCCCATCGGCAGCCCGGACGCGAGCCGGCTCACCGTCAGGCCGGGGATGTCGCGCAGCATCCGCAGCAGATACGTGGCGGTCGCCTCGCCCTCGGTGTTGGGGTCGGTGGCGATGATCACCTCGGTGACGTCGACGCCGTCGACCTGCTCACCGATCCGGTTCAGCAGCTCGCGGATGCGCAGCTGCTCGGGACCGACGCCCGACAGCGGGTCCAGCGCGCCGCCCAGCACGTGGTAGCGGCCGCGGAACTCACGGGTGCGCTCGACGGCCTGGATGTCCTTGGGCTCCTCGACGACACACACCAGAGCGCCGTCGCGGCGCGGGTCCACGCAGATCCGGCAGCGCTCGTCGTCGGAGACATTGCCGCAGACCGCGCAGAACCGCACGCCGTCGCGGACCCTGGCCAGCACCGCGGTGAGCCTGTCGATGTCGACCGGTTCGACCGACAGCAGGTGAAAAGCGATCCGCTGCGCGCTCTTGGGTCCGATGCCCGGCAGCTTGCCGAGCTCGTCGATCAGATCCTGAACCGGCCCCTCAAACACCCAGCGCGCCGCCCATCCCGCCGGCCAGCGGGCCCAGCTGCTCCTGCGCCATGGCAGTGACCTGCGCCGACGCGTCGGCCAGCGCGCCGACGATCAGGTCCTGCAGGGTCTCGACGTCGCTGGGGTCGACGGCCTGGGGGTCGATCGTGACCGCCACCACCTCGCCGCTGCCCTTCACGGTCACCTCGACCAGGCCGCCACCGGCTGTGCCGTGCACCTCGGTGTTGACGAGCCGCTGCTGGGCGGCGAGCAGTTGCTGCTGCATCTGCTGCGCCTGCTGGAGCAACGCCGACATGTCGGGCGGGCCACCGGGTTGCATGGCAGTCTCCTTGCGTCGTGGTCTCGACTTGGTTTCGGCTCGGTTTCACTCGAGGCGATCCGGCAGTGCGGAAACTCAAGCCTAGACGGCGGAAAGCTACGGTGGTGCGGTGCGCGTACCAGTTCGCCTGCGTGTCGGGATCGCGGTGGCCCTCGGCGTTTTCGCTGCCGCCCCGATGCCGCCGGCCCCGACGGCCACCGCAGCGCCCGCCAGTATCGCCGGCATGATCGTGTACCTGGACCCCGGCCACAACGGAGCCAACGACGCGTCCATCAGCCGCCAGGTGCCCACCGGCCGCGGCGGCACCAAGAACTGCCAGGCCAGCGGAACGTCGGCAGCCGACGGCTATCCGGAGCACACCTTCACCTGGGACACCACGCTGCGCATCCGCGCCGCGCTCAACGCGCTGGGCGCGCGCACCGCCATGTCGCGCGGCAACGACGACGCCCTGGGCCCCTGCGTGGACCAGCGCGCCGAGATGGCCAACGCGTTGCACCCCAACGCCATAGTCAGCATCCACGCCGACGGCGGTCCACCGACCGGGCGCGGGTTCCACATCAACTACTCGGCGCCGCCGCTCAACCAGGTGCAGGCCGGCGCGTCGGTGCAGCTCGCCCGGATCATGCGCGACCAACTGCAGGCCTCGGGCATTCCGCCGGCCAACTACATCGGCCAGGACGGCCTGTACGGGCGTTCCGATTTGGCCGGGCTGAACCTGGCGCAATACCCGGCGGTGTTGGTCGAGCTGGGCAACATGAAGAACCCCGCTGACTTGGCGCTGATGGAATCCCCGGCCGGCCGGCAGAAATACGCCGACGCCGTGGTCCGGGGCATCGCGGGCTTCCTGGGCGGCCAAGCCCAGACCGGCTGAGCCGCAACGGCCCCGGCCGGGAGATCGAGCGGGCGAAGCCCTACGGGACCAGAGGGGCTAAGTCGTCGATGGCCGCGGTGATCGCTATGCCGATGAACTCGAATTCGAAGCCGGCCGACAGCGTGAGCAGGCCGGTGTCCGCCGCAATCGGCAGACCGATGGCATCGAGCGGGTTGGACAGGTTGTCCTGGACCAGGCTGATGTCGTAGGCGGGCAAGCTGGTCACCACAGCATCGGCCAGGTCCGCTGTATAAAGCTGCAGGGTATTCAGCAAGGCGACAACACTGGCGGCGGCGTTGCCGACGTCGGTGATCGTCGCTGCGGGATCACTGGCGGCGACCGACAATCCCGTCACCAGATCCGTCAGGCTCGCCAGC
>NZ_JAVKSH010000172.1:0-4264 GCF_039583805.1 Mycobacterium sp. | reverse complement strand
TTCCAACCTCCGCCAACCAGCATCGTTTGCCGCTCCTGACACGATGCTCAACGGCAACCCGATGCGTGCTGGAACTCGGCATCGCGCCGATGGGCATACACACGGCCATATCCGTTTGCCCGCCGCTGCGGCTCCGACGCGCGTAGTGCGCCCGGTTATCGTGATGCCCGTGGCCGAGACCGCCCCGCTGCGCGTGCAGCTGATCGCGACGACCACGTTCGTCGCACCGCCGGACGTGCCGTGGAGCACCGACGCCGACGGCGGCCAGGCGCTCACCGAGTTCGCCGGGCGGGCCTGCTACCAGAGCTGGTCGAAGCCCAACCCCAAGACGGCGACCAACGCCGGCTACATCCGCCACATCATCGACGTCGGGCATTTCTCGGTGCTTGAGCACGCCGGCGTGTCGTTCTACATCACCGGCATCTCGCGGTCGTGCACGCACGAGCTGATCCGGCACCGGCACTTCTCCTACTCGCAGCTCTCCCAGCGTTACGTGCCGGAGAACGACTCACAGGTCGTGGTGCCGCCCGGCCTGGACGACGACCCGGAGCTGCAGCAGATCCTCACCGCCGCCGCCGACGCCAGCCGGGCCGCCTACACCGAACTGCTGACCAGGCTGGAAGCCACGTTCGCCGACCAACCCAACGCGGTGTTGCGTCGCAAACAGGCCCGCCAGGCCGCCCGCGCGGTGCTGCCGAACGCCACCGAGACGCGCATCGTGGTCACCGGCAACTATCGGGCGTGGCGGCATTTCATCGCGATGCGGGCCAGCGAGCACGCCGACGTGGAGATCCGCCGGCTGGCCATCGCCTGCCTGCGCCAACTCGTCGACGTCGCTCCGGCGGTGTTCGCCGACTTCCAGATCACCTCGCTGGCCGACGGCACCGAGGTCGCCACCAGCCCGTTAGCGACCGAAGCCTGACCCGCAATCGACTTCCGCCATGTCCGTCACGGCCGTCATGTCCGTCACGTCCGTCAAGTCCGTCACACCCGTCACACCCATCACGTTCGTCACGTCCGTTATACCCGTCACACCATGGAACCGCCTGATGTTTTGCCCGCCTTCGAGCGACAAGGCGCAAACGCCTATCGGAATTGTCGCTGCGAGGTGGGCACACCGGCACACCCCGAACTTTCTGTGACGGGTGAGACTCCCGAGCCGCGCCCATCAGCCTGCGCAACGCACCCGCGCGGCTGCTAAAGGGCTTGCCGGGGCCAGGTAACCTGTGACCGTGAGCACCGGCGGAGTCGACGTCCACGCGAGCCTGGGCACCCTGCTGACCGCGCTGGCGACGCCGTTCGCGCCGGACGGCTCCCTGGACCTCGCGGCCGCGGCACGGCTGGCCACCCACGTCATCGACGCCGGGTGCGACGGCGTCCTGGTGTCCGGCACCACCGGTGAAGCGCCGACCACCACCGACGCCGAGAAACTCGCGCTGCTGCGAGCGGTGCTGGAGGCGGTCGGCGACCGCGCCCGGGTCGTGGCCGGCGCCGGCAGCTACGACACCGCGCACAGCGTGCGCCTGGCCAAAGCGTGCGCGGCCGAGGGTGCGCACGGGCTGCTGGTGGTCACGCCCTACTACTCCAGGCCGCCCCAGGCCGGCCTGATCGCACACTTCACCGCCGTCGCCGACGCGACCCCGCTGCCGGTGCTGCTCTACGACATCCCGCCGCGGTCGGTCGTGCCGATCGAGCCCGGCACACTCCGCGCGCTGGCGTTGCACCCCAACATCGTCGGGGTCAAAGACGCCAAGGGCGACCTGCCCATGGGCGGACAGCTGATAGCCGAGACCGGGCTGGTGTACTACTCCGGCGACGACGCCCTGAACCTGCCCTGGTTGGCAATGGGTGCGGTCGGTGTCATCAGCGTCTGGGGCCATCTGGCGGCCGGCCAGCTGCGAGAGATGTTGTCGGCGTTCGCCGCCGGTGACGTGGCGATGGCGCGCAAGATCAACGTCACGCTCGCGCCGCTGGGCGCGGCCCAAACGCGACTGGGCGGGGTCACGATGGTCAAGGCCGGCCTGCGGTTGCAGGGCATCGAGGTCGGCGACCCGCGGCTGCCGCAGCTGCCGGCCACCCCGGAGCAGGTGGACGCCCTGGCCGCCGACATGCGCGCGGCGTCGGTGCTGCGGTGAACCCCCGGTGAATCCCTGGTGAACCCCCGGTGAACGAAGACCTCCCCCCGCCAGCACCGCTGACCACCGGCGGGTTGCGGGTCACCGCGCTCGGCGGCATCAACGAAATCGGCCGCAACATGACGGTTTTCGAGCATCTGGGCCGGCTGCTGATCGTCGACTGCGGGGTGCTGTTCCCCGGCCACGACGAGCCCGGCGTCGACCTGATCCTGCCGGATATGCGCCACATCGAAGACCGGCTCGACGACGTCGAGGCGCTGGTGCTGACCCATGCGCACGAAGACCACATCGGCGCCATCCCGTTCCTGCTCAAGCTGCGGCGCGACATCCCCGTCGTCGGCTCGACGTTCACCTTGGCCCTGGTCGCCGCGAAATGCCGCGAACACCGGATCAAACCGGTGTTCGTCGACGTCGCCGAGGGACAGCGCAGCACACACGGGGTGTTCGAATGCGAATACTTCGCCGTCAACCACTCCATTCCCGACGCGCTGGCCGTCGCCGTGCACACCGGCGCCGGAACCGTGCTGCACACCGGGGACATCAAGCTCGACCAGCTGCCGCTCGGCGGCCGTCCCACCGACCTGCCCGGCATGTCGCGGCTCGGAGACGCCGGGGTGGACCTGTTCCTGTGCGACTCCACCAACGCCGAAGTCCCCGGCGTCGGGCCGAGCGAAAGCGAAATCGGGCCGACCCTGCACCGGCTGATCCGCGGCGCCGAGGGGCGGGTGATCGTGGCGTGCTTCGCCTCCAACGTCGACCGCGTGCAGCAGATCGTCGACGCCGCAGTGGCTTTGGGGCGGCGGGTGTCGTTCGTCGGCCGCTCGATGGTGCGCAACATGGGCATTGCCCGCGACCTGGGTTTCCTGCGGGTCGATGAGTCCGATCTGATCGAGATCGGCGCCGCCGAGCTGATGCCGCCCGAGCGGGTGGTGCTGATCACCACCGGCACCCAGGGCGAGCCGATGTCGGCGTTGTCGCGGATGTCGCGCGGCGAGCATCGCAGCATCACGTTGACCTCGGGCGACCTGGTCGTCTTGTCGTCGTCGCTGATCCCCGGCAACGAGGAAGCCATCTACGGGGTCATCGACGCGCTGTCCAAGATCGGCGCCCGGGTGGTCACCAATGCCCAAGCGCGGGTGCATGTTTCGGGCCACGCCTACGCAGGTGAGCTGTTGTTCCTGTACAACGGGGTGCGGCCGCGCCACGTCATGCCGGTGCACGGGACCTGGCGGATGTTGCGGGCCAACGCCGCGCTGGCCGCCCGCACCGGCGTTCCCGAAGAATCAATCCTGTTGGCCGAGAACGGCGTCAGCGTCGACCTGGTCGCCGGCAAAGCCACTATCTCCGGCGCGGTGCGCGTGGGCAAGATGTTCGTCGACGGGCTGGTCACCGGCGACGTCGGCGACATCACGCTGGGCGAGCGGCTGATCCTGTCGGCGGGTTTCGTGGCGGTCACCGTGGTGGTGCGGCGCGGCACCGGACGCCTCGCCGCGCCGCCGCACCTGCACTCGCGGGGCTTCTCCGAAGACCCCAAGGCGTTGGCTTCGGTGCTGCCCAAGATCGAGGCGGAGCTGGAGACGCTGGCCGCCGGACAGGTCACCGACCCGGCCCGGATCGCGCAGGCGGTGCGGCGCACCGTCGGCAAGTGGGTGGGGGAGACCTACCGCCGCCAGCCGATGATCGTGCCGACCGTCATCGAGATCTGACCGCGCCGCATACGCCAGCGGGCTTGTCAGCCGCGCAGCCGGCCCTTGGCCGGATCCCCGGCGATCACCGGCTGCAACACCTTGATGTCGGGCGGCCCGTCCAGATGGTCGCGGGCGTCGGTGAACATCGTGGTGACGGCGGGCGCGCGGCTGTGGGCCTGCAGCGCGTCGGCGTCGGCCCACTGCTCGACGAAGACGAACGTGGTGCCGGCTTCGTGCAGCGCGTAGAGCTGGCAGCCCGGCTCTTCGTGGACCTCGCGGACCGCGCGGGCGAGGATGTCGCGGACGGTGTCGACGGACTCGGGCTTGGCGGTCAGGGTGGCGACGACGACGGGCATCCGGGCAGCTCCTCGATGGTGGCTGGGTGATAGCGGTATGACGGCTGTCACTCTGACAAGTTCTGAAACTACCCCCTCAGGGCTG
>NZ_JAVKSH010000171.1:0-4397 GCF_039583805.1 Mycobacterium sp. | reverse complement strand
CGGGCTGCTGCGCCAACCCTGGAGAGCAACCCAACCCGGAAGGTCAACCCAACCCGGAAGGTCAACACAGAAAGTTCTCCATGCCGCAGCCACGCGCGTCTGGGCGGAGTAACATGCCGCGGCAGCCGGTGAGGTCACGCTGGCACGACGACACAGCGCACCCGTGGTGGTGCCCGCGGGGGCAAGGAAGGCCGATGAGAAACGCTGCTTGTCTCGGCCGACTCAGTATCCTGGCGGTCGGGCTGGGCATCGGGGCGGCGCTGGCGTCCACCCCGGGCGTCGCCGCGGCCGACCCGTCCGACGAGCCGTTTCCGTGGATCGATCCGGGGTTGGGTGCCCTGCCGGTCGGCGTCGGTCTGCCGGTCCCCGCCGCGTCATCGCCGACGGACATGCAGATCTCCGTCAACGGGGTCGACCTCTTCCCGACAACAGACAACACCGCCACCGCCACCTCGAACATCGGGGACATCGCGATCGCCATCGGCAACGGCGCCCATGCCAGCGCCACCGGCGGTGCCTTGGACGTCGCCGTCGCCAACGGCGCCGACAGCAGCGCCACCGCCGGGCCGTACGGCGCCTTTGACCTCGCCGTCGCCAACGGCAACAGCAGCGAGTCCGGCGTCGGGATTGACAGCGTCTTGGGCGTCGCAGTCGCCAACGGCGACGAGAGCAGCGCCAGCTCCGGGCTGGGCAGCATCTTGGGCCTGGCCTTTGCCGACGGCCCCCAAAGCAAAGCCGGCGCCGGAATCACCAGCATCGCCGACTTCGCGTTCGCCCACGGCGTCGGCAGCGACGCCGGCGCCGGGTCGTTGGGCTTCTTTGAGTCCGCAGTCGCCGACGGCATCGATAGCAAAGCCGACGCCGGATTCAGCGGAGGCCTGGGAGCCGCCGTCGCTTTGGGCGACCACACCAGCGCCTCTGTAGCCGCGAGCATCGGTGACCTCGCCTCGGCCCTCGGCGCCGGCAGCACTGCCGGCGCCGCCGGGGGCAGCGGTGCCCTCGCCCTGGGCACCCTCGGAGGCGACGCGAGCGCGATTGGCTTCCTCGGCGCCGCATTCGCTGCCGGCGTCGACAGCGACGCCACTGTCGGCATTTTCCTCAACGTCGCACTTGCCGTCGGCACCGACATCAAAGCACTCTCCTCCGGCATCCTTGACGCCGCCGCCGGGTTCGGAGCCAACGCTGAGGCCGAAGCCGCGAACGGGATCGCCGACGTCGCGTCCGTCCTCAACATCGGCAGCGCGTTCGGCGAGGCCATCGCCGGCGGCACCAAGGGTGCCCTCGGCAGCTTGGACCTCGCGACCATGATCGGAACCGGCAGCAGCGCCCTGGCCGGCTCTGAGCTCACCACAGCCGGCAACCTCGACCTCGGCGTCGCCCTGGGCGACATCCTCGACGCGGACGCCACCGGCGGAAACCTCATATTAGCCCTGGCTACGCCGCTGTTCTCGTTCTAGCGGGTCGACGGTCCCACATCCCGACGACTCCCTCGTAGCGCACGGTGCCAAGGTCTCGACTCGTCATCGGTCCGGCGCGCCGCAACCGGCAACATCCGCGGGACGCGGCATCATGTCGCACATGCCTGAGCTTTCCCGTCGTGGCGTGCTGCGCCTGGGCGCCGGCGCCGTCGCGGGGGCGGCGAGCGTGTGGACGCTCGGCGCACTGCTGGACCCAACCGAAACACCCGCCACGCCAAGCAGATTCGACAGCCCGGTGGAACCCCCCAGCGCCGGGGCCACGCAACCGACCCGGCTTTCGGGTTCGTTCGTCTCGACGGCCCGCGGCGGCGTCGCGACCAACTGGATCATCGCCCGCCCGCCCGGCCAAACCGGGGCGCTGCACCCGCTGATCGCGTTGCACGGCAAGAACGCCGATGCGGCCTCGGTGATGAACCTCGGCGTCGAAGACGGGCTGGCCCAGCTGGTCAAGGCCGGCAAGCAGCCGTTCGCGGTGGTGAGCGTCGACGGCGGCGACACCTACTGGCATCGCCGGGCCTCCGGCGAGGACTCCGGCGCGATGGTGCTCGACGAGTTGCTGCCCCTGCTGGCCGCCAAGGGTTTGGACACCTCCCGGGTGGCTTTCATGGGCTGGTCGATGGGCGGATACGGCGCCTTGCTGCTGGGCGCACGGCTGGGTCCGCAGCGCACCGCCGGAATCTGCGCGGTCAGCCCCGCACTGTTCACCTCGTTCACCGGCAGCACCCCGGGAGCGTTCGACAGCTACCAGGACTGGACCAGGAACACCGTGTTCGGGCTGCCGGCGTTGTCGTCGATCCCGCTGCGGGTGGACTGCGGCACCAGCGACCGCTTCTATCCGGCCACCCGGCAGTTCGTCGCCGGGTTGCGCACACCGCCGGCGGGCGGCTTCTCGGCGGGCGGGCACGACATCGAATACTGGCGCCGGCAGTTGCCTGCGGAGCTGGCCTGGATGACCTCCTGACGGCCGCGCTGGAACCGCCGGATCATCCGCGAAACCGCTTGAGCCGCATACTATCTGCTGCTAACAGCAGCGACGGGCAGGCTATCGCAAGGGGTTTGGGTCACGACGCTGCCGTGCCCGCCGCAACCGGGCCGCCCCGGCGACGGCCAGCATCCCCGCGACCGTTGCCAGCAGCAATGTCAGCAGCAGCAACTGCGGGTTGTAGACGACCGACGAGGTAACCGGCTGACCGTCGGCAACGGGTGCCACCGGAACCGTCGAACGCACCCCCGACCAGCAGATCGCACAGCCCAGCGCCGCGGCGCAGGCACCGGCAATCTCGACGGCGGCCTTCACCGGCATGATCCGTCGTCGCTGTTTGCCTCCGGGGCGGCGGCTGGGCCGCCGCGCTCCGCCACCAGCGGGGTGAGGGCGGCCCGCAGGTGGCGGTGACGACGCGCCCAGGCTTGCGCGGTGCGCCCATAGGTGAGCCGCAACCCGATCCCCACCCGGCCGCGTGGCACTCCGACCAGCTCGCCGAGCGCGCGCGCGGACTGCCAGCGTGCACGCTCCCCGTCCGACCCCTCCGGGTGCTCGGCGTCGGGGTAGACCTGCAGGATCTCGGCCACCAGGATGGTCTCGGTGCCCTGCCGCAGGCTCTGCCCGGTCAGCTCTACGGAGGTGTGGATGCGGGCAGCTTTGACCTGTACCCCCACGAACGCCGACACCAGCACCAAGAACGCCAGCGGAACGCCGACCTGCCAGCCGTAGCCGCTGGATTTTTCGATCAGCAGCATGCTGACCGCCGACACCGGGCCGGCCAGCACCCAGTACCAGCTCGCGCCGGGCTCGTAGAACAGCCTGGCGGGTTCGGTCTGCGTCGCAGCGGCGACCCCAGGGTCATCCCCTGACCTGCTCCGACGCCCAACCATGACCGAGAAGCCTATCGCCGGCGGCTGCGGAGGGTTACACCCGCCGCGGTTTACTTGGCGTCGGCGGACGCGGCGGATACCCGACTCAGCTCAAATCAGTGCACACCGTGAGGCGGCCACGTCACGTTGGTCACAACTGCCACAGGTGTCCCTGCGCCGGTCGGCACCCGAGGTGCCCAGCTCACAGCGACAGCTGGGGTGGCGCGGTGCCGCGAAGGAAGTTGTCGCGCAGAGGCGGGCACGACGCACATCGACTCTTCCAGAGGCCAGTGGTGCTGATGTGGCCAGATAGCAATATTGGGATCGGGAGGTCTTCGGGTGCCGTGGCCGCCGACAGACGATGACCTCGGTGGCGGTCGGGACCTCGGTGGCGGTCGGGACCTCGGTGGCGATCGGGACCTCGGTGGCGATCGGCTCGGGACGGCACTGACGGCGTTTGAGTTGTGTTGCGCGGTAGCGTAGTTCCGATGTGTCGCTTCGGGTGCAGGTGCTGCCGGCTGATCGGCCGCCCGGCAGGCTCACTGACGCGGTCACGCCCTTCGGGCGCTCAGCGGGCTGCAGCTAGCACAAACCGCGAATCGTGCGCCAAAGTGCTTTACACCCGCCGCGGACAACGGGCAGTCGGCGGATGCGGCGGATACGGCGCCGTCAAGATACCCAACCTGCCGCCTCGGCGGCCCAGTAGGTCAGCACGATGTCGGCCCCGGCGCGCCGGATGCCGGTCAGCGACTCCAGCACGGCGGCCCGCTCGTCGATCCAGCCGTTGGCGGCCGCGGCGGAAATCATCGCGTATTCCCCCGACACCTGATAGGCCGCCACCGGCACCGGCGATATGGACGCCACCGCTGAGACGATATCGAGATAGCCCATCGCCGGTTTGACCAGCACCATGTCAGCGCCCTCGGCAAGGTCCAACCGCACCTCGCGCAGCGCCTCGCGGGCGTTACCGGGCTCCTGCTGGTAGGAGCGGCGGTCGCCGGACAGGCTCGAGCTCACCGCCTCGCGGAACGGGCCGTAGAACGCCGACGCGAACTTCGCCGCATACGC
>NZ_JAVKSH010000170.1:0-4439 GCF_039583805.1 Mycobacterium sp. | reverse complement strand
ACGTCCCGATAAGGGCGCGCACATTCTCCGGCGCCCCTGCCGGCAGGCTAGCGTTGCCCGGATGGGTGTCTCCGCCACCGGCCCATTCGCCGTCGGCGATCGTGTGCAGCTCACCGACGCCAAAGGCCGGCACTACACCATGCTGCTCACCCCGGGCGGGGAATTCCACACCCACCGCGGCGCGATCGCCCACGACGCGGTGATCGGGCTGCCCGAGGGCAGCGTGGTGAGGTCGCCGAACGGCGACCAGTTCCTGGTGCTGCGCCCGCTGCTGGTCGACTACGTGATGTCGATGCCGCGCGGCGCCCAGGTGGTCTATCCCAAGGACGCCGCCCAGATCGTGCACGAGGGCGACATCTTCCCGGGCGCCCGGGTTCTGGAGGCCGGCGCCGGCTCCGGGGCGCTGACCTGCTCGCTGCTGCGCGCCGCCGGCCCGCACGGCCGGGTGACGTCATACGAGCTGCGATCCGACCACGCCGAGCACGCCCGCCGCAACGTGGAGACGTTCTTCGGCGGCGCACCGGACAACTGGCGGCTGGAGGTTGCCGACGTCGCCGACTGCACCCTGCCCGACGGTTCCGTCGACCGGGTGGTGTTGGACATGCTGGCACCCTGGGACACGCTCGACACGGCGGCGCGGGTGCTGGTGTCCGGCGGTGTGCTGATGATCTACCTGGCCACCGTCACCCAGCTGTCGAAGACGGTGGAGGCGCTGCGCGACCGACGGTGCTGGACGGAACCGCGCGCCTGGGAGACGCTGCAGCGCGGCTGGAACGTCGTCGGCCTGGCCGTGCGCCCGCAGCACGCCATGCGCGGCCACACCGCATTCCTGGTGTGGACGCGCCGGCTGGCCCCGGGCACCGTCGCGCCCGCTCCACGGCGCCGCACGCGGTAGGCCCGGATCAGTCGTCGCTGCGGTGCAGGCCACGGCGCACCGACAGCAGCTCGAACTCCGGGCGGGCGGCCATCAACCGCTCGGCTGCGTCGAGCACCTCGACCGCGTGGGCACGGTCGGCGGACACCAGCGCCACCCCGATACCCGCCCGCCGGTGCAGGTCGTGCGAGCCGGTCTCGGCCGCCGACACGCTGAATTTGCGTTGCAGTTCGGCCACCGCCGGGCGGATCGCCGAGCGCTTCTGCTTCAGCGAGCGCACGTCACCGAGCAGCAGGTCGAACTCGAGCCAACCGATCCACATCCAGCTATGACGGCGGGGTCGGTGTCGGCGCCGGGCCGGCCTGCGGGGTCCCGAACGCGAGGAGTGTGGCGGCCGTCTGCCGGGACAGCTGCCACGCGCCCTGGTGCTGCGTGAACTCCATGGGGAAGGAGAATCCGCCGCCGTCGTCGGGTCCCGAGACGTTGACGGTCGCCACCGCGTTCGCGGGATTGCGCTCCGACCAGGCGACATCGTGGGCGTCGAAGGTCACCGGCGCGTAGCCGCCGTCGCGCAGCGCGGTGGCGAATTTGTCCAGGGCGCCGGCATTGTCGGCGGTTGCGCCTTCGACCAGGCTCACTTTGTCGGTTCCGGGCACCTCCGGGTCGGCGAGCCGATACAGCACGGCGGTCAGCGCCTCGGGGAAGGGCAGCGGCGCCGGCGCCGCCCGCAGCGGCGGCGACGACACCGTCGGCACCGTCGCCGGTCCGGCGCCGCCGGGCTCACCGCCGGAGCACCCCGGCAGCGCGAGCACCGCCGCAATCATGCCGGCGCTCACGGCCGGGGCGGATCGCCGACGCATCCGGCGGTCACCCTGCCGCTCGGACGGCCCGCGGCTTCGCGATCGCCGAACCGCACGCCGGCCCGGCCGCCGGGCCGAGAGCGAATGGGTTCACGCTCACCGCTTCCCTCCGACGGTCCGGCACACGAGCGATGTTAACGCCGGTGCCGGTGTGCCGTGCCTTTAGTTCGCGCAGGAATCGTGAATCGCCGGTAGCGTTGACGTATCCGCCGCGCCCTCTCCGGCGCGGGAGAGGAGCGCACCATGGGTGAGTCAGAGCGTGAAGTGTTCGGAACCTCCCGAGGGGGAGACTCGTCCAGCGACGATGCCGCCGAGCTGAACGAGTTGCGCCGCGAAGCGGCGATCCTGCGTGAGCAACTGGAAAACGCCGTCGGGTCGCAGAGCGCCGCGCGCAGTGCCCACGACCTGCATCAGCTCGAAGCCCGGATCGACTCGCTCGCGGCCCGCAACTCGAAGCTGATGGAGACCCTCAAAGAGGCCCGGCAGCAACTGCTGGCACTGCGCGAAGAGGTCGACCGGCTGGGTCAGCCGCCCAGCGGCTACGGGGTGCTGCTGTCCACCCACGACGACGACACGGTCGACGTGTTCACCTCCGGCCGCAAGATGCGCCTGACGTGCTCGCCCAACATCGACGTAGCGTCGCTGAAGAAGGGCCAGACGGTTCGGCTGAACGAAGCGCTCACGGTCGTCGAGGCCGGCAGGTTCGAATCCGTCGGTGAGATCTCCACCCTGCGCGAGATCCTGGCCGACGGCCACCGCGCGCTGGTCATCGGCCACGCCGACGAGGAGCGCATCGTCTGGCTGGCCGACCCGCTGGTCGCCGAGGACCTGCCCGACGGCGTCCCCGACGCCCTCAACGACGACACCTGCCCCCGCAAGCTGCGTCCCGGCGACTCGCTGCTGGTCGACACCAAAGCCGGGTATGCGTTCGAGCGCATCCCCAAAGCCGAGGTCGAGGACCTGGTGCTCGAAGAGGTGCCCGACGTCACCTACGACGACATCGGCGGGTTGGGACGGCAGATCGAGCAGATCCGCGACGCCGTCGAGCTGCCGTTCCTGCACAAGGAGCTCTACCGCGAGTACGCCCTGCGTCCGCCCAAGGGCGTGCTGCTCTACGGTCCGCCCGGCTGCGGCAAGACGCTGATCGCCAAGGCCGTCGCCAACTCGCTGGCCAAGAAGATGGCCGAGGTGCGCGGCGACGACTCCCGCGAGGCCAAGTCGTACTTCCTCAACATCAAGGGCCCGGAGCTGCTGAACAAGTTCGTCGGAGAGACTGAGCGGCACATCCGGCTGATCTTCCAGCGGGCCCGCGAGAAGGCCTCCGAAGGCACTCCGGTGATCGTGTTCTTCGACGAGATGGACTCGATTTTCCGCACCCGCGGCACCGGGGTCTCCTCCGACGTGGAGACGACGGTCGTGCCGCAGCTGCTGAGCGAGATCGACGGCGTGGAGGGCCTGGAGAACGTCATCGTGATCGGCGCGTCCAACCGTGAGGACATGATCGACCCGGCGATCCTGCGGCCCGGCCGCCTCGACGTCAAGATCAAGATCGAACGCCCGGACGCCGAGTCCGCACAGGACATCTTCTCCAAGTACCTCACCGAGGCCCTGCCGATCCACGTCGACGACCTCGCCGAATTCGACGGCGACCGCTCGGCGTGCATCAAGGCGATGATCGAGAAGGTCGTCGACCGGATGTACGCCGAGATCGATGACAACCGGTTCCTGGAGGTCACCTACGCCAACGGCGACAAGGAAGTCATGTACTTCAAGGACTTCAACTCCGGGGCCATGATCCAGAACGTTGTCGACCGGGCGAAGAAGAACGCGATCAAGTCGGTGCTGGAAACCGGCCAGCCGGGCCTGCGCATCCAGCATCTGCTCGACTCCATCGTCGACGAGTTCGCCGAGAACGAGGACCTGCCCAACACCACCAATCCCGATGACTGGGCACGGATCTCGGGCAAGAAGGGCGAGCGGATCGTCTACATCCGCACCTTGGTCACCGGCAAGAGCTCGAGCGCGTCGCGCGCCATCGACACCGAGTCCAACCTGGGGCAGTACCTGTAGCCGGCCCGGGCAGTGGTTGACCACGGCGCATCGTCCCCGCCCGTCGGGCAGCTCGTCTGCTCCCGGACGGGATGCCGGGCACCGGCAGTGTGGGCGTTGCTGTGGAACAACCCGAAGATCCACGCCCCGGACCGGCGAAAAACATGGCTGGCGTGCGACGAGCACCGCGACTATTTCAACGACTACCTGTCGGTTCGCGGCTTCCTCAAGGACGTCGTGCCGATCAGCGGGCTGGACTACGCCCAGCAGTGAACCGAGTTCCCGCGGCCGCGCGGTCCTGCTTGTCGGCACCTATAACGGGATTGCCGGCCCGTACTCGAGCATCCAGGCGGCGGCCGAGGTCAGCCGGCCCTGGGGCGCTGGGTGCTCGTCGGGCCGGGTGACGACGGGCGGCTGACGTCTCCGAGCTGAATGAGGCCGTCGAACGGCGGCCGCGACGCGAACGCCGGCGGTACTTCCGCCAATCGGCGCTGCCGCGTCACTAGCTCATCGCCGGCCGCGGGCCGCGCAGCCACGCTCGATCGAGCTCAAACGGTTACTTCATCGTGTTTCAGATGCGACGAAAGTCAATCAGTGTGACTGAAATTACGTGAATGCGATGGGCACGCCCCACACAGGTGAGGAGTTCGGGATGC
>NZ_JAVKSH010000169.1:0-4443 GCF_039583805.1 Mycobacterium sp. | reverse complement strand
CTGGATCCGGCCCGCCGGTAGGCCGGTTCGGCGGCGCCCCACCCGCTTCAGGTCGCGTCGGCGTCGAAGGGCGCCGGTCCGCCGGCGGGAAGGTGCGGCTGAGGTGACGGCGGATACGGCTCCGGCGGCGTCACCGCCGGCGGCACCGGCTCCTGGATCCGGTCGAACGCACCGGTGAACAGCGAGTCATCGCCGTCGAACAGGTGCTTGGTCAGCGCCGCCCGCGGCGTCATCCCCCGCAGTTTGTTCAGTTCGCTCAGCGGTTCGCGCAGATCGTCGAACTCCGGCCCGATATCGTCACGCAGCTGGGTGGTCACGCCAGCCAGGTAGTCCCGGGCCTGGCGGAGCGCGGCGCCAGCCCACCGGATCGCCCCGGGCAGCCGCTCAGGGCCAAGCACAACCAGCCCGACCACCACGAGGACCAGCATCTCCCCCCAGCCGACGTTGGCGAACAACTCAGCTGCTGTCCGGTCCGGGTGTCACGGTCAGCGTCACGTGCCGGCCGTCGCGCACCACCTCGATCGGCGCGGGCTGACCGATCGTCAGCTGCCGCACCGCGACGACGAACTCGTCGGAGTCGGCCACGGTCCGGTTGCCGACTTTGACCACGACGTCGTTCTCCAGGATGCCGCCCTTCTCAGCGGGGCTACCCGCTTTCACGTTGGCGACCTCGGCGCCGGACGCGATCGCGTTGCTCACCGACCGGGTGCTCACACCCAGTTCCGGATGCACGATCTTGCCGTCCTTGATCAGCGTCTGGGCGACGTTTTTCGCCTCGTCGACAGGAATCGCGAAGCCCAGCCCGCTGGCGCTGTCGGACAGCGACTTGCCGGCGGTGTTGATGCCGATCACCTGGGAATCCATGTCGATCAGCGGCCCACCGGAGTTGCCGTGGTTGATCGACGCGTCGGTCTGCAGAGCATCGATGACAGTGTCGGTGTCGGAACCCTCGCCGGACAACGGGACGGGCCGGTGCACCGCGCTGACAATGCCCTGCGTCACCGTGCTGCGCAGCCCGAGCGGCGAACCGACGGCGAGCACCTCGTCACCGACGCGAACCTTGGCGGAGTCGCCGAGCCGGGCCACCGTCAGGTTGTCGACGTTGTCGACCTTGAGCACGGCCAGGTCGGTCTTCGGGTCACGCCCCACCAGGTTGGCGGGCACTTCCTTGCTGTCGTTGAACACCACGGTGATCTTGAACTGGCTGGGGTTGTTGGCCGCCTCGGAGATGACGTGGTTGTTGGTGACGATGTAGCCGCGGCCGTCGACGACGACACCCGAGCCCTGCATGCCCTGCTGATCGCTGACCGACTCTATGGTCACCACCGAGTCGGCGACCGCGGCGGCCACCTTGGCGAACCGGCCGGCCGGCTCTTCGCCGTTGCCGTTGGTCGACAGCGTGACCCTCGACGTGGTGAACGCTTGGACGACCTCGGCTGTCTTGCGGCCGACCACCCCGCCGACCAGCCCGACCAGCAGGGCGAGGGCGGCCAGGACGGCCAGCGCCCGGTAGGACACCTTGCCGCCGAACAACACCTCACGCACCCCGAGCCGGCCTCGTTCGCCGGCGTTGTCCGGCGTCGACGGCTTGACGGCCGGATCGCCGAGCGCGGCCGCCGCCCCGGGATCGCGCCACGGGTCTTCCGGCGTGTCGAGCTCGCCGTGGTCCTTCTCGCCGTCGAGCGCGCCCGCGTCGATAGGGTGGCGCTGCAGTGACTCGGCGCCGGTGAACGGACGACCGAAGGCCTCGGCAAGCACCGGGTCCGCCGGCTCGTCGTGCGGCGTGAACTCGCCCTGGTCCCGGTACTTCGCCGGACGCACAACCTCGGCGACGAACGAACCCGCCACGCCGCCGGGCCGGCCGAACACCTGACGCGCCGCCGCATCGACCGGCGGGCGGGAAACGGGCCGCGGCGCCAGCCGGTGTGCGCCGTCCTTGTCGTCGTCGGAATTCACGCCATCCTCTTCCAGATCCTCTTCCAGCCGCTGGTGACACGCCCGGTAGGCGCCGGCACGGCGCCACCCACCGGTGGGCCCACGCTGGCCCCCACCCTACCGACGCTTGCGCGGGTCGCGCGGATTGCCGTCAGCCAGCTGATCGGTGAGATCATTCGCCGCGTCGTCGGGCGGATTGTGCGGAATCTGCGACAACTGGCCCAACAGGGTGTGGGGGATGCGGATGGGGCGCGAATCGCGCAGCGCGGCGCGGGCCCGGGTTTGATCCTCGACGTCGGTGGCGCACTGCGGGCACAGCGCAATGTGTCGTGCGGCGCGCAGGTGGGCGTTCATCCGCAATTCGCCGTCCACGAACGCCGCGACGGCTTCGGTGGACAGGTGCTCCGTCGACCCGAATTGCCGGAGTCCGCCGCCCGCCTCGTCACCGGGGGCAGCCAGTTGGCTGGGGAACCAGGAGCGCGCCCGGCGGAACACGTGTTCCCGGTCGACCATGACCGGCTCCTTTCGGTGTCTGCACCCAGTGTGACGTGGACTACGCCCGAACTACCTTTGAATGTAGCGCGCCACCCGCCACGCAACTCCATTGAACAGCGAAAAGTGCGCCCTGCGCGTCAGCTCGCGGACGCCGGCGTGGCGCGAATCGCCAGCTCGCCGACGTGCTCGGGACGGGCGGCCAGGTAGTCGCGCAGCGCCTGTCGTCCGCGATGGATGCGGCTGCGCACGGTGCCCAGCTTCACGCCGAGGGTGGCACCGATCTCCTCGTAGGACAGACCCTCGATGTCGCAGAGCACCACGGCGGCGCGGAATTCGGGCTGCAACGAGTCCAGAGCCGCCTGCAGGTCGGGGCCGAGCCGCGAGTCGTGGTAGATCTGCTCGGGACTGGGCCCGTCGGCGGGGACCCGGTCGTAGTCGTCGGGCAGCGCTTCCATCCGCACGCGGCTGCGCCGGCGCACCATGTCCAAAAACAGGTTGGTGGTGATGCGGTGCAACCAGCCTTCGAAGGTTCCGGGCTGGTAACTCTGCACGGACCGGAACACCCGGATGAAGGTCTCCTGGGTCAGGTCCTCGGCGTCGTGCTGGTTGCCGGCGAGCCGGTAGGCCAGCCGGTAGACCCTGTCGGCGTGCTGACGCACCAGGTCGTCCCACGACGGCATCGTCGCCTTGTCCCCCGTGGCGTCGAAGATCGCGGTGCCGTAGGGCTCGTCGGGGGATTCCACCCAGCCGGTGACATGATTCTGCTCGGGGTGCGACATGCTGGTCGGGCTCATGAGCGTGATGATCGGTTCCTCCGAATCCGGATCGAGACAGCCCTCGAGACAGCCCTCGAGACAGCCGTTGTCGGCTGGCCGTTCGTCACCGGGCCCAACGTGAAGTTGCCGCTCGGAATTCCCGAACTCGAAGCGTCCGCGGTCCATACAGATACCCTCGCGTACCGCCGTGTGGACCCAGTGTGATCGAACTGTGCGTCGACTGAGAATGCTTCCGATCGGGCGTTGCGCTGGGTTTTCTCGTTCGGTGTGACGTGCAGCGCCCCATCGTTTCCGGGCGTGTCGCTGCCCGCTGCGGGCGCGCCTGCCCGCCTGGGCCCGGGGTTGGTTCTACGCTGCGGGCATGGCCAGCAGCGACCCCTCATCCGGCCAGACGGAGCGCACCAGTAGAGCCGAGTCGATCGCCGCGCACGCCGAGGGATCGATCTCCGAGGACGCGATCCTGGCCGCCGCCCGGGAGCGCGCCGTGGACATCGGTGCGGGCGCGATCAGCCCGGCGGTGGGTGCCCTGCTGAGCCTGCTGGCCAAGCTCAGCGGCGGCAAGGCCGTCGTCGAGGTGGGCAGCGGCGCTGGAGTCAGCGGCCTGTGGCTGCTGTCCGGCATGGCCGAGGACGGCGTCTTGACCACCATCGACCTCGAGCCCGAACACCAGCGGATCGCCAAGCAGGCCTTCGCCGACGCGGGCATCGGGCCGTCGCGCACCCGGATGATCAGCGGCCGGGCCCAGGAGGTGCTGACCCGGCTTGCCGACGCATCGTACGACCTGGTGTTCATCGACGCCGATCCGCTCGACCAGCCGGACTACGTCGTTGAGGGTGTTCGGTTGCTGCGTTCCGGCGGGGTCATCGTGGTGCACCGCGCTGCGCTGGGTGGACGGGCCAACGACCCGGACGCCCACGACCCCGAAGTCACGGCGGTGCGCGAAGCGGCACGGCTGATCGCCGAGGACGAGCGCCTGACCCCGGCCCTGGTGCCGCTCGGCGACGGCCTGCTGGCAGCGGTGCGCGACTGAAGTGCCGCCCTGGTCATCCACCACTTCGGCTCCAAAGAGGGCCTGCTTGCGGCCTGCGACGCCTTCATCGCCGAGAAGATCCGCAGCGCCAAGTCCGGCGCCATGCGGTCAACCGATCCCGCCACCTGGCTCACGGCGATGGCCGAGGTCGAGTCCTACGCGCCGCTGATGGGCGATCTGGTGCGCAGCATGCAGTCCGGCGGCGAG
>NZ_JAVKSH010000168.1:0-4460 GCF_039583805.1 Mycobacterium sp. | reverse complement strand
GACTAGCAGCAGCACCGCGCCGGACCCGGTGGCGTAGGCGGCGAAGATGGCCACCAGCCCGGCGTAGCTGGCGGTGGCCTGGGCCTGGGCGATGACCGCCAGCAACACCCCGACGGTGCAGGACAGGGAGGCGACGGCATAGCCGACGCCGAAGCCGGCCAACCGCCACGCTCGGGTTGGGGCGGCCGCGGCGGGGGTGACGGCGGGCAGGCGAAGCCGCACGGTGCGGCCGGTGATCATCACCGCGCCGAGCAGCAACAGCACCAGCCCGGTGACCAGCCCGAGCCAGGGCGCTAGGTGGATCAGGGCACGCGCGCCCACGCTGATCGCCAGCCCGGCGCCGACCAAGGTGCTCGCGAAGCCGATCGTCAGCGCGGCGGCGGCGCGCAGGGCGCGGGCCAGCCGCACCGGCAACGGCGCGGCATCGCCCAAGGTGTAGCTGATCCATGCGGGCAGCAGCGCGAAGCCGCACGGGTTGACCGGGGCGAGCATCCCGGCGGCGAAGGCCAGGGCGAGCAGTCCGTTCACCGGGCGCCCGCCGCGGCGAGGGCTGCGCGGATCTGGTCGGTGGTGGGGTCGGTGGCCCGGTAGGTGACTTTCCCGGCGGGGTCGACGACGAGCAGGGTGCTCAGCGCGGAGACCTGGTAGGCGCGGCTCAGGGTGGCGCCGGTGTCGATGGCGGTGGGCAACTCGGGGCTGTTGATGGCATGCAGGAAGCCGCTGATGGCGTCCTTGCTGTCGCCGGGATCCATGTCCACGGCCAGGAATTGGGCTTTGTCGCCGACCGTGGCCGCGGCCTGGGCCAGGGACTTGCCGCCGCCGAGGCATTCGCCGCAGCCGACGGAGAAGAAGAACACCGCGGCCGGCTTGTCGGCGGGTATCCGGACGGTGGCGCCGGCGAGGGTGGTCACCGTGCTGGTGGGCGGGGTGGCGGCGGTCGGCGCAGAGCCCCTCGTGGAAGTGCATGCGATCAACGCGCTCGCAGCGAAGGTCGTGAAGGCGGCGGCGAGGAAGGCGCGGCGGTGGCGCAGCACGGCCGGACGTGTCATCGGTGGCGGGGACCCCTCTCGGTGTCGGGGGCCGGGCTGATGCGGGCGCAGCAGTCCAGGGCGGCGGCGTTGTCAGCGGCCAGCGACCGGGCGAGCATGACCAGGTCGGCGACCCGGGGGTCGCCGACGGAGTAGCGCAGTTTGCGGCCGTCGCGTCGGGCGACGACGTAGCCGCAGTCGGTGAGGCACGCCAGGTGTATCGACACCCGTGGCTGGGTGATCCCGGCGTGCTCGACGCAGTCGGCGACGGTGCGTTCACCCGCCAGGATGTATTCCAGGATCTTCAAACGGGTGGGATCGGACAGGGCGCGGAAGAACCGCGCCACGGTATCGGAATGCGAACAGCCGTCGTCCACCACCGCGGTCACGGCACGGCCGGAAGCGGGGAACATGCGCGACCTCCAGACCCTCAGAGCCATTCGCTGACTATTCGTTGAAGCGAATACTATGCTTCACTGGAACTATTCGTCAAGGCGAATACCCAGATGGGTTGCGGCTGTGCGGCCGGACCCCGCGACACGGAGGAGACTCGGGCCATGACCCACAGTTCCCGATATGACCTGGCGGTGATCGGTTCGGGTGGAGCGGCGTTCGCCGCCGCGATCGCCGCGCGCAGCAAAGGGCGCAGCGTGGCGATGATCGAACGCGCCACCACCGGTGGCACGTGCGTGAATGTCGGGTGTGTGCCGTCCAAGGCGCTGCTGGCTGCCGCCGCGGCCCGCCATGTCGCGGGCGCGCAGGCGTTCCCGGGGATCGCCACCGATGCCGGCCCGGTGGCTATGGCCGCGCTGATCGCGGGCAAGGACCGCCTGGTCGAGGGATTGCGCACGCAGAAGTACATCGACCTGGCCGCCGACTACGACTGGCCGATCATGCACGGCCAGGCTGCCTTCGTCGACGGTCCCGCGTTGGTGGTCACCCCTAACGACAGCGGCGATGCCGTGCGGGTGGAGGCGGCGAAGTATCTGGTGGCGACCGGATCGGCGCCGTGGGTGCCGCCGGTCGACGGGCTGGCCGAGTCCGGCTATCTGACCTCGGCGACCGCGATGGCGCTCGACCGGATACCGGAGTCGCTGCTGGTGCTCGGTGGCGGCTACGTGGGTTTGGAGCAGGCGCAACTGTTCGCCCGCCTGGGCGCGACGGTGACCGTCCTGGTGCGCGGCGAGCGGCTGGCGCGGGCGGAGGAGCCGCAGGTCAGCGCGGTTATCGCCGGTGTGTTCGCCGACGAGGGCATCGCGGTGGTGACGGGCGCGCAGCTACAGCAGGTCCGCCGCGGCCCGGTCGGCGAGGTCGCCGCGATCGCAGTCGTCGACGGCGCCCGCCGCGAATTCAGCGCCGAGCATATGTTGGTCGCGACGGGCCGCCGCCCGGTCACCGACGGATTGAACCTGGGTGCGGTCGGAGTGCAGGTCGGCGACCGCAGGCAGGTCCTGGTCGACGAGCACCTGCGCAGCAGCAACCCCCGGATCTGGGCTGCCGGTGATGTCACCGGGTATCCGCAGTTCGTGTATGTCGCTGCCGCGCACGGCAACCTCGTCGCCGACAACGCCCTCGACGGCGCCGAGCGCACCCTGGACTACACCGCGCTGCCGCGGGTCACGTTCACCACCCCGGCCATCGCGTCGGTGGGGCTGACCGACATTGCGGCCGTGCAGGCCGGGTATTCGTGTGAATGCCGGGTGCTGCCCCTGGACTACGTGCCCCGCGCGCTGGTCAACCGCGACACTCGGGGGCTGGTCAAGATCGTCGCCGAACGCGGCAGCGGCCGCATCCTGGGCGTGCACATGATCGCCGCCGGCGCCGGCGACGCGATTCAGGCTGCCGTCTACGCGGTGCAATCCGGCATGACCACCGGGCAGATGGCCGGTACGTGGGCCCCGTATCTGACGATGGCCGAGGCGCTGAAGCTCGCCGCGCAGACCTTCACCCGCGACGTCACCAAACTGTCGTGCTGCGCCTGACCGAACCCCGAAAGAAAAGGCATCCCTGTGGTGACCGCTCCCGCCCAACCGGTGCTTACCCGGCATCGACGATCGCAGGGCGGTCGCTAGTGCGGTGCGCGTAACCGCCGGACAAACTCGGCGGCGGCCGTGCCGATCTCGTCGGGGCTGTCCTCTTGGACGAAATGCACACCACTGACCGTGATTTCGGTTTGGTTGGACCAGGTGCGAATGAACTCTCGGACGCGGCCGCGGGCGATCGCCCCGGGTTCGGCGTTGATGAACAGCTTGGGCACATCACCTTCGGACAGCCATTTCGCGTAGTCGTTCACGACTGCCACGACGTCTGCCGGTTCGCCATCGAGGGGGATGTTGCGCGGCCACGACAAGGTCGGCCGGCGGTCCTCACCGGGGTTGCGGAACGGCGCCCGGTAGTGGTCCATCTCCTCTGCGGACAATTTGCGCAGCACCCCACCGGGCAGCATCGCCTCGACAAAGATGTTTTTTTCCAACACCATTCGCTCGCCCTCCGACGAGCGGAGCCCCCCGAACGCCCCCTGAAGGCTCTCGTCGAAATCCGTCTGGATCAGCGGTGTGACGATCGCTTCCATGTGCACGATGCCCTGCACGCGGTCGCGGTGCTGGTTAGCCCAGTCGAAGCCCAGCGCCGAACCCCAGTCGTGCAGCACGAGCACCACCCGGTCGCCGAGGTCCAGCTCGTCCCACAGCGCGAACAGGTAGTCCCGGTGTTCGGCGTAGTGGTAGCGGTCCGGGCCTGACGGGCCGAGCTTCTCGGAGCCGCCCATCCCGATGAGATCGCAGGCGACGAGCCGGCCAAGCCCTTCCAGGTGCGGCATCACATTGCGCCACAGATACGATGACGTCGGGTTACCGTGCTGAAACACGATCGCGTCGCCTTCGCCTTCGTCGATGTAGGCCATTCGTTTGCCGTTGACATCACGGAATCGCAACGCTGCGTACGGTTTTGGTCCGGCCACGTTGATCCCCTTTCGGTTCAATGCGTTTCAGACATTTTCACGGACCCGGCGAGTGCCTCACTGCCGCCGCGCCCGGCACCGCACTCGCGGCAATGAGAACTGCCAACTGTAACGCAACTGTAACGGGAATCGGTGATCATTGCAGCTGGCCGCCACCTCTCACGCACAAGACCGTGGTCCTCATCAGCGTCCATCTGGTCGGCGGCCCGCTGTCATCGAAGTGTATGACTGCTGACACTCCCGCCCGACCACCCGGGCCGACGGTGGTACCAGTCGCCGCCGATGCCGTCGTACCGCGACGTCTCGAACACAAGTGCGCGCCGCCCAACTGAGCAACGAGCCCACCCTGAAAATCACCAGCAAGCCTTGTCATTTCGATGACACTCGCGGGGCGACTGAAGTCTGCCGCTCGTTGCAGCGATGAGCACGACGACGAGAAGGAGTGATCATGACGATCGGATTAGTCGCCCTCG
>NZ_JAVKSH010000167.1:0-4461 GCF_039583805.1 Mycobacterium sp. | reverse complement strand
GGAACAACGTGAGCACCCCGAGCATGCGCGCTCGGAACGGACACGAGGAGCGGAGGCCCCGCTCCTTCATGCCATCAACAGGTGTCGGATGTTCGACTGGTTGCGCCTGGTTGCACTGATTGTGGGCGGTTTCGCAGCGTTTGGTTCCCAAATTTGTTCCCAACCGTGTCATCCACGGGCTAGCGGTGGTCTTGGCGCGAAGACCGTCACACCGACAGTCATCCTGATCGGGGTATTGAAAGACGGCGGCTCAGGCTTTCCGTTGTGCATAGAGCCCGAAGACGGCCCGATGGTGCCGGCTGACTTCGACGATCTGCGCCGCAGGGCCGACGAGTTCTACGACCGAGATCCCGAGCGGCAGGTGCAAATCAGCACCGCCGCCGAGTGGATCCATGAACGGCGGGAACAACAATTTCGCGACCGCGCCTACCGTAGGGCGATCCGTGAGGTGCTCGAGGCCAAGCTCCAGCTCCGGTTCTTCGTCGGTTCCCCCACCCTTGTCAACGAACACTTCGTATATACGGCCGTTGGACTTCCAACGTGGGTCCTCGATGACACGCCGCATCTGACATCCGAGGTGGCTGCCGGCCGCTACCCGGTGACTCGTTCGCTCGTCCAGGGGGTAATCGACACGATCCTCCGGTTGAGCACCCGCGAGCTGCGCCAACCATATGCCGGCGCCGACCTCGACATCGACTCCGCCGACGTTGCCAAAGCGGCGGCCGAATCCGTGATCGCTTCCGTGAGCATGCTTGCCGGCGATGTGCCGTCGGGCTTATTTGACGGGATGAACCGGCTCGCGACAACACGTTACGAACGCCGGGTCGGCGTCGGATCGCTGCTGCTCGCCGAACCAGGCTCTCAGTACGTCGAACGCTCTGTCACTCTTCGAGATCCAGTTCGCATCAGCGAAACTCGGGCGCTCAGGAAGCTACTGGAGACGAGCAGCCGCGACGGCGAGTCGCTGCTGACCGACGGGCACTCCATCTACGGACTCGGGCACCTGCGGCCCGATTACCCGCAAGAGTCTGAGTCCGTATTCAAGCTGCTCGTAACGGGCGACGGCACATGGGAGCTAATCCACGCCGCCGTCACGCTAGCGACCGTGCAGTACGGAGCCCCCCAGGTTCCTCAGCAGCCGCTGCGACGCGATCGGCTCATCGATGTCTGCCACCGCGTGCTGGGCGAGTATGACATCGAGGCTTTGTGTGACCTCGCTGACGCGGCACGAAAGGCCGAGCACGGCACCATGCTCGTCATCTCCACACAGGCCGAGGCCGAAACGGCCAGGCTTGAGAGCCAGGCGTTCCTCGTTCAACCAACGAGGCTCGCCGACAACTTCGTCGAGAAAGTCACCGAGATCGACGGCGCCTTCCTCGTCGACCCATTCGGCAAATGCCACGCCATCGGAGTCATCCTCGACGGCACCGCCACTACCCAGGGTGACCGCTCCCGCGGTGCCCGGTACAACTCCGCGGTGAAGTACCTCGCTTCTGTCGAAGCCAGGCCGACAGTCATCCTGTTGGTATCGGAAGACGGAATGATCAACCTCCTGCCGGACCTGCCTCCCAGGATCCGCCGCGGTGAGCGAGACGCCATGCTCGGCGAGCTGCGGATTGCGGCGGAAAAGGTTCCGGCCGACGGCGAACAGTTCTACAAGGCCTACCGGCAGATCCAGGAACACAGCTCCTACTTCTCGCCAGAACAGATCGCAGAGATCAATACCTTGATGGACGACCACTGGAAGCGGCGCATAGCCCAAGGCGGCCCGAACACTGTTCGCGTAATCGAGCCAGAACTTAAGCACGACTCAAATATGTCCGACGAGTACCTCATCGACGACTGAATGGAGACGCGATTGCGCGATGAGTAACTGAGGGCATGTCGTTGAGCTCGGCGGGCAGCGCCTCAACGTCCGCCACGTCGAGTGGCGTTGCACAACGGGGGTTTGGTCGTCAGGCGCTCGGTCGCATTTGCGTGGCACGCGGCACGCGTCAGGCCTTATCGACCTGGCCGATCCAGGCATTGATCTCAGCGACCGCGGCGTCGAGCGAGAGTTCGATGCTCGCCGAGTCCGCGGCCCGCTTGTAGTCATCTTCCCAGTGGGCGTGTCCGACCACGGTTGGCGGCCACGTCCTTGCCGGCAAACCGAGTTGCTGGGCTTCGTCGGCTCGGGCGCAAAACAGAGCCGCCCCGGCCGCATGGATTTCGGCCAGCGTGGGGCTTCCGGTCTCGGCTGCGAGGTCGCGCAGCAGGAGCAGGTCGACTACATCGCGGGCACGGTCGTTGATGGAGTCTGGCGGTTTGTGGGGGTCAGAGACCGCGTGGATCTTCTGCGCAATCTGAAAGCGCATGGCGATCCCAACGAGGGTTTCGGGGTCCGGCAGTCCGAACCCACTCAGCGGTGGCGGCTCGATGAATTCGAAGTCTTGGCCGATGCCTGACTCGTCGGCTGAGACCTCGAATTGGATCCGCCTCCAAGTGACTCCTCGGAGCGCGATGACGATGTCGAACCGACGCGGCTTGACGGTCTTCGTAGGAAGATTGACGATCTCGACCTCACCCCGGCGCAGCGTGAGAGGTCCCCAGGGCTCGGCCAGCGCGCCCTCCAAAGCTAGAAGAAACGCGTCCAGATCGCCCCGGACGAGTCCGTCGACATCCTTGGTGGGGCGGGCGTTGGCGGACAACCGATGCTGCAACAAAGTGCCGCCCTTTAGGAGGAACAGCTGTCTTCCGTCGGCGTCGATCGCACGTTGGACGCAAGCGATAGCGACCGACGACGCAACGAGCCAGCCGAGTCTGCCGCCCTTGGTCTCCTGGCCGAGCTTGCCCTCGGCTTGAACAATCCATTGGTTCAGAATGGCCGCCGACGCCGGCTGCTTGGTCTTCGGCTTCAGCGTGCTCAACAGAGCGGCAAGCCGGGAACCGCGGCGCTCACGACTCATGGCGCGCCTCCAATGCCTTGGCCAGCTCATCACGTTCGGCGACCTTCAGGTAACCCTGTATGTGACCCCGTTCGATGGCCTGCCGCAGTAGGTAGGTAGGAGTGCCGTATGCGATGCACTGGCCAATAGCCGTTGCCGGTGTGACGGTGGGAATCTCCTGCCACCAGCCGATCTGCGTCGGCGCGAGGTCCTGTCGGTGGATGACATAATCGTCACCGTCCGTGCGGCGCAGGCGGCGGCGCTTGGCGACGGTCACGTGGATGCGATTGGGGTTGACGTCGCTGATTTCATAGACGTCCAGCGCGGTTTCGTGGCTGAGGCACGCCTCAGGTGCGCGCGTCCACAGCACTGCAAGCATGTAGGGGTCGTACTGACTGACGGGGAACCGTGGGAAGCGGTAGACCCCGTGCGCGACGCGGGTCAGTGTGCCCCGCTGGACGAGCATTTGCAGCGCAAACTTGCCCACCCCCAGAGCCCCGGCCTGCTGAGCAGTCACGAACCCGAGCTGTGTGGTCGCAACATCCCACAGCTCATCCCGCGCTAACGGCGTCTTGATCATGGCAAAAGTATAACGAAACCGTGGTACTTTTGACGCTACGATCCATTTTTTGCAGAGCCGCACCTCCCAGATCAGCAGCCTGGCCGGCCTGCTGCGCAGCACCCGCCAGCACGGGTGGGAACCACGGCTGGAGCCACGCGTAGATGTGTTCCACGAGGACTACCCGCGACAGATGAGCGGTGCGCCCCGAGCGCTGCCGGAAGCGGTGATGGCCCAGCTGGAACGCGAAGACATTCTGGCCCGATTTCCTGATCCTCGGGGTCGACTGCTGGCCCGGATCCTGATGGGCACAGGTCTGCGGATCGGCGACGCTAGCAATCTGCGCGTCGACTGCATCGTGCGCGACGGCCAAGGTGCCCCCTGCCTGCATTACACCAATCACAAGATGGCTCGTGAGGCGTTCGTGCCCATCGACACCGACCTGGCCGACGCGATCGTTTCCCAGCAGCAGGCGGTCCTTGCGGTGTTCGCTGAACCGGAATACCTGCTGCCGCGGCCCACCCGCAATCCGGACGGGCTCTCCTGCCGTCGATGTGGGTTGGGGGCAGTGTGGTACGGGGCGGTTGGGGCTCCGACGTTTCCCTGGGTTCGAGGCCCGGATGGGTTTGCGCGTCTGGGCCGTGCCAGTGGCCGGGACAGGTCTATGACTTGCCCTTTCGCCTGCCAGGAGGACGCACAGAGGCTCACGGGTCAAGGGTGGCCGAAGGCCATCGCGAAGCGACGCGCAGCGCCCTTGACGCGGGAGGGGTGCGGCCGTAGCAGGCGCGGCCCAGATCGTTGGTCACGACGCAGCCCTCACCTGCGGATTCGTAACTTTCGGACTCTCCATACCACACCAGGGTCCCGGAAAAGTCGCGTCTCATGAGGTCAGGACCAATTTGAGGGCGTGATCTGGGTGTCTGGCGTGGTGGCGTAGGCCGGCGGCGATGTTGTCCTGGCAATGTCAACTTAAAGTGG
>NZ_JAVKSH010000166.1:0-4481 GCF_039583805.1 Mycobacterium sp. | reverse complement strand
ACGGATTATGAGTCCGCGGCTCTAACCAACTGAGCTACCGCCCCCGGTGTGTCGGCACCATGGTGCCATGACCGTCGGCTGAACACCGCCCGACCTACGGCATCGTCGCTGTCCTGAGACGAGCCCACTGCCGCACTGGCACCCTTGGCCCGAGGCACTACGGTGGACACCGTGAAGCATCTCAATGTCGACGGAATCGGGCCGGTCAGTCGCATCGGGCTGGGCACCTGGCAGTTCGGTTCGCGCGAGTGGGGCTACGGAGACCGCTACGCCTCCGGCGCCGCCCGCGACATCGTGCGGCGCGCCCTGGACATGGGAGTCACGCTGTTCGACACCGCCGAGGTCTACGGGTTCGGCAAAAGCGAACGGATCCTCGGCGAGGCGCTCGGCGCCCGGCGCACCGAGGTGGCGGTCGCCAGCAAGATCATGCCGGTCGCGCCGTTCCCGGCGGTGGTCAAGCAGCGTGCGCGGGCCAGCGCGCGCCGGCTGCAGCTCGACCGGATCCCGCTCTACCAGGTCCACCAGCCCAACCCGGTGGTTCCGGACTCGGTGATCATGCCGGGCATGCGCCAGCTGCTCGACCGCGGCACGATCGGCGCCGCCGGCGTCTCGAACTATTCGCTGTCGCGTTGGCAGAAAGCCGACGCCGCGCTCGGTCGGCCGGTGATCAGCAACCAGGTGCACTTCTCCCTCGCCCATCCGCAGGCCCTCGACGAGCTCGTTCCGTTCGCCGAGCGGGAGAACCGCATCGTGATCGCCTACAGCCCGCTGGCGCAGGGACTGTTGGGCGGCAAGTACGGTGTCGACAACCGGCCCGGCGGCGTCCGCGCGGTGAACCCGCTGTTCGGCACCGAGAACCTACGCCGGATCGAGCCGCTGCTGCAGACGTTGCGCGACGTCGCCGCCGAGGTCGACGCCAAGCCGGCCCAGGTGGCGTTGGCGTGGCTGATCAGCCTGCCCGGCGTGGTGGCCATTCCGGGTGCGTCCAGTGTCGAGCAGCTCGAATTCAACGTCGCCGCCGCCGACATCGAGCTGAGCACGGCTTCCCGCGACGCGCTGACCACCGCTGCCCGCGCGTTCCGGCCGGTGCCGCCGGGGCGCTTTCTCACCGACACGGTGCGCGAGAAACTCCGGCGCTGATGCGGCTCGGCGGCGCTGCCGATCCACGGCCGCCACCATGGAAACCATGTCTGCCACAGCAGTTTCCGGGTCGAGTCGGTGTACGGTGTGCCCGCCTCACTCGAAAATTGCGCAAAAGCCCTGGTCGGCGCTCGCGTCGAGCAGAGCTATTCGTCGAGTGTGCGGTTTGCTACGCCAGCGCCGGCGCGTCGCGTACGAAATCGCACACTCGACAGATTTTCCGGCGCTCACACCGGGGCGCAGCCCCCTTGAACGCTCGCAGCGACAAACTCGGGGACACAAAGGACACAAAGGACACAAAGGACACAAAGGATTTGTCGCTGCGAGCCGGGCATCGACGAACATCCCGGCCCGGAGAAACTGCTGTGACTCATGTGCCCCCGTGACTCATGTTGCAGTCGACCGCGGCCCGTGTGACGCTCGCACCTACGCTAATCCCTTTTGCGCCAACGAAAATTATGGCAGGGGCACCATGCGGCTATAGTTGACGCGCCGCGGTGCGTTCGATGCAGCTGCCTGCGGGCGCGGCTGGTGCTGAAGAGGAGATCTGGTCATGAGGACTTCACGGACGGCGGCCGCTGCCGCGGTGGCGACTGTGCTGCTGGGATTGTCGGCGGCCGGCTGCCACAGCCGCTCCACGTCGTCACCGGCTGCCCCGACCGACACCGGCCACGACTCGGCGAGCGCCGCGGCGCCGGAGCAGCCGAGCACCTACACCGGGCTGCTGATCCGCGCCCAGGACATCGACGCACCCGTCACCTTCACGGCAAGTCCGCCGATCCAGGATCCCAACGGCCAGCAGGGTGCGGCGACAACGTTCAGCGACGAGGACGGCAGCCACGTCATCCGCGACACCATCCTGATCTTGCCGGATCCCGCGGCCGCGGCGAATGCGCTTGACGCGGCGAAAGATTCGCCACCCGGCTCCGTCACCGCGGCGCCCGTCCCGGTGCAGGTCGGCGCGGGCGGCACGATGACCTCAGGCGACTTACCCGACGGGTCCAAGGGGTTCACGGTGCTGTTGTTCACCCAGGGCCGGGCGTTCGCGACCCTCGAATTCGACGGTCCCAAAGGCGTACCCGCGCCGAAGGACTTCGTCGTCGATGTGGGCCGAAAACAAGACGCCGCAATCAAGGACGGGCTCCCCGCCTGACAGGCCGGCGCGCCGCGGCCGCTGTCCGTGCGTCGCAGCCCGACACCAAGCGAACCTATACCGTGCGGGCCAGCCGGCCGGCCAGCAGCTCGGCGAATCGAGCCGGGTCGTCCGGTGCTCCGCCTTCGGCGAGAAGCGCTGTCCCGTAGAGCAATTCCGCCGTCTCGGTGACCTCGGCGAGCGCAGCGTCGTCCCCGGCCCGCTTGTGCGCCTCGCGCAGGCCGGTGACGAGTGGATGGTTCGGGTTGAGTTCGAGGATCCGCTTGCTGGCCGGAACGTCCTGCCCGGAGGCCCGGTAGAGGCGGGCCAGCGCCGGGGTGATCCCGAACGCGTCGGTGATCAGGCAGGCCGGCGACTCGGTCAGGCGGGTGGACAGCCGCACCTCCTTGACGTGCTCGCTCAACGTCTCCTTCAACCAGCTCAGCAGGTCGGCGAACTCCTTCTGCTGCTCCTCGCGCTCTGCCTCGCTGGTGTCCTCCTCGCCGTCCAGGTCCACCTCGCCCTTGGCCACCGACTGCAGCGGCTTGCCGTCGAACTCGCTCACCATGCCCACCCACACCTCGTCGACCGGGTCGGTGAGCAGCAGCACCTCGTAGCCCTTGGCCTTGAACATTTCCAGATGCGGCGAATTCACGATCTGCTGACGGCTCTGCCCGGTGGCGTAGAAAATCTGTTGCTGCCCGTCCTTCATCCGCTCCACGTAGTCGGCCAGCGTGGTGGGTTCGTCGTCGCTGTGCGTCGACGCGAACGACGCGATGCGCAGCAACTCGTCCCGGTTGTCGACGTCGGAGAGCAGGCCTTCCTTGACGACCCGGCCGAACTGGGCCCAGAAGGTGCGGTAGTCCTGCGGGCGCTGGCACTGCAGATCCTTGATGGTGGCGAGCACCTTCTTCGTCAGCCGGCGGCGGATCGCCTTCACCTGGCGGTCCTGCTGCAGAATTTCGCGAGAAACGTTGAGCGACATGTCCTGTGCGTCGACAACACCCTTGACGAAGCGCAGGTAACCGGGCAGCAGGTCGTCGCAGTCGCCCATGATGAACACCCGCTTGACATACAGCTGCATGCCGGTGTGCGCATCACGCTCGAACAGGTCGAACGGGGCGCGCGACGGGATGAACAGCAGCGCCTGATACTCGAAGGTGCCTTCGGCCTTCATCACGATGACCTCGAGAGGGTCGTCCCAGGCGTGCGCGATGTGCCGGTAGAACTCCGTGTACTCCTCTTCGGAGACGTCGTCTTTGGGCCTGGCCCACAACGCCTTCGTCGAGTTGAGTGTCTCGATCTGGGTGGTCACGGTCTCTTCGCCGCCGTTCTCGGCGGGCGTGCGCCGCTCGATCTCCATCCGGATCGGCCAGGCGATGAAATCGGAGTACTTTTTGACCAGGTTGCGGATCTTCCACTCCGCGGTGTAGTCGTAGAGCTCGTTGTCGGTGTCCTCGGGTTTCAGGTGCAGGGTGACCGACGTCCCCTGCGGCGCCGCGCCGTTGGCTGCGTCGACGGTCTCGATGGTGTACGTGCCCTCACCGCTGGACTCCCACCGGGTCGCCGCACTCTCGCCGGCCTTGCGGGTCACCAACTCGACCCTGTCGGCCACCATGAACACCGAGTAGAAGCCGATCCCGAACTGACCGATCAGCTCCTCGGAGGCGGCTGAATCCTTGACGTTCTTGGCCTCGCGCAGTTGCTCGCGCAGCTCGGCGGTGCCCGACTTGGCCAGGGTGCCGATCAGGTCCACGACCTCGGCGCGTGTCATACCGATGCCGTTGTCGCGCACGGTCAGGGTGCGCGCGTCGTTGTCGCGCTCGATCTCGATGTGCAGGTCGGAGGTGTCGACGTCCAGATCCTTGTTCCGGAACGATTCCAGCCGCAGCTTGTCCAGGGCGTCAGAGGCGTTGGAGATCAGCTCCCGCAAAAACGCGTCCTTGTGTGAATAGACCGAGTGGACCAGCAGATCCAGCAGTTGCCGGGCCTCCGCCGCAAACTCCAGCTGCTCGACACGCACGTTCATCAGACTCCGTTCGAGATGGAATGTGTCGACGAACCGGGGCTGCTGTGCGGGGCGGGCCGGACCCCGCCCGCGACCAACAGGGTTCGCCGGGACTCAAGAATATCGACGCGAACCTCCCACAGTCACCAGACCTCCTGTTACCGGTCCGCGGGGTGGGCAAGAAGGTCGAGGCCGGGAGAT
>NZ_JAVKSH010000165.1:0-4495 GCF_039583805.1 Mycobacterium sp. | reverse complement strand
CGGACCGCCGCAGGGTTGTTCATGGATCGCTCGCGCGGCACCGCCGGCCCGTCGTGACGACCAACCGGCAGCCGGCCCGCTACGAACCGGTCGCGCGGGTGCTGCCGCTGTTGTCGGTGCCGCACCTGGACCGCGACTTCGACTATCTGGTGGCCGCCGAACAGTCCGACGACGCACAGCCCGGTGTGCGGGTGCGGGTGCGGTTCCACGGCCGCCTCGTCGACGGGTTCGTCCTGGAACGCCGCACGCACACCGACCACGCCGGCGCGCTGGCCTGGCTGGATCGCGTCGTCTCGGCCGAGCCGGTGCTCACCGCGGAGATTGCGCGCCTGGTCGACGCGGTGGCGGCGCGCTACGCAGGCACCCGCGCCGACGTGCTGCGACTGGCTGTGCCGCCCCGGCACGCCCGGGTGGAACGCGAAAACCACACGGCGCCAAGCCGGCCCGTCGTCGCACCGGTGGACCCGACCGGCTGGGGAGCGTACGGCCGCGGTGGGCAGTTCCTTGCCGCACTGGGCGAATCGCGGGCAGCGCGCGCGGTGTGGCAGGCGTTGCCCGGCGAGTTGTGGACCGCGCGGTTCGCCGAGGCTGCCGCCCAGACGGTGCGCACCGGGCGGGGCGTGCTGGCGATCGTGCCGGATCAGCGCGACCTTGACGACCTGTGCCGCGCCGCGACCGCACTGCTCGACGGGTCCGCCGTGGTGACCTTGTCGGCGGGTCTGGGGCCGGCCGTGCGCTACCGGCGTTGGCTGGCCGCGCTGCGGGGCAGCGCGCGCCTGGTGATCGGCACCCGCAGCGCGGTGTTCGCCCCGGTCACGGAGTTGGGACTGGTGATGGTCTGGGACGACGGCGACGACACGCTGGTCGAGCCGCGGGCGCCGTACCTGCATGCCCGGGAGGTGGCGATGCTGCGCGCCCACCAGATGCGGTGCGCGGCGCTGATCGGCGGCTACGCGCGCACCGCGGAAGCGCACGCGCTGGTGCGCAGCGGCTGGGCGCGTGACGTGGTGGCGGTGCGCCCGCTGGTGCGCGCCCGCACGCCTCGGGTGGTCGCCGTAGACGACGGCGGCTACGCCGACGAACGCGATCCGGCGGCCCGGACCGCGCGGTTGCCGTCGGTGGCGCTGCGCGCGGCCCGGGCCGCGCTGCAGGCCGGGGCTCCGGTGCTGGTGCAGGTGCCGCGCCGCGGCTACCTGCCGTCGCTGGCCTGTGCGCGCTGCCGGGCCATCGCCCGCTGCCGGCACTGCACCGGCCCGGTGTCGATGGCGGAGCGGGGCGGTGCCGCCGTCTGCCGCTGGTGCGGACACGCCGACCCGGCGCTGCGCTGCTCGCGCTGCGGGTCCGACGCGGTGCGCGCCGTCGTCGTCGGCGCCCGGCGCACCGCCGAGGAACTCGGCCGGGCGTTTCCGGGCACGCCGGTGATCACGTCCGGGGGCGACGCCGTCGTGCCCGAGGTGGCCGGCGGCCCGACGCTGGTGGTGGCCACCCCCGGGGCCGAACCCCGGGCGTCCGGGGGGTACGGCGCGGTGCTGCTGCTGGACACCTGGGCGCTGCTGGGCCGGCAGGATCTGCGCGCGGCCGAGGACACGCTGCGACGCTGGCTGGCCGCGGCGGCGCTGGCGCGGGCCCGCGGCGACGGCGGGGTGGTGGCGGTGGTCGCCGAATCGTCGATCCCGACCGTGCAGGCGCTCATCCGGTGGGATCCGGTGGGCCACGCGGACGCCGAGCTGGCGGCCCGCACCGAGGTCGGGCTGCCGCCCAGCGTGCACCTGGCCGCCATAGATGGTACTGCCGGTGCCGTGACCACGCTGCTGGCGGAGCTGCAGTTGCCGGACGGCGCCGACGTGCTCGGCCCGGTGGAGTTACCTGCCGTCGCGCGCCGTCCTGCGGGCGCCGCCGCCGGCGCGCCGGTGACCCGGATGCTGGTTCGGGTGCCCCGCGAGCAGGGGTCGGCGCTGGCGGCGGCGCTGCGGTGCGCCGCGGGCGTGCTCAGCGCTCGCCAGGCTCACGAGCCGGTCCGCGTGCAGATCGACCCGCTGCACATCGGCTGACGTCAGGGTTGTGAGCAGTTGGCGGAATACTGAGTGGTAGTGAGCGTACGAACGTTCTAGTCAGTATGCTGGTGGAGTGAATCTGACGGAGTGGGCGCGGGCGCAGGGTGTTCATCCACAGACGGCGTACCGCTGGTTTCGCGAGGGGACGTTGCCGGTTCCGGCGGTGCGGGTGAACGAGCGGACGGTGCTGGTATCCCCGGATGTGCCTGGCGAGTCGGCTCCCACCGCGTTCGGGTTGTATGCGCGGGTGTCCTCTCATGATCAGAAGTCGGATTTGGATCGTCAGGTCGCTCGGCTGACGGGCTGGGCCGCTGAGGTGGGCGGGACGGTGGCGCGGGTGGAGGCCGAGGTCGGGTCCGGAATGAACGGGTCTCGGGCCAAGGTGCGGCGGCTGTTGGCGGACCCGCGGGTGACGACGGTGGTCGTCGAGCACCGCGACCGGCTCGGGCGGATGAACACCGAATTGGTCGAATCCGCGCTGGCCGCGCACGGACGCCGGTTGGTGGTGCTCGACGACGGCGAGGTCGGCGACGACCTGGTGGGCGACATGGTGGAGGTGCTGACTTCGTTGTGTGCCCGACTCTATGGTCGCCGCAGTGCTCGAAACCGGGCGTTGAAAGCGGTGGGCTGCGCGCAGCGCGACATCGGCCCGAAGGCGGTTGTGGCCGGCGAAGCTGTCGGTGGTGTCGGTAAGGATGGCCGGTGATGAGTATGACGACCGGACAGTCACGGGCGCGCCCATCGTGAGCCAGTTGCGCCAGATCGCTGCACCGTTCGTCGCCGACCCGGCGACGGGTGTGTGCGTCCGCACCCGGCTCCAAGGGCTCACCGACACCGATGTGGCGGTGCTGCGGCAGGTTGGCGCTCACCTGGGCGGGTTGGCCGCCGCTGACCTGGCGGCGCGGGTGCGCACTGGTCTCGGGCACGACAAGGATGTCTGGGCCGCACGCAAACGCGATCTGACGGCCGCGTCGACCGCGCGGTGGGCGGGCAGTATCACCAAGGCCACCCACGACCAGTGGGGTGTGGCGCGGCGCGCACAGGCCGCGCATATCCGGTCCCTGCGCGGCGGGATCGCGACGATCCGTCACCGGCTCGCCCAGGAGTTAGGAGCCAAAGGCACCGGCGGTATGCCGGGCGGGTATCGGTCCCGGGGTGAATGGTTCGCCAAATCACGGCGTCTGGCGGTCCTGCAACAGCGGCTCGCCGAGGTGGAATCTGACCGGGCCGCCGGCCATGTGAGCGTGGTGCGGGGCGGCAAACGGCTGCTGCACAAACGCCACCACCTGATGCAGGCCGGGCTCACCGAGCCGCAGTGGCGGGATCAGTGGGCGGCGGCCCGCTGGTTTTTGTCCGCGGACGGCGAGTCGGGTAAACGCTGGGGAAACGAAACGATCCGCGTCGACGGCGACGGTGCACTGTCACTGCGCCTGCCTGCACCTTTGGAGCACCTGGCGAACGCCCCGCAGGGCCGGTACGTCCTGTCAGGCACGATCACGTTCGGCCACCGCGGCCAGGAATGGGCCGACCGGGTGGAAGCGAACCGCGCGGTCGCCTACCACATCCACTTCTCACCCGACAAGCAGCGCTGGTATCTCGATGCCGCCTGGCAGCGCACACAGGCGCCGGCGGTGCCGTTGGAGGCGCTGCGCGCCGGGGAACTCATCGGGGTGGACATGAACGCCGATCACCTCGCGGCCTGGCGCCTCGACGGCCACGGCAACCCGATCGGTGCCCCGCGCACGTTCGGCTATGACCTGTCCGGTGGAGTCGACCGTCGCGACGCCCAGGTCCGCCACGCCCTGACCCGTCTGCTGCACTGGGCCACGAACACCGGGAGCAAGGCAATCGCGGTCGAGGACCTCGACGTCACCGACAGCAAGACCCGCGAAAAGCACGGCCGCCGACGAAGGTTCCGCCAGCTCATTTCCGGCATGCCCACGAGCACACTCCGAGCAAGGCTCATCAGCATGGCGACCGCGCACGGAATCAGTGTGATCGCCGTCGACCCCGCCTCCACCTCCACGTGGGGTGAGCAGCACTGGCACAAACCGCTGGCCTCCCACCATCCACAGACCACCCGACACCACGCCGCGAGCGTGGCCATCGGACGGCGCGCCCTCGGACACAAGATCCGGCGACGCGTGGCACCGCCCCAACCACACCAGAGCGATGTGGCTGGGCATCGGACCACGCGGGCCCAATCAGGCATCCGAGAGCGTGAGACAACCCGCCACCCCAGGCCAGGACCACGGACACGATCCGCTTGTCCGCCCGGGGCGAAGAACGCGGGAAGCCAGGCGACCCAACACCGTTCGGGGCCGCCCACCGAGCAAAACTCAGTTTCGCTCAGTGTTTAGGAACGGTTCGGCGGCGAACGGACGCTGCCGGCCGCTGGAGAGTGGGTCACCGCCGTCCGGCGCGCTCACTCACCGTTTCCG
>NZ_JAVKSH010000164.1:0-4548 GCF_039583805.1 Mycobacterium sp. | reverse complement strand
GTGCCGGCCATGGTTGCCGATGCCGTCCACCTGCTCACCGAGGTTCCGGTCGACGAGATCGAGGTCCTGATCGGCGAAGTGGATCTCGGCGACCCGCAGGTTCTGGCGCAAGCCCGTGAGGCCCGAGAAAGCGTCGCCGCAGCCGCTCGCAGCCAGCAGGATGCGGCTCGCGCATCTCGCCGCGCGGTCGCACGTCTGCGGGCGCGCGGACTGTCCGTGCGCGATATCGGGGTGATCTTGAACGTGAGCCCTCAGCGCGTCTCACAACTCGCTGCAACATCGGGGTGATCACTCACACGAGCGTGGCCGAACTCGGACGGCTGCTCAACGGACACCGTCGTTCGCCCCATCTCGTCGTCGATCGTCGTGATGGTATCCGCCCCCTCGGTCGCATCGCACGGAACCGACAGCGCCCGGGGTGCGCGACCGTTTCCAGGAGTTGAGTATTGATCGTGATTCGGTGTCGGAACCCGTAACCTCACCGGTATGTCTGCCCCTGACGGCCTCCGCGAGGATTACACCGGACACGTCGACCCAGGCACAGCCGCCCGCCGCACCCTGCCTGGCGCCACCATCATCAAGGCCTCGGTGGGCCCCATGGACAACAACGCCTACCTGGTCACCTGCTCGGAAACCGGCGAAACCCTGCTGATCGACGCCGCCAACGACGCCGGCGTCCTCCTCGACCTGATCCGGCGCCATGCGCCGAAGCTGTCGCTGATCGTGACCAGCCACCAGCACTTCGACCACTGGCAGGCGCTGCAAGCGGTGGCGGCCGCCACCGGCGCCCCGACCGCTGCCAGCAAGATCGACGCCGAGCCGCTGCCGGTGAAACCGGACAGGTTGCTGGCCGGCGGCGACACCGTGCACATCGGCAAGCTGACATTCGACGTCATCCACCTGCGCGGTCACACGCCCGGATCGATCGCGCTGGCCCTGGACAGCCCGGCAACCGGCGGGGTCACCCAGTTGTTCACCGGTGACTGCCTGTTCCCCGGCGGTGTCGGCAAGACGTGGCAACCCGGCGACTTCACCCAGCTGCTCGACGACGTCAGCACGCGGGTATTCGACGTGTACCCCGACTCCACGGTGGTCTACCCCGGTCACGGCGACGACACCACGCTCGGCGCCGAGCGGCCGCGGCTGCGCGAGTGGCGCGAACGGGGGTGGTGACGCCGGGGTGCGTTGCGCAGATCACCTCCGCGGTGTGCGACGCCCGCCCAGGCTCACGGCGTGGTGTGCACGATCAACACGTCGACCTTGGCCCGGCGCGAGACGTTCGCCGGGACCGACCCCAGCAGGCGGCCCGCGATCGTGCTCAAGCCGACGTTGCCGACGACGAGCAGATCGGCGCTCACCTCCTCGGCCAGCCCCACGAGGGCGTCGACGGGAGCGCCGACGACAGCGCGTTCTTCGACGTTCGCGGCCCCGACCGCGTGGGCCCGTTCCCTGGCCTCGCGCAGGATCGCGTAGATCGGCGCGCTGCCCGACACCTTGTAGCTTTCGTCCCTGAGCACGTCGGCGGCCCGAGAATCCTCCGCATGGGGCAGGTACGCCGACGCGATGATCAGCTTCGCGTCCGTCCCGGCGATGGCTCCCGCCCGGTCCACCGCGCGCAGCGACGAGTCCGAGCCGTCGGTTCCTACCACCACGGTCTGATAGGCGCTCATTTACCCTCCCAGGTGTCGGTTGCCACGCCAACCCAAGACAGTATCGCGTTGCAGGAGGCAGATGAGGGGATTTGGGCCACGTCGGGCTGACCTCAACCGGGCCGGGGTGCACCCGGGCGAATCCGCCGCACTCCGAACGGGGATGGGGTCGCGCATCGAAGCCCTACAGTGACAAGCACGATGGCCCTCTCCGTACTCGACAAGCCTGCGATCGCGGCAGCTCACCGCAGCCGACCGCGGCGCCGCGGCAGGCTGCTCGACCCGCTCGGGGTGGCAGTGCTGGCCGCAGTCGTCTCCGGCGCGGCTGCCGGCCGGCCGTCGCTGTGGTTCGACGAGGGCGCGACCATCTCGGCGTCGGCGAGCCGCTCGCTGCCGCAGCTGTGGCGGCTGCTCGGCCACATCGACGCCGTGCACGGCCTGTATTACCTGCTGATGCACGGTTGGTTCACGGTGTTCCCGCCGACGGAGTTCTGGTGCCGGCTGCCGAGTTCGGTGGCCGTCGGGGTCGCCGCCGCCGGCGTGGTCGTGTTCGCCACACAGTTCACGTCGCGCAGCGCCGCGGTGTGCGCGGGTGTCATCTTCGCCATCCTGCCGCGCATGACGTTGGCCGGTATCGAGGCCCGTTCCTACGCGTTCTCGGCGGCTGCCGCGGTGTGGCTGACCGTGCTGCTGGTCGCGTCGATCCGACGCGACCGGTGGTGGCGCTGGCTGCTGTACGCCGTGGGGCTGATCCTGTCGGTGTTGCTCAACGTCTACCTGGTGCTGGTGGTGCCGGCCCATGCCGTGGCTACAGCGGTCGTCGGACGCCGCAGGCCCGTAGTGATGCGGTGGGCAGCCGTGTCGGCGGTGTCGGTGGCGTCGACGACGCCGTTCCTGCTGCTCGCGCACGGCCAGGTCTTCCAGGTGTCGTGGATCTCACGACTGAGCTGGCACAACGTGATTGACGTCGCAGCGCACCAATACTTCGACAACAGCGTGCCGTTCGCGATCCTGGCCGCGGCCGTGTTGATTCTTGGGCTTGCCGCGTGGCGCTGCGGGCGACCCGGCCCCGCCGGCGAAATCCGCCAGCTGCTGGGTATCTGCGTGGCGTGGATGGTCGCCCCGACCGTCGTCAGCCTGATCTACTCGGCCTTCGGCGATCCGGTCTACTACGCGCGCTACCTGACCTTCACGGCTCCCGCGATGGCCGTCGTGCTGGCGGTCTGCATCGTGACCGTCGCCACGACGCCGCGGGCGATCGCGGCGGTGCTGATCCTGTTCGCCGTCGCCGCCGTCCCGAATTACCTGTTCTCCCAACGCACGAGGTACGCAAAAGAGGGCTGGGACTACAGCCAGGTCGCCGACGTCGTCGCCGCCCACGCCGCGCCCGGTGACTGCCTGCTGGTCGACAACACGGTGCGCTGGGCGCCGGGCCCGATCCGCGCGCTGGTCGCGACGCGGCCCGCGGCCTTCCGCCCGCTGGCCGACATCGAGCGCGGCGCCCCGGGGCGGGAGCGCGGCAGACTGTGGGACGGCCACCTCGCGGTGTGGCTGGTGCTGCCCCGGCTGAACAAATGCAGCACCGTGTGGACGATCTCCGGGCGCGACCCGACGCTGCCGGACCCGACGCTGCCGGACCACGACAGCGGGCCCGACCACAACAGCGGGCCCGACCACCACAGCGGCCGATCACTGCCGCCCGGCCCGCTGCTGGCTCATGCGCCGGTGTACCAATTCGCCGGCGAACTCGGATTCCGCATTGTCGAGCGCTGGCAGTTTCACCGCGCCCAGGTGGTGAGATCGACTCGCGGCTAGTGGTGTCGCTCGTACGTTCGTCGGGGTGCCGTGCACCGGGGGTCAGGTCACCGAACGTGAAGCCCTTGCGAAAAATCCGGCCAATTGTCGCAACGGCTTCACGTTCGGTGACACCGGGCTCAACGGGATCGACCCACACGCCTCGTCAGTCACATCTACCTGCCCGTACTGCAGACCTGGCGACAAACAGATGACCCCGACGAACATCTGAGCGCGACCACTAGCGAGGCTGGCCGTGTCGCGGGCCGAACAGCTCGGCCGGGAACACGCCGGCGACGGCCACCCGAATCGCCTTCGCGAATTCGGCAAGCTCGTCGGCCTGATCGGCGGGCAGCGCCCGCCACGGCGCAAACCCCAATTCGTCGGTGAGGTCTTCTATGGTCGACCGCAGCTGCGCACCGGCCGGCGTCAGCTCGCCGTCGGCACCCAGCAGGCCCCGCGAGATCAGGCCTTCGACAGCCGCGTTCCACTCGTCGCGACTCCACCCCCGCAGTCGCCGGGCGTACTCGGGATTGAAGCCGATTCCCGTTGCGGTGTGGGTGATCAACGCTTCCAGTCCGCTCAGCCCGTGGGTCACCAGAGCCGCGATATGCCCGTCGCCGCGATACTCCCGCAACAGCGTGATGGCATGCCACAGCTGCTCAACCGGGGCGTCCGGCCACGGCAGCTCGGCGTGGCCGGCATACAGCGGCCGCCCGTCGGCGTTCGGGATGGCCTCCGCGACGGAGCGCAGCGCCGCGGTGACGCGCGCCAGTTCCGCTGAGCCGACGCGCTCTTCGCCGACGACCCGCGGCAGCGCCGCCGCGACGATCTCGTAGCGCACCCGGGTCACCACGGCCGGCGACGCCAGCTCCCAGGCGGACGGGATCGCGCTCGCCACCAACTTCGGGCTGAAGTTGTAGAACGTCGCCGCAACGACATTCGCCGCCACCACGCCCATCGGCGCTGCCCGGCCGGCGAAATAATGCATCGTCGATTCCATGCCGAGCTCGCCGAACTTCGCGTCGGCTTCGGGCGCGAAGTACACGACCGCGTGCAGAGCGTCCAGGGAGCGGGTCAGCCGTCCGGCGGCGAGGGCATCCAT
>NZ_JAVKSH010000163.1:0-4697 GCF_039583805.1 Mycobacterium sp. | reverse complement strand
GGCGACCATGCCGTACCGTCGGGCCGCGTAACCGCAACAAGGCACGACAGATCCACCACAGACCACCGCATCGCTCGGCAAGGTCGATGCAGCGCGACGACGTGACGCGAGAGGTACACCGATGACCGGTCAGCACGCCACCACCCGGCATCGCCGCGCGACCGCCGCGGGCATCAGCGCCGCGGCGCTTCTGGCGGCGGCGATCACCCCGCTGGCCGGCCCTGCCGTCACCCCCGGCCTCAGCGGGCCGGCCCTGTTCGGCCCCGCCGGCGCTGCGCTGTGCGCCGGCTTCAGGACCGGACCGATGACCACGGCCAGCGCCCCGCCCAACGACGGCAGCGACGACGTCGGCCCCGGCGGAGCCGACGGTAAAGGCGGCGCCGGCGGCGCCGGCGGTAAGGGCGGTAAAGGCGGCGCCGGCGGTAAGGGCGGTCACGGCGGAGCCGGCGGCGCCGGCGGAGCGGGCGGAGCGCCCGGCGCGGGCGGCCAGCCCGGCCGGGGCGGCGCCGGCGGCGCAGGCGGAGCCCCCGGACCCGGCGGAACCCCCGGCGAACCCGGCCAACCCGGCGAACCCGGTCAGCCCGGGCAGCCCGGCTGACTTCGAGGTCCCCGTTGACCAGCCCGAACGCGGATGCCCGCCCGGCGCGGCGCGCGGCGCCGGTGATCGGCCACCGCCGGGCACCCCGCCCCGACCCCGAGGCCCGCCGACACACCGCCGGGAGCCGCCGCAGCGCACTCACCGACCACGGCCCAAAGCGACTACCGCCCGGCGCGACTACGCTGTCACCCGCTCCCCCGCCCGCCGTCGTCCCCGATGAACACCTGACCGTGAAGGAGCCATCCCGGCCATGACCGACGATCCCCGCGCCGACGTCGTCTCCCGCCAATACCAGCGGTGGCGCTACCCCCAACCGATCCTCGACCTGGAGGCCTGGACCCAGGGCAACTGGGAATGGTTCGACCCGATGCGCGCGCACCGGATTTTATGGCCCGACCGGGAATACAAACCCGACCTCGACATCCTGATCGCCGGCTGCGGCACCAACCAGGCGGCGGTGTTCGCGTTCAGCAACCCCGACGCGAAAGTCGTGGCCGTCGACGTCAGCCAGCCCTCACTGGACCATCAGCAATATCTCAAAGACAAACACGGCCTGTGGAACCTCGAATTGCACCTGCTGCCCATCGAAGAGCTGCCCACCCTGGGAGCCGACTTCGACCTCATCGTCTCGACCGGGGTGCTGCACCACATGGCCGATCCGTTGGCCGGCATGACAGCACTGGCCGGTTGCCTGCGCCCCGACGGCGTCATCGGCGTCATGCTCTACGCCAAATACGGCCGCATCGGCGTCGAAGTGCTCCAATCGGTCTTCGACGACCTGGGCCTGCGCCAAGACGACGCCTCGCTGCACATTGTCCGAGACACCCTCAACCAGCTCGCACCCGAACACCCCATCCAGAGCTATCTCAAAGTCGCGCGGAACCTGCACAACGACGCCGTCCTGGTGGACACGTTCCTGCACAACCGCGAGCGCAGCTACACCGTCGACGACTGCCGTGAGCTGGTCACCTCGGCCGGACTCGCATTTCAGGGCTGGCTGTTGAACGCGCCGTACTACGCGCACAGTCTGCTCGCCCCCAGCAACGGTCTCTTGGCGACCATCAACGCCCTGCCGGAGACGAAAATCTGGTCGATCATGGAACGGCTCTACACCACCAACGCCTGCCACTTCTTCACGGCGTGCCGCACCGACCGGCCCAAAGAGCGCTACGCCATCGACTTCTCGGCTCCCGCCTGCCTGGATTACATTCCGATGTGGCGGATGCGGTGCGGTCTTACCGGCAGTGAAATCTTCCGGCCGGACTGGCGGATGACCCTCAACCAGGCACAGCTGCCGTTCGTGCAGCACGTCGACGGGCATCGCTCCATCCGTGAGATCGCCGCGTGCGTCACCGACAGCGGGCACAACCCGCGCGCCGGCACCGCCGAGCTGGAGAAATTCGGCCGCCGGCTCTTTCAGGCACTGTGGCGCCTGGACTTCCTGGCGATGGCCCTGCAAGGCGACTGACCGCAGCCGGCCGCCCCGCGCACGGCGCGGCCGCCGCCCGGGACCGCGCCACCTGCCGCGGTGGCGCGCCGTACGCGGACCCGGCAACGGCCCCTCATCTGCGATCGGCACTCGACGGCCCGCACGGGGATCGGCTACCGCCGTCGTCGGCGCGCAGACCCACGTCCTCCTCGGCGACACACCGACGCTCGATGTGCAATCCGGTGCACCATGACGACCTTGGCTGTGGCGTCGATGCTGTAGATGATCCGGTAGCCGCCCCGTCGCGCCGAGAACACGCCGGCGAGTTCGCCGACAAGGGCCGTGCCGCGCCGGCGCGGGTTTTCGCGCAGCGGGCCATGGAGCGTGGCCAACGCTGCGTCGCGGATCTTGGTCGGCGGACGGCAAAGGCAGCCGACATTCTCCACGCGTGCTCCACGCGTGGCGCAATCAACTGCGCTACGTCGAGCTGGAGTATCAGGGCGAACGCCAGTTCTTGGTGATCGGCCCCAGCCGCACGGGAGCGCTGCTGGAGCTGATCGTTCCGGCCGACGAGCCGCAACGGATCGTTCACGCCGATAACCTGCGGCCGAAGTTCGACAAGTACCTCCAGTGAGGTGGTGATGACGATGGTAAACGTGCAGCACGGACAGAGTATCGATGATTGGCTGGACTCGGTTGAGCCCGACTCGACAGCCGCGCGCGATGCCAGCCATATCCGGCGGATTATCGCGGCGGCCGACGCGGTCGACGTTGCTCAGACCGAGCTGCGGGCCGCTGTGGCTGCGGCGCGTAATGCCGGCGACACCTGGGCCATGATCGCAGTGGCACTCGGAATCAGTCGCCAGGCTGCCTACCAGCGGTTCGGGCGGGGGTGACGCCCGCGACGGCTGCCGGGATCGCGCGTCGCGTCTGGACACTCCGGGACATCGCCGCGCTACTCGACACAGATCACCCCGGCCCACTACCCGGCTGCATCGTCGCTTGTGCGCGACCCGTCAGCGGGGGCAGGATGAAACGATATCGCCGGGTGGGCCGGCTGATCCGGTGATTCACAACCGAATGCCTTGTGCCCCTTCGTCGTGTCCAAGGAGGTGCGACGCCATGCGCACCCGCTGCGTCCGCCGGCCGGGTGTCGCCCACGCAGCAAGCGCCGGTGCCGCACTGCTGGGCCTGACGGCGATGACGTCGGCGATCGCGTCCGCGCAGGGCGAGGACATCGAACTCGTCCTGGGCGGCACCGGACCGTGCTGCGTGACGCCGTCGACACCAGGGGGCGTCCCCGGCCCCCCGTACACCACGGTCGCCGATCAGCTGTTCACCGCCCACTACTTCCCGGGATACACCCCGCAAGGCCTGCCAACGCCGGAGCAGTTCGCGCCGTTCACCGGCATCGCCAGCCTGCCGCTGGACCAGTCGGTGTCGCAGGATGTCACCGACATCGACGCCGCGGTCACGGCGCAACTCGCCAACGGCAACGACGTCATCGTTCTCGGCGCCTCCCAAAGCGCGTCAGCAGCCACCGTCTACCAGGACGAACTCGCCGCCCTGCCCGTCTCCGCACGGCCGAGCCCCGACCAGTTGTCCTTCGTGCTGCTCGGTGATCCCGACAACCCCGACGGCGGCCTGTTGGAGCGCATCGCCGGCGTCTACGTCCCCGACCTCGGTCTGCAGGCCTACGGCCCGACCCCCGACGACCTGTACCCGAGCGTCATCTACACCGCCCAATACGACGGCTTCGCCGACTTCCCGCAGTACCCCCTCGATCTGCCGGCGGACTTCAACGCCCTGTTCGGCGTCGAATACGTGCATCCCTTCTACACGGACCTCACCGCCGCGCAGATCGCGGCCGGCGTCGTCGAACCCGTCACCGCGGCAGACACCGACACCACCTACATCATGATTCCCACCCAAACCCTGCCGCTGCTGAAGCCGTTCGCGGGACTCCTCCCCGCACCGCTGATGGATCTCATCGAGCCGCCGCTGCGCTACATCATCAACCTCGGATACGACCCCACCGCGCCGGCGAACGTGCCCGCCCCGGCCCAGCTGCTGCCCGACATCAACCCGATCAGCGCCCTCATCGGCTTCGGCCAGTCGATCGGGCAGGGAATCAACGACGCGCTCGGCGCCGTCGGGCTGCCGTCGCTGCCGGACATTCCGGCGCTGTCGAACCTGGTGAACGACGTGGCGAACAGCCCGCTGGCGACTACCACGTTCACCGCTGCGGACCTGACCTTCCCGGTTCCAGCACAGATCGGCGACGTCATCGACGGACCGCTCAACGCCCTGGATTCCGGGCTCACCGCCGGCATCAACGACGGCATCGATCCCGCGATCCAATCGACCGTGTACGGTGTCGGCGACGCCCTCCGCGCCGCCGCGACCGACGCCGGCGCCCCCGAAAAAGTCACCAACGCCATCTATGTGCTCGAGCAGCTGTTACCCATCGAGTTCGAGGCGCCCGGTGACGCCGTCACCAACAGTGCCCACCTCCTGGTCACCGGAATCGAGGACCTGGCCGCCGGCAACCTCAGCGAGTTCGGTGCCATGCTTCAAAGCATCGTCGCCGACAACATCGTCCTCACCAACTTCGAAGGTTTCTTCGCCCTCGACGCGGTGCTGAACATCGCCGCCGGTGTGCCACTGGGT
>NZ_JAVKSH010000162.1:162-4709 GCF_039583805.1 Mycobacterium sp. | reverse complement strand
TAGGTCAACAGCGCGTCCTTCGATGTGCCGTGCCGGTAGAAGTGCCGCAAGTGGACCGAAAGTGGGCCGAAAGTGGGATATGTGTGGCACATGCGAGTGCACATCACCGTCGACAACGAGCTCGTTGCCGAACTCGACCGCCGGCCTGGAAGCAGGCGGCGCAGCGCGTTCATCGCAGAGCTGATCCGCCGCGGGCTCGACGACGAGCATCGGTGGACTTGCGCGATCTCGATCGAGGAGATCTGGCGCGGACTGCTTCTCGGCGAAGACGCCGTCGCAGATCGGCTGGCGCGCGGGTTGCGCTGTGCACCGCTGGGGCCGTCCGAAGGAGTTCGCGCGGGAGGCTGGCGCTGCCAGTTCGCCGCCCGCGGGGTCACCCTGCACCCGGCCGACTGCCTGATCGCCGCCGCCACTGCTGGTACCGATGCCCGCCTGGCGACGGGCAATCCCGCCGACTTCCCGATGGACGACATCACCGTCGAGCACTGGCCGGTCGAGCACTGACGGCCCACTCCCACCCACCCGCAGGCCTTCGACATCCGCACCGAAGCGGCCTCGCGCGCCATTGCCGTGCCGTACATTGCCTCACGAGAAGGAGGCGCCGGTGGCCACCGAACCCGTCAGCACCGACATCGGCCCGATGCAACGGTCCAGTCGCGACGTCAGCACGCTGCCGCAGGTATTGGCGCAGTGGCTCGCCACCGTGTCGCCCGGCGGAGTGACACCGCAGGTGATCCTGCACAGTGGAGTCGACGCCACCGGCATGTCGTCGGAAACCCTGATCCTGACCGCCCGCTGGGGCGACACCGGCCCCCCGGTCGAGCAGAAGCTGGTGGCGCGGGTGGCGCCCGCCGCCAAGGACGTCCCGGTGTTCCCGTCCTACCGGCTGGATCACCAATTCGAGGTGATGCGCCTGGTCGGCGAACTCACCGACGTGCCCGTCCCGCCGGTGCGCTGGATCGAAACCACCGGCGACGTGCTGGGCACGCCGTTCTTCCTGATGGATTACGTCGACGGCGTGGTGCCGCCGGACGTGATGCCCTACACCTTCGGCAACAACTGGTTCGCCGACGCACCCGCCGACCGGCAGCGTGAACTGCAGGACGCCACCGTCGACGTGCTGGCCCGGCTGCACTCAATTCCGAACGCGGCGAACACATTTGCGTTCCTGGACGACGGCCGCACCGGTGCGACCGCGCTGCGCCGGCACGTCGCGTGGGTGCGGTCCTGGTACGACTTCGCGGTGCCCGACATCGGCGGCTCACCGCTGCTGGAACGCGCCTTCGACTGGCTGCAAACCCACTGGCCGCACGACGCGGACACCGGCGAGCCGGTGCTGTGCTGGGGCGACTCCCGGGTGGGCAACGTGCTCTACCGGGATTTCCGGCCCGTCGCGGTGCTCGACTGGGAGATGGTGACGCTCGGACCGCGCGAGCTGGACGTCGCATGGATGATATTCGCGCACATGGTTTTTCAGGAACTCGCCGGTTTAGCGGCGCTACCGGGCCTGCCGGATGTGATGCGCGAGGACGACGTGCGCGCCACCTACCGTCGGCTCACCGGCGTCGAACTCGCCGACCTGCGCTGGTTTTACGTCTACTGCGCAGTGATGTGGGCGTGCGTGTTCATGCGCACCGGCGCGCGGCGGGTGCACTTCGGCGAGGCGGAAAAACCCGACGACCCCGAATCGTTGTTCTACCACGCCGCGCTGCTGAAAAGCCTGATGGGAGAAGCCTGATGGGAGAGGCCTGATGCTCGGACCGCTCGACGAATACCCGGTTCACCAGCTCCCACAGCCGATCGCCTGGCCGGGGTCGTCGGACCGTAACTTCTACGACCGTGCCTACCTCAACGCCCACGACCGCACCGGCGACATCTTCCTGATCACCGGCATCGGCTACTACCCCAACCTCGGCGTCAAGGACGCGTTCGTGCTGATCCGCCGCGCCGACACCCAGACCGCGGTGCACCTGTCCGACGCCATCGACTCCGACCGGCTGCACCAGCACGTCGGCGGCTACCGGATCGAGGTGGTCGAACCGCTGCACACCCTGCGGGTGATCCTCGAGGAGACCGAGGGCGTCGCCGTCGACCTGATCTGGCGGGGACTGTTCGACCCGGTGCGGGAGCAGCCGCACATCATGCGGTCCGGCAACCGAATCACGTTGGACGCCCAGCGCTTTGCCCAACTCGGCAGCTGGAGCGGGCGAATCGTGCTCGACGGCGAGGAGATTCCCGTCGACCCGGCCGTCTGGATCGGCAGCCGGGACCGGTCCTGGGGCATCCGCCCGATCGGCGAACCCGAACCGGCGGGCCGGCCCACCGATCCGCCGTTCGAAGGAATGTGGTGGCTGTACATGCCGATGGCGTTCGACGACTTCGCCGTCGTGCTGATCATCCAGGAGGCGCCCGACGGGTTTCGCTCGCTCAACGACTGCACCCGCATCTGGCGCGACGGGCGCGTCGAGCAGCTGGGCTGGCCGCGCGTCGCCACCCGCTACCGGTCGGGCACCCGGATCCCGACCGGCGCGACGATCGACGCGACCGCCCCCGACGGCACCCCGGTGCGCTTCGAGGTGGAGTCCAAGCTGGCCGTGCCGATCCACGTCGGCGGCGGCTACGGCGGCGACCCGGATTGGCTGCACGGCATGTGGAAGGGCGAGAAGTTCACCCAGCGGCTGACCTACGACATGACCGACCCGGCGGTCGTCACCCGGTCCGGCTTCGGGGTCGTCGACCACGTGGGCCGCGCGGTGTGCCGCGACGGCGACGGTGCGCCAGCGGAAGGCTGGGGGCTCTACGAGCACGCCGTGCTGGGCCGCCACGACCCGACGGGGTTCGCCGACTGGCTGGCAGTGGCACCGTAGCGCGGCGACCGAACCTGCACCCCGGTGCACCGACCCTCAGGTGAGCCGCAACGGCTGAAACTGAGTGAAACCTCGAGAGCTGCCATAGCGTTGAGAGGTCCATAGCGTTGAGAGGTCCCGTCGCGACACGTGGTCTCGGCGACTCAGTCGGGTGGATCAAGAACAACCCCGGCCGCCGGGTGCGCCGGGACGTGGGCGATGCGGTTGACTTATCCGCATGTCCGACTGGAACGCCGACGTCGTCGTGGTGGGGGCCGGTTTCGCCGGCCTCACCGCCGCCCGCGAGCTGATGCGCCTCGGGCACGACGTGCTGGTGCTGGAGGGCCGTGACCGGGTGGGCGGGCGCTCGCACACCGGCCACGTCGCCGGCATCCCCGTCGACCTGGGTGGCACGTTCGTCGGGCCGACCCAGGATGCCGTGCTGGCACTGGCCGGCGAGCTCGGGATCCCCACCGTGCCGACCTACTGCGACGGCGCCAACGTCATCCGGTGGCGCGGCATGGTGCGCTCCTATTCCGGCACGATCCCCCGGCTTTCGCTGGGCGGGTTGCTCGACATCGGCAGGGTGCGTTGGCAATTCGAACGACTGGCGCGCACGGTCCCGCTGCCGGACCCGTGGACCGCGCGGCGCGCGGCGCGGCTGGACAGCTTGTCGCTCGGCGGCTGGTTGCGGTCGATCCACGCCGGGGCCACGGCCCGCGATCTGCTGGCCGTCATGGCGAGGGTGACCTGGGGCTGCGAGCCCAACGACGTCTCCATGCTGCACGCAGCCCGCTACGTGGCCGCGGCCGGCGGCCTGGACCGGCTGCTCGACGTGCGCGGCGGCGCACAGCAGGACCGGTTCGCCGCCGGCACGCAGCAGATCGCCGACGCCATGGCCGCCGAACTCGGCGAGCGTGTCGTGCTGGACGCCGCCGTGCGTCGCGTCGACCAGCACGACGGCCGCGTCGGCATCACGTGCGAGCGGGGCAGTGCCGACGCCCGGTTCGCCATCCTCGCCATCCCGCCGGCCCACCGGGCGGACATCGACTTCACTCCCCCGCTGCCGGCCGAACACACCCAGCTGGCCAGGTGTTGGCCGCAGGGCCGGCTGTCCAAGGCCTACGCGGCCTACCCCACCCCGTTCTGGCGGGCCGGCGGCCGCTCCGGCGAGGCGCTGTCCGACGAGGGCCCGGTCTTCATCACCTTCGACGTCAGCCCGCAACCCGACGGGCCTGGGATCCTGTTGGGCTTCGTCGATGCCCGCACCTTCGACGCGCTACCCGCCGAGCAGCGCCGCCGGCGCGCACTGGACTGCTTCGCGTCGCTGTTCGGCGAGGACGCGCTCACACCCCTCGACTACGTCGACCACCGTTGGGGCTCAGAGGAATTCGCTCCCGGAGGTCCGACCGCCGCGGTCCCGCCGGGATCCTGGACGCGCTACGGCCCGTGGTTGCGCCGTCCGGTGGGCGCCGTGCACTGGGCCGGCACCGAGACCGCCGACGAGTGGACCGGCTTCCTCGACGGGGCGGTGCGCTCCGGGCAGCGGGCCGCCGCCGAGGTCGCCGCTCTGCTATGAGCGCGGCTCCTCCTCATCGCTTCACTCTGCATCGTCGCCCGCGCGGCTATGAGCGCGGCTCCTCCTCATCGCTTCACTCTGCATCGTCGCCCGCGCGGCTATGAGCGCGGCTCCTCCTCATC
>NZ_JAVKSH010000161.1:0-4734 GCF_039583805.1 Mycobacterium sp. | reverse complement strand
TAAGCCAGAGCCAGCGACGCCACCGGCGGGATGACCACCTTGGTGCTGGGATCGATGGAGGCTGCGGTGGCGGCGGTGCCTTCGTGCCGGGCCAGGTCGCCGGCGGCGTCGGCCAGCAGGTCGGACAACGACACGTCCAGCGCGTCGCAAATCGCGTTCAGCAGCTCGCTGGAGGCCTCCTTGCGTCCGCGCTCGACCTCCGAGAGGTAGCCCAGGCTGACCCGCGCCGTATCGGACACGTCACGCAGCGTCCGGCCCTGCGTGGTCCGCGACCGGCGCAGCACGTCGCCGATGATTTCGCGCAGCAGTGACGGCATCGGGCTCTCCTTCGTCCGGTCGGCCGACAAATGGGGGATCACCGGGTAGAACGCCGACCGCGGCCGGTTGGTTCCCGCGAGTCAGCTCATCGAGTGGCCGTCCGCCCGCGCGCGTCGCGCACGGCGGATGCCACGTAGTCCACGCCGGTGACCACCGTCAACACCAGCGCGACCGCCATCACCGCCGACGCCGCCACCAGCCACGACCCCGACAGCGGAAGCACAAACAAGCCGATCGCCACCGCCTGCACGAGCGTCTTGAGTTTGCCGCCCCGGCTGGCCGGGATCACGCCGCGATGCAGCATCACAAACCGCAGCACCGTGATCCCGATCTCGCGGGTGAGGATCACCACCGTCACCCACCACGGCAGGTCGCCGAGCATCGACAAACCGATCAACGCCGCCCCGATCAGCGTCTTGTCCGCGATCGGGTCGGCCAGCGTGCCGAAGTCGGTGACCATGCCGCAGTTGCGGGCCAGCGCGCCGTCGAACCGGTCGGTGATCACGGCAACCGCAAAGACGACGAAAGCCGCTATGCGGCTTACGGTTTCGTGGCCGTTTCCGGCGAAGAGCGCAAGCAGGAAGACCGGGACCAGAACCAGCCGCAGCAGGGTGAGCAGGTTGGCGAGGTTGGTGACAGGCACACGCCGGACCGTCGGACCGGTTTGAGGCTGTCCCGACACGGCCAACAGAATATCTGCTGTCCACCGGTTAAGCCGAAACCGATACTCTCGCAGCCGTGAATTCAGCGGTGGTCCGGCACGCAAGCACCTCCGACGTCCCGGCGATCAAGCAGCTGGTGGACACCTACTCCGGCAAGATCCTGCTGGAAAAGAACATGGTCACGCTGTACGAGGCGGTGCAGGAATTCTGGGTGGCCGAACACCCGGACCGTCCCGGCGAGGTGGTCGGCTGCGGGGCGCTGCACGTGCTGTGGTCGGATCTGGGCGAGGTGCGCACCGTGGCGGTCGCTCCGGACATGACGGGACGCGGTATCGGGCACGCGATCGTCGACCGGCTGCTGCACGCCGCCCGCGATCTGGAGCTCAAGCGGCTGTTCGTGTTGACCTTCGAGACGGAGTTCTTCGCCCGGCACGGGTTCGCCGAGATCGAGGGCACCCCGGTCACCGCCGAGGTGTACGAGGAGATGCGCCGCTCCTACGACCTCGGCGTCGCCGAGTTCCTGGACCTGAGCTACGTCAAGCCGAACATCCTGGGCAACTCGCGGATGCTGCTGGTGCTGTGATCGCCGAACGTGAACGGGTTGCGAAAATTCGCGCGGATTTTCGCAACCGTTTCACGCTCGGCGCTACTCGGGGTCGTCGTCCCCGATACCGCGGACCGACGCCAGGGTGGTGGCCAGCTCGTCGGGTTTGACCAACACGTCGCGCGCCTTGGAGCCCTCCGACGGCCCGACGATGCCGCGGGTCTCCATCAGGTCCATCAGCCGTCCGGCCTTGGCGAAGCCGACCCGCAGCTTGCGCTGCAGCATCGAGGTGGAGCCGAACTGGCTGGACACCACCAGTTCCACCGCCTGCAGGAACACGTCCATGTCGTCGCCGATGTCGGGGTCGACGTCTCGGCGCTCGCCGCTGGTCTTGGCGGTGGTGACGCCCTCGGTGTACTCGGGTTCGGCCTGGTCCTTACAGGCGGTGACGACGGCGTGGATCTCCTCGTCGGTGATGAACGCCCCCTGGAAACGGATCGGTTTGCCGGCCCCCATCGGCAGGAACAGCCCGTCGCCCATCCCGATCAGCTTCTCCGCGCCGGCCTGGTCGAGGATCACCCGGCTGTCGGTCAGCGAGGACGTCGCGAACGCCAGCCGGGACGGCACGTTGGTCTTGATCAGCCCGGTGACGACGTCCACCGAGGGCCGCTGGGTGGCCAACACCAGGTGGATGCCGGCGGCGCGGGCCTTCTGGGTGATCCGCACCACGGCGTCCTCGACGTCGCGGGGCGCGGTCATCATCAGGTCGGCCAGCTCGTCGACGATCGCCACCACGTAGGGGTAGGGCCGATATTCGCGGTTGCTGCCCAACGGCGTGGTGATGGCGCCGGATCGCACCCGGTCATTGAAGTCGTCGATGTGACGCACCCGGGAGGCCTGCATGTCCTGGTAGCGCTGTTCCATCTCGTCGACCAGCCAGGCCAGCGCGGCTGCGGCCCTCTTCGGCTCGGTGATGATCGGGGTGATCAAATGCGGGATGCCTTCGTAGGGCGTCAGTTCCACCATCTTCGGGTCGATCAGAATCATCCTGACCTCTTCGGGGGTGGCGCGGGCCAGCAGCGACACCAGCATGGAGTTGACGAAGCTGGATTTGCCGGACCCGGTGGAGCCGGCGACCAGCAGGTGCGGCATCTTGGCCAGGTTGGCCGAGATGTATTCGCCCTCAATGTCTTTGCCCAATGCGATCACCAGAGGATGGTGGTCGCGCCGAGTCTCTCGCGCGGTCAGCACGTCGGCCAGCCGCACCATCTCGCGGTCGATGTTGGGCACTTCGATACCCACCGCGGATTTGCCCGGGATGGGGGCAAGCATCCGCACGCTCTCGGTGGCCACCGCGTAGGCGATGTTGCGCTGCAGCGCGGTGATCTTCTCCACCTTGACCCCGGGCCCCAGCTCCACCTCGTAGCGTGTGACGGTGGGCCCGCGGGTGCAGCCGGTGACCGCGGCGTCGACCTTGAACTGTTGCAGCACCGACGTGATCGCCTCGGCGATGTGGTCGTTGGCCGCTGTGCGCCGCTTCGGTGGATCGCCCGCGATCAGCAGGCTCAACGACGGCAGCGTGTACGGTCCCTCGACGACCCGGTCGATCACCGGGGTGTCGCTCGGTGACGCGGCGCGACGCCTGCGCAGCACCGAGGGCTCCGGCACGGTGGGGGCGTCATCCGCGCTGACCGGGTCCTCGCGCGACGGCCACGTCTGCGCCTCGTCGTCACCGTAAGATGCCGGGTCGTCGTAGTAGCCGTCGGAAAAGTCCTCGGCCGCAGGATCTTCGGCGCCGTCGTCGTAGTCCGGCTCGGCGAAACGGCCGCGGTCGAACATCGCGGTGCCGAACATCGACCGCACCGTCTCGGGCACCTCGCGGATCGTGGTGCCGGTCAGCAGCAGCACGCCGAAGAGCGCGCCGATGAACAGCAGCGGCGCGGCGATCCACACGGTCAGGCCCTCCGAGAGCGGCCCCCCGATGGCGAACCCGACGAAGCCCGCCGCGTGGCGGCGTGCCTCCGGGGCGTCCGGCGAGCCGGACCATAGATGCCATAGACCCAGAAACGGCAGCGCGACCATCGTCGCGCCGAGGACCAGACGCGGCCGCGCCTCGGGATCGGGCTCGGTGCGCATCAGCATCACCGCCACCGCGGCGACGACCACCGGCAGCAGGACGACCGCCGACCCGATGAACGTCCGCAGCACCGAATCGACCCACGCGCCGACCGGGCGGGCGGCGTCGAACCAGGAGCTGGCGGCGATCACCACGGCGAGCGCCAGCAGCGCCAGCGCGATCCCGTCGCGGCGGTGGCCCGGGTCGATGTCGCGGGCCCGGCCCACCGACCGCGCCGCGCTGCCGGCACTCTTGGCGAGCACCAGCCACGTCGCCCGCATCGCTCGTCCGCAGCGCAGGCCGGTGGCGACGACCAGCGACAGACGGCGCCGCCGCGCCGGCCGTCGGCGGCCCGCGGCCGGCCGTGCCGCCCGCGGTCCGCTCCGCGTGGTGGCCTTTGACCTGCTGGTTCGGGCGCCGGATCGGGTGGCGGTCTTACTGGGCATGCCAGCAAGACTAGTCGCAAATACATCATCTGCACCATCCGCCACACGCGTTACCGGAATGTGCCCCTCGGACGACCAGCTCGCCGCAGTAAGGTGAGACGCCTTTGCCGGTCGTCACACGCGTGTTGGTGATTCAGTATGCGCGGCAGACGTTTCGGGTTGGCGGCCCCGCCCCGCTGCCGCGGACCGGGCTCAGACTGTCCGCCGTCGTCGATCGGGCGCCTCCGGCATGAGCGTGAGTACGGGGATTTCAGTGTGAGTACAGGGCGGAGCTCCTCGGCGTGTCGTCGCCCTCAGCTCACACTCGGCGTGGAAGGCCGCCATGGATGCACACTCGACGTCCAGGACGCCCACTCGACCGTCACGCCACCCGTCGGACGTGGTTTCGGTTGCCGCCAGCACGGGGGTCGATTGCCGGTTGCTAACGAAGGTCAGGTTTATGAAGCACTACCGGGCCGCGGCACGGTGACCGTCGATCAGATCGCCGTCGCATCCGGGCTGGCCCCGGCCCAGGTGTTCGGGCCGCTGGCGATGCTGGAGGTCGCCGGCCTGGCGCAGCGACGCGACGGCGGCTGGGGAATAGTCCGGCCGAACCGGTAGCCCAGTCGGAGGCCAAAGCCGCTGCGGCGCTTTCCCCGTCGAGGTGGT
>NZ_JAVKSH010000160.1:0-4828 GCF_039583805.1 Mycobacterium sp. | reverse complement strand
ACGACCCTGGGTGCAATCTCGACGGTCCCGCACCTGCTTGCGGGGGCTGCGCCGCAGATCCAGTCCCGACGGTGTGCAAGGAGCGTCGTGAACACGGCCATTCTGCTGTTCGGTGACCGACGGTTGCCGCGTCTGTTCCGAGGACTGCCGCCGGCCGACATCGACTCAGCGATCGGAGCCTACCGTCGGCTGGTGGTAGTCGGGTCTGACGCCGACCTGGCGGCGGTGCTGACGCGGCTGCTGCGCACCGACCGGCTCGACGTCGAACTGGCATTCGTGTCGCCGCGCCGGTCGCCGGCCACTCGGGTCCACCGGCTGCCGACGGGATGGCGGGCGGCCCGACGGGCGCGGCGCGGGCAGGCCGCGCGGGTGCCGCTGATCCGCGACGACACCGGGTCGGTGATCGTCGGGTCGGCCGAGTGGCGGCCCCCGGCGCCGTCGTCGCTGCTGCGCGGGGAAGCGGTCGTCGACGACACCGTGCTCTTCGACGGCGACACCGCCGCGGTGCGCATCGAGCCGACCGCGACGATGCCCGGGCTGCGCGCCCGCGTGCCGGGCGTGCGAGGCCGGTGGGTGTCCGGGCGGGCGGCGCAGCTGGGCACCACCGGCGCCGTCGTCATCCGGGACGGCGTGGCGGCGACCCGGCCGGCGCGCCGGTCGACGTTCTACCGGCACACCGAAGGCTGGCTGCTGGTCAGATGACGAGTCGGACCGCAGCGACCCAGCGCGTCGCAGCCCGGGCGGGCCGGCCCGCGATTACGCTTCGGCTGCAGGTCTTCCGCCACACAGATTAGGAATCCCGTGACACAGACGTCCAAGCTTCGGTTAGTGGGTGCCGCAACGTTCGCCGCGATCGGTTTTGGCGTGCTCGGAGCCGGCGCGGCGCATGCGGACCGTCAAGACATCGAGGTCGCGCGCGACGATTTGCACCAGGCGCTCGACGACATGCAGCAAGCCGGAGACGACTGGGGCGGGCACAAAGAGCAGGCGGCACAGTACATCCGCCAAGCGATCGACCAAATCAATCAAGGCATTGATTTCGTCAACTCGCAGTCGCCGACGGCGGCCGCCCCGGCGGCGACTGCCCCGCCGCAACCGGGCATCCCCGGCTCCTGACCACCGTCGCGCCCGTCGACGACACACGGGTTCTCCGCGCCGCTCCGGTAGCGTCATCCCGGTGAGCGTCAGGGGCACCCACCAATCGGTGCGGCCCAGCCCCGTCTTTCTGGCGATCCTCGCGCTGACCGCGTTCGGCGGGGCGCTGGCCTGGCTGGCCGGGGCGACCATCGCGCCGCTGGCCTACGCCGGGGTGTTCGTCTTCGTGGTCGCCGGCTGGGTGGCGTCGCTGTGCCTGCACGAGTTCGGCCACGCGGTCACCGCATGGCGGTTCGGCGACCACGACGTCGCCGTGCGGGGCTACCTGACGCTGGACCCCCGCCGCTACAGCCACCCGATGCTGTCGCTGGGCCTGCCGATGCTGTTCATCGCGCTGGGCGGGATCGGCCTTCCCGGCGCGGCGGTGTACGTACGAACGTCGTCCATGACGCCCGCCCGGCGCACGCTGGTCAGCCTCGCGGGGCCGACGGCCAACCTGCTGCTGGCGGTGCTGCTGCTGGCGTCGACCCGGATGTTTTTCGACCCGGATCATGCCGTGCTGTGGGCGGGGGTGGCGTTCCTGGGATTCCTGCAGATCACCGGGGTGGTGCTGAACCTGCTGCCGATCCCCGGCCTGGACGGCTACGACGCGCTGGAGCCGCACCTGAGCCCGGAGACGCAGCGCGCCGTGGCGCCTGCCAAGCAATATGCCATCGTTTTCCTGCTGTTCCTGTTCCTGGCTCCGCCACTCAACCAGTGGCTCTTCGGGATCGTGTACTGGTTTTTCGACCTGTCCGGCGTGCCGCATTCGCTGGCGGCCGCGGGCAACGCGCTGACCCGATTCTGGACCGCCTGACCCGCGATGGGCGCCGGCCATGATCACAGCCCCGCCGGGGCCGGCTCATCTCGGATGATTCCGCGCATGATCTGTGCCGCGGCGATCCTGGCGACGTTCTTCGTCGTGGAGTTGACCACGTCGATGCTGACCGACTCGATGGCGCTGCTGGCCGATGCCGGGCACATGCTCACCGATGTGGTCGCCGTGTTCATGGGGCTGGCCGCGGTCACGCTGGCCCGGCGGGGCAGCACGTCGCCCGCACGCACCTACGGCTGGCATCGGGCCGAGGTCTTCACCGCGGTGGCCAACGCCGGGTTGCTGATCGGGGTGGCCCTGTTCATCCTGTACGAGGCAGCCGAGCGGCTCCGGGAAGCACCGTCCGTTCCCGGCGTGCCGATGATCGTGGTGGCGCTGGCCGGGCTGGCTGCCAATGTCGGGGCAGCGCTGCTGCTGCGTTCGCACTCGCAGGACAGCCTGGCGGTCAAGGGCGCCTACCTGGAGGTGGTCGCCGACACCGTCGGCAGCCTGGGCGTGCTGATCGCCGGCGTGGTCACCGTGACGACGCACTGGCCCTACGCCGACGTGGTGGTCGCCGTCCTGATCGCACTGTGGGTGCTGCCACGGGCTGTGTCCCTGGCGCGTGACGCGTTGCGCATCCTCTCCGAATCGTCGCCGACCCACATCGACGTGGCGGAGCTGCGCTTCGCACTGGGCGCCGTCGACGGCGTGACCGCGGTCCACGACCTGCACGTGTGGACGCTGTCGCCCGGCCAGGACATGTGCACGGCACACCTGACCAGCGCCGGTGACTCCGCCCGGGTGCTGCAGGACGCTCGCGCGGTGCTGTCGGCTCACGGGCTGGACCACGCCACCGTCCAGATCGAGACCCCGGGCGGTGCCGGCTGTTCGGAGAGCCGCTAAAGCCCGAGTTCAGCGCGGGGCGGGGGGTCGCAGTCGTCGAGCAGCACCCCGGGGTCGACCACGACGCCGTTGCCGATCACGTTGGTCACACTGGGCGTCGGCACGCCTGACGGGATGAGGTGCAGCGCCGAGCAGGTCGGTGGCTTTGCCTTTGCCCTCGTCGCCCCACTGGGCGCCGATCAGGACTATTGCCGGCATGGCTTTCTCCGCCTCGGTCTCCCGCTAATTGTGGTCGCGCCGGTGACTCAGACTAGCCGTGCGACGATGCAGACTGCGTCTGACCCGCTGTGAGCGGCCCCGCTGGCGGCGGAGGGGGCACCCGCGCCGTCGAGATTGCACCCAGGGCTGTGCATGTGCACGACCCTGGGTGCAATCTCGACGGTCCCGCACCTGCTTGCGGGGGCTGCGCCGCAGATCCAGTCCCGACGGTGTGCGAGCAGCTCCGCTTTCCTGCGGCGGTGCTTCGTTCGCAGCTTCAGAAGAGTGTCAGCAGGTCGGGCAACAGCCGGCTGACGTCCAGCACGACGCTGGCGTCCAGCGCCTGGGTGAGGTCGGCCGGCGAGGCCGCCAGAGCCGAATCGGGCAGGCCAATCACGCCGTCCGCGTTGAACGTCGAAGCTGCACCAGAATCCAGTCCGGAATCGGGCGAGACCAGCTTGAGCAGGAAGTCATAGATCGGCGTCACAAGATCCTGCGTGATGGTCGCGCCACTCGTTTCGATGAGTTCTGCGATACCTGCCGGCAGCTCCGCGAGACCGCCAACGGCCGTACCGATGGGGGTGAACACCCCACCGAGGCTCGTTATCGCCGCGCCGACGAACGTCAACTCCCCGCCGAGAAGCGAAAAGGGTGTGGCCAACCCGCCGAACGTCGCCACACCAGCGAGGATCGCAATGTTCGCCAGGGCAGTGATGACGCTGGTCAGCGTGTCATCGATGCTCGACAGCGGGGCGCCGGGGTCAAGCACGGCGTCAAAAGCCAGCGGTCCGCTGGGGTCCAGCAGTCCGTCCGGCCCGGGGCTCACCGCCGCATCCGCAACCGGGTCTGCGCCCGCGGGGCTGATCACCGCGCTGAAGGGGCTCGGCAGGTCTTCAAGGGGCCCGGCGAAGGACGCAAGTTCTACCACCGGCACCCGGATGTCTTGTAGCGGCGGTGCCGCCCCCAAAGCGACGGCGATGACGCTGGCACTCGCTACGGCGACAACCCCGATACGAAGGCGAAGGCTGAACTCCATAGCGGTTACCTCCATGTTCGCCACGTATCTACCGAAAATGACGCGCGTCCCGGAGAGTACCCCAGCTCGGGCTGACAACAGACTAATTGCGCGGTGTGTTGGCAGCCGTGTTCGACCTGCCGCAGCCGGTCTCAGCTGCCGCGGGCACCTTGCATGCCGGCCACACCGTCGGTACCGGTCCCGAGGGCCTTGCCGCCAGCCCCGCCGGCCCCGCCGTCGCCGCCGGCCCTGCCGCCCGCGCCGGCCCCGCCTTCGCCGCCGTCGCCGCCGTTGCCCCCGTTGCCGACGTTGCCGGCCGAGCCGCCGTTGCCGCCGTTGCCGCCGGCCCCGCCGGTGCCGCCGGAGAACCGCCCAGCCCCGCCGTTGCCGCCGCCGCCGCCGCCGACACCACCGGTGCCATTCGTGGTCGCACCACCGGCACCGCCGACACCACCCGTGCCGCCGTAGCCGCCGCTGCCCGCGTTGCCGCCGTCCCCGTTCAGCAGACCACCCAAACCCGCTGCGCCGTCGACACCGGCACCACCAGAACCGCCGGCACCACCGACTCCGCCCTCGCCGCCGACGCCGCCATCGCCGGACAGCGACGTGCTGGCGCCACCGGCGCCACCCTCGCCGCCGGGACCGCCGACGCCGTCGGCCCCCACGGCACCGTTCAGGGATCCACCGCCGGCACCGCCGGCACCACCGGAGCCACCCTGGCCGCCGGCACCGCCGTTACCGCCGGCACCGCCCTGCACGCC
>NZ_JAVKSH010000159.1:0-4947 GCF_039583805.1 Mycobacterium sp. | reverse complement strand
AGCCCGTCGAGCAAGAAGTACAACTGCCGCAACCCCAACAGCGAGAACGTGGTGGCGGTGAAAATCAGGTAGACGTTCTGGGAGAGGCCGAACAGCGCCGGGATCGAGTCGAACGCGAACACCAGGTCGGCGCCGCCGACGGCGATCATCGCCAGCAGCATCGGCGTCATCACCCGCCTGCCGTTCTCGGCGACGAACAACCGGTCGCCGTGGTAGCGCTCCGAGGTGCCCAAGAAGCGCTTCGCCACCCGCAGGACGGCGCCCTCGGCGCCGCGACCCTGAGGCGCCGACGGTGCGACGAGGCTGCCGGCCGCCGCAAAGAGCACCAGCGCGAACAGATAAAAAGCCCACGAGAAGGTGTTGACGACGGCGGCGCCCACGAAGATGAATCCGGTGCGCGCCAGCACCGCAATCACGATGCCGAACAACAGCACTTTCTGTTGGGCGATGCGGGGCACCGCGAAGCCGCCCACGATCACCAAAAAGACGAACAGGTTGTCCACCGAGAGGGCCTCGTTGCTCAGGTAGCAGGCGAAATATTCGACGCCCGCGGCGGCGTCGCCGACGACTGTCACACCCACGCCGAACAGCACCGCCAGCCCGACGTAGAGCGCCGACCAGGCGGCGGCGTCATGCAGCGTCGGGCTGTGCGCCGGACGGACGCGGAAGGCGTAGTCGACGACCGCCAACCCGGCGAGCAGGACGACGGTCACTGTCCACCCCAGCCCGGAAGCACCCATCGCAGATACGTTTCCTTTCCCGGCCCGCGCCGGCGTACCGCCCTTCGGCACGGTAACCCAGACACCGGCGCATGCCGGTGAACACGGCTGCGACACGAACACATGCAGAGATCATTTGGACATCGATTGGACATTCATTTCCGTAATGTCTTGTGGTACGCGTTCGCAGCCGGCCAGCGGTGGGGCACACTTGTCCCAGCCCGGCGACGACGCGGGACGGAGAGGTGCGGTGACACAGCAGCAGGGTCGTACCGGCAAGGCGGTGTGGCGCGCCGCACTCGCCTTGGCAGCCGCGGCGACGGGCCTGATCTGGTTTGCGACATTGCTGGCGCCCACCGCGGCGGCATCGCCGGAGAGCGACGCCGACGACGCCATCACGGCGGCCTGGGAAAAAGCCGGCGGCGACACGTCGAACCTGGGGGCCGCCGAGGGGGATGTCTACCCCGTCGGGGAGGGTTTCGCCCAGGATTTCGCCGGCGGCAAGATCTTCTTCACGCCCGCCACCGGCGCCCGGACCATGTACGGCGCCGTCCTGGACAAATACGAATCCCTGGGCGGCCCGGCCGGCAGCGACCTGGGATTTCCGACCAGCGACGAAGTACCCGGGCTGGCCGGACCCGACAGCCGGGTCAGCATCTTCTCGGCCGTCGACAAGCCGGTCATCTTCTGGACGCCCGAGCACGGGGCGTTCGTGGTGCGCGGCGCGATTAACGCCGCGTGGGACAAGCTGGGCAGCTCCGGCGGCGTTCTCGGCGTCCCGGTCGGCGACGAAAGCTACGCCGGCGAGGCCGCGACCCAGGCGTTCAGCGGCGGCCAGGTGTCGTGGAACCGGGTGACCAAGGTGTTCACCACCGTCCCGCCGCAACTGGCCGAGCAGTTGACGGGGCTGCAGATTCCCGTCGATCCGACTGCCGACATCGACATGGCCTGGCGTGCGGCCGGCGGCGCATCCGGCCCGCTCGGCGCCAAACAGGGCGGGCAGTATCCGATCGGCGACCGGGGACAGGCCCAGAACTTCGCCGGCGGCAAGGTCTTCTTCAGCCCGGCCACCGGAGCCAACGCCGTCGAGAGCCAGATCCTGGAGAAGTACGAGTCGCTGGGCGGGCCGCTCGGCAGCGACCTGGGCTTCCCGATCGCCGATGAAGCCGACGGCGGTATCCCGGACAGCCGGATCAGCAGCTTCTCCGCAGCCGACCAGCCGGTGATCTTCTGGACTCGCCAGCACGGAGCGTTCGTGATCCGCGGCGCGATGAAGGCCGCCTGGGACAGGCTCGGCGGCGCCACCGGGAAGCTGGGTGCGCCGCTGGGGGATCAGACGGTGGACCGCGACGTGGTCGCGCAGACGTTCATCGGAGGCACGATCTCGTGGAACCCGGCCACGAACACGTTCAGCAGCAAGCCGGCCGATCTTGCCTCGGCGCTCTCCGGCGTTCAGGTGCCGGGGCAGAACAAGCCGGCCAGCGCCGCGCCGACCGGCGGCTCCTCGCAGGCATGGCATTGGTGGTGGCTGCTGGTCGCGGTTCCGGTGCTGCTGCTGGCCGGCGTGCTGGCGCTGGCCGGGCTGGGACGGCGCCGGCGCCTGGCCGCCCGCATCGACAACCCGCCCTATGAACCCGACCACGACGTCGAGGGGGGCTATGAGGACGACGAGACCGCCGGCCCGGCCTGGCCGGCCGGCCCCGACGGCGACCATGACATGGGGCTCGGGTTCGACGACGACTTTCGGCAGCCCGCCGGGCAGCCGTCGCCGGGTGAGTCGCCGGGTGAGTCGGACCAGCCCCCGCAACAGACCGGCGGGGCCCGGTCGACGGCCCTCGACGACCGTGATCTGACGGATGAAACCGCCGGCGCGGCAGTGCTTTCCGAAGTCGGCGGCGGCGACTCGGATCCCGACGCGGTGGACACCGCGCCGACGCGCGTTCCGGCGGGCACCCAGGCGAGAGGTGGCCGCCATGCGGTGCCGGAGGCCGCCGGCGACGTCGACGCGCCCGAAGCGGAAGAGCGCCTCCACCCCAGCGGCCGGCTGGCCATCCACCTGCCCCTCGACGACCCGTACCAGGTGCCGGAGGGATACCCGATCAAAGCCAACGCCAGCTTCGGGCTGTACTACACGCCCGACAGCGCGCTCTACGAGGACACGCTGGCCGAGATATGGTTCGCCAGCGAGGAGATCGCGCAGGCCAGCGGCTTCGTCAGAGCGGAGTAGTCCGCGCGTCAGATCTTGCGGATGACGGTGACGACCTTGCCGAGCACGGCGGCGTCGTCGCCCGGGATGGGCTCGAAAGCCGGGTTGTGCGGCATCAGCCAGATGTGGTTACCGGTGCGCTTGAACGTCTTGACGGTCGCTTCCCCGTCGATCATCGCCGCGACGATGTCGCCGTTGTCGGCGACGTTCTGCTGACGCACCACCACCCAGTCACCGTCACAGATCGCGGCGTCGACCATGGAGTCACCGACCACCCTGAGCAGGAAGAGAGCGCCCTCGCCCACCAACTCGCGGGGCAGCGGGAAGACGTCTTCGACGGCCTCCTCGGCGAGGATCGGGCCGCCGGCCGCGATGCGCCCGAGCACCGGCACGAAGGCGGGTTCCGGCAGGGCGTCCGAGCCGGCGACGTCGGTCACGGCGTGTGCGGCGACTTCCTCGGAGCCGCGGACGTCGACGGCACGCGGGCGGTTCGGGTCACGGCGCAGGTAGCCCTTGCGCTCCAGGGTGCGCAGTTGGTGCGCCACCGAGGAGGTCGACGTCAGGCCGACAGCGTCACCGATCTCCCTGATGCTCGGCGGATATCCGCGACCGTTGACCGACGCGCGGATCACGTCGAGGATGGTGCGCTGCCGCTCGGTGAGCCCTGAATCCACTGATCGCGTAAGCCCGGTGCCCGGGGTGTTGCTGCTGTCGCTCATACGGCCGAATGTAGTCGCATCGCGCGCCAATCTCAAACATGTGTTCGACCCGCGTGTCGCGGTCGGCCGCGATCCGGCGGCAGCTGTTGTCGGTGCGGCGGTCTAGCCTCGCACCCGTGGACGACACGTCGATAGCATGTTCGATATTCGAACGTGCGATCGAGTATTATTCGAACACAAGATCGACAAACGATACGAGCGGAGGAACCGACATGACCCTGATGGACACGATCCCGCCTGGTGTGCCACCCCGCAGCCGGCCGGTCCGGGGGCGGCCGGCCGGCCCTCGTCGATTGCCCGGCCGCCGGGCCGCCCGGTCATCGGGGCCGGCCGTCGCGCCGCCGCGCTACCGGGGCACCGGCGTCGTGATGTCGACGGCGCCGCACCGGCCACGTCCCGTCACGCCGGCGACCACGGTGGTGCTGGCCCTGCTCGCGGCGCTGATCACGGTCTGGCTGGGGTTGATCGCACACTTCGGTGCCGCGGTGGGATCCGGCGGGCAGGGCGACCGCGTTCCGGGCCGGCTGGCCGTGGTGCGTGTCGAGCCGGGGGAGACGCTGTCGCAGGTCGCAGGCCGGGTGGCGCCGGATGCGCCGGTCGGCCGGGTCGCCCAGCGCATCCGGCAGCTCAACGGCCTGGATTCCGCGGCGGTGACGGCGGGTCAGACGCTGATCGCCCCGGTCGACTGACGCCGGCATCCATGCGCCACCACACCGTCCGTGGCCCGACGACGCTAGGCCTGCGGGGGAGTGCGCGGGTAGGCTCGGGCTGGTCTCAGGCACCCGGTTGTCAGCGCGGCGAAGGAGCGGCCATGCATTGTCCGTTCTGCCGCCACCCCGACTCGAGGGTGGTCGACTCCCGCGAAACCGATGAGGGCCAAGCCATTCGGCGCCGCAGGTCATGCCCGGAGTGTGGGCGCCGCTTCACCACCGTCGAAACCGCGGTGCTGGCGGTGGTCAAGCGCAGCGGTATCACCGAGCCGTTCAGTCGGGAGAAGGTGATCGGCGGCGTTCGCCGGGCATGCCAGGGCCGCCAGGTCGACGACGACGCGCTGAACCTGCTGGCTCAGCAGGTTGAGGACACCGTCCGGGCGAACGGGTCGCCCGAGGTGCCCAGCCACGAGGTCGGGCTGGCGATCCTCGGGCCGCTGCGGGATCTCGACGAGGTGGCGTACCTGCGATTCGCCTCGGTGTACCGGTCGTTTTCGTCGGCAGACGATTTCGAGCGGGAGATCGAGGCGCTGCGGGCGCACCGTAAGGTGTCCGCTCGGGGGTGACCGGGCGGAATCGCTTGACCACTAGGC
>NZ_JAVKSH010000158.1:0-5189 GCF_039583805.1 Mycobacterium sp. | reverse complement strand
GGCCGTCGTCGACACGTCTCTGGACTGTCACTGCCGTTTCTGGTGGAGCTGCGGCCGTTTCTGGTGGAGCTGCGGCCCTTTCTGGTGGAGCTGCCGGGAATCGAACCCGGGTCCTACGGCATTCCCTCAAGGCTTCTCCGTGCGCAGTCCGCGATGCCTCTACTCGGATCTCCCGGTCACACGGACCAGCCGGGATGACGATCCCAGTCGCTGTGAGTGTCCCGATGTGCCCCGCGACCGGACACCTCGGTGGATCCCTCTAGCTGATGCCAGGGTCCGGGCCGAGGGCATCCCGGTCTGACAGACCAGCCGTCGCCTAGGCGGCGAGGGCGTAGTCGCGCTGTGTAGAAACGGCGCTTATTTGGTTGCAACGACGCTTACGGTGGTCTCTTGCCTGCACCGGCACGCTTCCCTTGATTCGATGCGCGAAGTCGAAACCGTTCAGCCCCTCGCACCCCCGCCGATCATCAGCGAGAAAAACCATGGTACGCAGCTTTTCGCCGGCGAGCCAGCCATCGGCCATGATCGGTCCACGCCGGCGCGCCGTATCACACGGTTCGCGTCAGATCACGTAGTTGAGATGCTCGACGATGCGTGACCCGACCTCCTCGTCACCGATGAGCTCGACGGGTGCGCCGGCTACCCGCCCACCCGCCAGCCGGGTGAACAGCAGGCCGTCAAGCCGGATCGTCACGGTGGGCTCCGGCCCGCCGAAGTCGTCGACCACCCGGGCGCGGCCGTCGACGGCGACGCGGATGGTACGGGCCAGCGGACCGGTCAGCTCGACGGCGACCCGAGACCCGTCGGGCGCTCCCCCGAGCTTGCCGACGACATAGCCCATGCCGGCCGCCATCTCGTCGAGCGCCAGTCGCGAGTCCGGGCCGACCAGCTCCTCGTCGCCGGCCGGCCGGCCCAGCGCGTCGCGGATGTCGTGCTCGTGCATCCAGCAGTCGAACACCCGCACCCGCATGAACCGCCCGTAACTGTCCGGGCCGACCGGGGTCGGCGTCAGCGCATTCCAGTCGTCGTCGGACATCGCCGTCAACTGCGTGCGACGGTCGCGCGTCACCGCCCGGAACCGCTGGTGCAGATCAGCGCCGGACTCCCCGCCAAGGTGGCGCACCCAGCGCTCGTTGGCCGCGCCGACGTCGTTGCGCACGTGCGGCAGCGCCGACACGTCGACGTCCGGCACCGCGAGGCCCAACAGTGCCGACTCCGAGCCGACGAGGTGCGACACCACCGCGTGCACATCCCAGCCGGGCAGCGGCACCGGCGCCCGCCACTGCTCGTCGGTCAGCCCGGCCAGCAGCCGGTCGAGGGTGTCCCACGAGGCGAACAGACCCGACAGCACGTCGGACCTGTCGAGTTCGGTGACCGGACGCGCCGTGCTCATGCCATCCGATGGTAGGACGTCGCCGGATGGTGAGACGTCGCCGGATGGTGAGACGTCGCCGGATGGTAGGAGAGGGTCACGCGGCGGCGATCATCCCCACCGCCACCATCGCCAGGACCATGCCGAGCCCCTGCCAGCGCGTCACCCGCTCACGCAGCACGACGACGGCCAGGACCACGGTCGCCGCGGGGTACAGCGAGATCAACATGCTCGACAGCGACAGCAGCCACTTCTGCATCGCCATCAGCATGGCGACGTTGGCAACGGTGTCCAGCAGCGCCACGGTCACCGCAAGCCTGGTCGGCGTTCTGCCCGGCAACGAAAAATTGCCGCTCATCCCCGCCACCGCGAAGACCAGCACGGTGGCCGACGCCCGCGCGAAGAACAGCGGCCACAGCCGGCACTCCACCGGCGCCTGATGGATAAGCACGAAGTCCAGCCCGAACGCGACCCCGCAGCCGACGGTCAGCCACGCCACCCTGCTGGTGAACCGGTGCGTCGCGACGTCGGGGTCGGAGCCGGACTCCCGGCTGACCAGGATCACCGCGAGCATCGCCAGCACCACGCCCATCGACGCCGTCTCACCGGGCCGCTCGCCCATCGCGACGCCGACGGCGACCGGGACGGCCGCATTGATCACCGCGGTCAGCGGCGACACCACCGAGATCGGGCCGGCTGCGAGCGCCGCGTAGAACCACCACACGCCGACGGCCTGGCTGATCCCGTACAGCGTGCCCCACACCAGCGCGCCGGGGCGAACCGGCCCGCCGGTGCTGACGGCCAGCACACCCAGCAGGGTCGTCGAGACCGGGTAGGACACCAACATGACGCGCAGTGCCGCCGTGCGCCGGGCGGCAATCCCCCCGACGAAGTCGCCGACGCCGTAGCTGAGCGCGGACAGCTGGGCGTAGGCCGCGCCGATCAAGCCATCCCCTTGGCGCGCCGACCCAGGGCTCGCAGCACTTCGCGCTGAGCGTCGCGGCGGGCGAGGTCCTGACGTTTGTCGTGGGCCCGCTTGCCGCGTCCCAACGCGAGCTCCACTTTAACTTTTCCATCACGGAAATATAACGACAACGGCACCAGGGTGAGGTTACCATCGCGGATCTTGCCGATCAGTTCATCAATGTGGCGGCGGTGCAAAAGCAGTTTGCGGGTCCGGCGCGGATCATGGTTGGTCCAACTGCCATGGTGATATTCCGGAATGTGCAGGTTGCGCAGCCAGACTTCGCCGTCATCGATGGTGGCGAAGGCGTCCGCCAGTGACGCCTTACCCGCCCGCAGGCTTTTCACTTCGGTGCCGAGCAGCACCACCCCGGCCTCGAAGACTTCCAGAATCGAGTATTTGTGCCGAGCTTTGCGGTTGGTGGCCAGAACCTGCCTACCGGTCGCAGAGCTGCCGGGTTTTTTGGCCACGACTACCGCCGCACATACACGCGCAGGGTTGCGTAGGACGTCACCGCGGCCATCACCACACCCACACCCAGCAGGACCGGGGCGATGTAGAGGATGTCGGCGTAGTCGATCCGGGCGATCAAGTTGGCTTGGTAGAACTGGTCGAGCGCGTTGCCCAAGAACAGCGCGCGCACCAGGATCAGGCCGACGACGGAGATGACCACGCCGACGGTGGCGGCCACCACCGCCTCCACCAGGAACGGCAGCTGGGTGTACCAGCGGCTGGCGCCGACCAGTCGCATGATGCCGACCTCGGTGCGCCGCGTGTAGGCCGCCACCTGAACCATGTTGGCGATCAACAGGATTGCCCCGACGGCCTGCACCAACGCGACGGCGAACGCGGCGTTGGACAGCCCGTCCAGCACGGCGAACAGCCGGTCGATGAGGTCCTTCTGGTTCAGCACGCCCCGCACGCCCGGCTGACCCTGCATGGCGGCGTCGAAGTCCGTGTGCTGCTCGGGGTTTTCCAGCTTGACGATGAACGACGCCGGAAACGAATCCTTGCCCGCCACGTCCTTGAACTGCGGGAACTTGCGGATCGCGTCGTGGTACGCCTGGTCACGGTTGAGGAACCGCACCGATTTGACGTCGCTGCGCGCCTCGATTTTCTCGCGCAGCGACCGGCAGGCGGGACTGTCGCAGTTCGGGTCGTTGGCGGAGATGTCGTCGGTCAGGAACACCTGCGTCTCGACACGGTCGAGGTAGATGGCGCGGGAATGGTCGGCCAGCCGAACCACCAACAGCCCGCCGCCGAACAGGCCGATCGAGATGGCGGTCGTCAGGATCATCGCGACGGTCATCGTGACGTTGCGACGCAGACCGGTCAGGACCTCGTTGAACAGGAAACCGAAACGCACTTAACGGTCCATCCCGTAGACGCCGCGCTGCTCGTCTCGCACCAGCCGGCCCAACGACAGCTCCACGACGCGCTGGCGCATGGCGTCGACGATGTGATGGTCGTGGGTGGCCATCAGCACCGTGGTGCCGGTGCGGTTGATCCGCTCCAGCAGGTCCATGATGTCGTTGCTGGTTTCGGGGTCCAGGTTGCCGGTGGGCTCGTCGGCCAGCAGCAGCAGCGGCCGGTTGACGAAGGCGCGGGCGATCGCCACGCGCTGCTGCTCGCCGCCGGACAGCTCGTCGGGCATCCGGTTGGCCTTGCCGGACAGGCCGACCATCTCCAGCACGTCGGGCACCACGCGGTCGATCGCGTCTTTGCGCTTGCCGATGACCTCCAGCGCGAACGCGACGTTCTCGAACACCGTCTTCTGCTGCAGCAGCCGGAAGTCCTGGAAGACGCAGCCGATCACCTGCCGCAGCTTGGGGATGTGGCGGCCGGGCAGCGTGTTGACGTGAAACTTCGACACCCGCACGTCACCCGCTGTCGGCTTCTCCGCGCCGAGCAGCAGTCGCATGAAGGTCGACTTGCCCGAGCCGGACGGACCGATCAGAAAGACGAACTCACCCTTGTCGACTTTGACGTTGACGTTGTCCAGCGCCGGACGCCCCGACGACTTGTACTTCTTGCTGACATGGTCGAGGGCGATCATCACGGCTCGTCAGTGTACTGGTGGGTCCGCGCGGGAACCGCTCAGCGCTGCGGTGTGGGTGAGTCAGGGGGGGCTCGGCGGCGGCGGTGTCGTCGTGGTCGTGGTCGTCGTGGTCGTCGTGGTCGTCGTGGTCTCGGTGACGGTGACGGTGGACGGCGGCCGCCTCAGGCGGCTGCGCGGCACCCAGGTGTATTGGGGATCCGGCACGTACCCGGGCGGCACCACCTGGGAGGCCGGCAGCTGGACGGGTGGCGACGACGGCCGGGAGTGCTGGTAGTCGTCATAGACCCACCACGCCGCCGCGAACGCGACCACCAGCACCACCGTCGAGGTGCGCAGGCGACCGCCGGGCAGATAGCCCGGCCAGCCGCGCCCCGCGTCGGCGCCGGCCTTCCTGCCCCTGCCCGGCCTGAGCTTCATCCCTCGTCCTCGCGGCCCGGTGTCTCCTCGCCGGCACCGTCAGCGGCCACCGGACGGCCGACGGCCTCCGCGGTTGACGTCGCGGCGCCGGCGGTGACGATCCCGGCGCGGGCCAGCGCCCGCACCACCAGCACCCGCAACTGGCGGCCCGCCTCGAACTGCTTGCCCGGCAGCGTGCGGGCCACCATCCGCAGGTTGACGGTGTCGACCTCGATGCTCTCCACCCCCATCAGCGTCGGCGCGTCCAGCAGCAACGCCCCCAGCGCCTGCTCGTCGCGCGCATGCTCACACACCTCGTGCAGCACCTCGTTGGCCCGGTTCAGGTCGACGCTGGTCGACACCGGGATGTCGACGACCGCGCGCGCCCAGTCCTTAGA
>NZ_JAVKSH010000157.1:0-5217 GCF_039583805.1 Mycobacterium sp. | reverse complement strand
AAAAAATCCGGCCTTGGTTCAAGGGGTGGTCGCAACGGCTTCACATTCGGTGCGGCCGGGCTGCACAGCGTCGACCCACACGCCTCGTCGGTCACATCTACCTACCTGGCCTGCAGACCTGGTGACAAGCACATGATCCCGACGAACTTATGAGCGCGACCATTAGCGGCGCAGGCAGCCCTCGGCAGTGTCCTGGACATGCGGGTACGGGTATTGAGTCGGCCCTGCGCCCGGCTTTGCCGCGCTGGTGGTCACGATTAGGCTGACCCCGGGTAATTCATCGGCGACCAAGGAGAGGCACGTGACGGTCCGGGTAGGCATCAACGGCTTCGGCCGCATCGGGCGCAACTTCTACCGCGCGCTGCTGGCCCAGCAGGCCCAGGGGGCCGCGGCCGACGTCGAGGTCGTCGCGGTCAACGACCTGACCGATAACGCGCACCTGGCCCACCTGCTCAAATTCGACTCCATCTTGGGCCGGCTGCCCCACGACGTCGGCCTGCACGGCGACGACACCATCGTCGTCGGCGCGGCCGAGATCCGGTCACTGAAAATCACCGAAGGCCCCGCGGCCCTGCCGTGGGCCGACCTCGGCGTCGACGTTGTCGTCGAGTCCACCGGCCTGTTCACCGACGCCGCGAAAGCCAAGGGCCACCTGGGGGCCGGCGCCAAGAAGGTGATCATCTCCGCGCCGGCCACCGACCCCGACATCACCATCTGCCTGGGGGTCAACGACGACAGGTACGACGGCAGCCAGAACATCATCTCCAACGCGTCCTGTACCACCAATTGCCTTGCGCCGCTGGCGAAAGTGCTGCACGACGAGTTCGGCATCGTCAAGGGCCTGATGACCACCATCCACGCCTACACCGCCGACCAGAACCTGCAGGACGGGCCGCACCAGGACTTGCGCCGCGCCCGCGCCGCCGCGTTGAACATCGTCCCGACGTCCACCGGGGCGGCCAAGGCCATCGGCGTGGTGATGCCCGAACTCAAAGGCAAACTCGACGGATACGCGCTGCGGGTGCCGATTCCCACCGGATCGGTCACCGACCTGACCGTCGATCTGGCCACCTCAGCGAGCGCGGACGAGATCAACGCCGCATTCAAGGCCGCCGCGCAGGGCCGGCTGAAGGGCATCCTGCGCTACTACGACATCCCGATCGTCTCCAGCGACATCGTCACCGACCCGCACAGCTCGATCTTCGACGCCGGCCTGACCAAGGTGATCGACGGCCAGGCCAAGGTGGTGTCGTGGTACGACAACGAGTGGGGCTACTCCAACCGCCTGATCGACCTGGTCGCGCTGGTCGGCAAGTCTCTGTAGACCGTGACCGTCAAGACTCTCGACGACCTTCTCGCAGAAGGGGTTTCGGGTCGGGGCGTGCTGGTGCGCTGCGACCTGAACGTGCCGCTCGATGATGACTGCGTCATCACCGACCCCGGCCGGATCGTCGCGTCGGTGCCGACGCTGAAGGCGCTTCTGCAGGCCGGTGCCAAGGTGGTCGTGACCTCACATCTGGGCCGCCCGGAAAACGGGCCCGACCCGAGGTTCTCGCTGACGCCGGTCGCCGCGGCGCTCGGCGAGCAGCTGGGCCGGCACGTGCACCTGGCCGGCGGCCCCGATCGTTCACCTGTCGGCGCCGACGCGCGGGCCGTCGTCGCCGGACTGTCCGACGGCGACGCGCTGTTGCTGGAGAACATCCGTTTCGATCCCCGCGAGACCAGCACCGACGACGCCGAGCGGCTGGCGCTGGCCAGGCAGCTCGCGCAACTCGTCGGCGCCGGCGGGGCCTTCGTGTCCGACGGGTTCGGGGTGGTGCACCGCAAGCAGGCCTCGGTGTACGACGTCGCCACCCTGCTGCCCGCGTATGCCGGCACCCTGGTGGCGGCGGAAGTCGCTGTGCTGGAGCAGCTGACCGGCTCCGCCGAACGGCCGTACGCGGTGGTGCTCGGCGGCTCGAAAGTCTCCGACAAGCTCGGCGTGATCGAACAGCTCGCGACGAAAGCCGACAGCATCGTCATAGGCGGCGGCATGTGTTTCACATTCCTTGCTGCGCAACGCGTTTCGGTGGGCAGGTCGTTGTTGCAGCCCGACATGGTGGAGACCTGCGCGCGGCTGATGAGCACTTACGTCGACGTGCTGCGGCTGCCGGTGGACATCGTGGTGGCCGAGCGGTTCGCCGCCGACGCGCCGGCGCAGGTTGTGCCCGCCGACGCCATCCCACCCGGCATGGTGGGCCTGGACATCGGGCCGGGGTCGGTGCAACGGTTCACCGCGCTGCTGTCCAACGCGAAGACCATCTTCTGGAACGGCCCGATGGGCGTCTGCGAGTTTCCGGCATTCGCCGCCGGAACCAGGGGCGTCGCCGACGCGATCGCCGCCGCCACCGCCAGGGGCGCCTTCAGCGTCGTCGGCGGCGGAGACTCGGCGGCCGCGGTCCGGGCGTTGGGCCTGCCCGAGGCCGGCTTCAGCCACATCTCCACCGGCGGCGGCGCATCGCTGGAATACCTTGAGGGCAAAGACTTGCCCGGTCTGGCGGTGCTGAAAACCCGAGGAGAGTCGTGACCCGTAAGCCATTGATCGCCGGCAACTGGAAGATGAACCTCAACCACTTCGAGGCGATCGCCCTGGTGCAGAAGATCGCGTTCGCGCTGCCGGACAAGTACTACGACAGGGTCGACGTGGCCGTGCTGCCACCGTTCACCGACCTGCGCAGTGTGCAGACCCTTGTCGACGGCGACAAGCTGCGCTTGACCTACGGCGCCCAGGACCTGTCCCAGCACGAGTCCGGTGCCTACACCGGCGAGATCAGCGGAGCTTTCCTGGCCAAGCTGGGGTGCGGCTATGCCGTCGTGGGGCACTCCGAGCGGCGCACCTATCACCACGAAGACGACGCGCTGGTGGCGGCGAAGGCCGCCGCGGCTCTGCGGCACCGACTGACGCCGATCGTCTGCATCGGCGAACACCTCGAGGTGCGTGAGGCCGGCGATCACGTGACCCACAACGTCGAGCAGTTGCGCGGCTCGCTGGCGGGGCTGTCGGCGGAGCAGGTCGGCGCCGTCGTGATCGCCTACGAGCCGGTGTGGGCCATCGGCACCGGGCGGGTGGCCGGCGCCGCCGACGCGCAGGAGGTGTGCGTGGCGATCCGCACCGAGCTGGCCGCGTTGGCGGGCCCGCAGATCGCCGACACCGTGCGGGTGCTCTACGGCGGATCGGTGACCGCCAAGAACATCGGCGACATCATCGCCCAGCCTGACGTCGACGGTGCTCTGGTGGGTGGCGCGTCGCTGGACGGGGAGCAGTTCGCGACGCTGTGTGCCGTCGCGGCCGGCGGTCCGCTGCCGTAGCGCGAGGCGCCGGCACGCTGATCACGGCGCCGGGTGAGCGCCCGGTAAGGTGAACGCCATGCAACTGGCCCTGCAGATCACCCTGGTCGTCACCAGCATCCTGGTGGTGCTGCTGGTGCTGCTGCATCGCGCCAAGGGCGGCGGCCTGTCGACGCTGTTCGGCGGCGGCGTGCAGTCCAGCCTGTCCGGGTCGACGGTCGTGGAAAAGAACCTCGACCGGCTGACGCTGTTCATCACCGGCATCTGGCTGGTGTCCATCGCCGCGATGGCGCTGCTGATCAAGTTCCGCTGACGGCGGGACGCGGCAGTTGTGAGTCGACGCCCCGGGTCCGCTACTACGGCGCCATCCTGACCCAGCCGGGCCCCGGGTCCGGCTCCGGCTCCTCCGGACCGGCACCGCCGGCGCCGCCGCCGGCACCATTGCCGCCGGTGCCGTCGATGCCGTCGGGACCGCCACCGATGCCCGGCGCAGGAGGCGCGACCTCGGGGGGTTCGGCCTGTTGCGGCGGGGCCGGCGCCTGTTTCGGTGCAGGCGGTGCCGCGACCGCCGGGAGAGGTTTCTGGATTTGCGCCTGCGGCGGCGGGGGTGGCGGAATCTCTGGCGGGTCCGTGGGAACGATGTCACCGGAGGGAACCACGCGGATCACCGGCACGAGCACCGTGACGTGCGCGTCACGATCCCGGCCGCCATCGGGGTAACGGCCCGCCACGACGACGCCGCCGTCGGTCATGAACGGCAGCTCCACCACGGCGGCGCCCGGCAGATCCCGCCCCGCCGGCGCAGCCGAACCGTGCGCGAGACCCGCTGACATCGACGCGATCCTGCCCTGATCGCGGGGGCAGTAGGCGCCCACCGCCGCGGAGATGAACCGGGTCACGGTGCGCGTGACGCGGTCGGGGAGGAGCCGCTCGATGGGGTTAATCTGGTATGACCTGTTGCGCATTTGGTCGACGAGGTCGTCCGCCGGCATGCCGCCGTCGAGTTCGCGACACACCTTGTGGGCGGTGGCGATCAGGCTCGGGTTGTTTTTGACGGCGGGGATGCCTTCCTGGTTGAGCAGCGCCAGGAACTGCTGGTCCTGGCCGGGGTCGGCCGCTGCTGGGGCGCCACCCAGAATCGCGGCGCCGGTGAGATCCACGACGGCGCTAACCAGGACGCCGGCGAGGAGGGTGATGCCGGTGAACATGTCATGTGTATCCGTTCTCCTGCGCTCGTCAGCCGACGGGCCTGAGCTGTGTGTGGGCCGATGTCAACGGCACACGTACAAACGCCACATGTAAAAACACCACTTGTAAAAACACCACTTGTAAAAACACCGTTAATTCTTCCAGATATCGGTTCATGACAACACTGCTGGCGCGTATAAGACGGAACTCGCATCGAATGTGAAGTGCGCTGACAGCAGCTACACAGCAGAGCGGTCCGGCAGGACGCGGTTTCGGCAGTCGACCCCGACTTCGTCGTCCACGACCGACCAGGCCCGGGCTGGCCGGCACCCCGCGCGACGGCGGATCGTGTCACCGCGCGTAGCGGACCGGGCACGGTTCCTGCGCGCGCGCCACACCCCCGATCTGGGCGGGCACCGGCCGCGGGTGGGCAGTCCAGCACGGGGTCATCCGATATCGGCCGAACAGTCGGGTCATCGCCGCTGTCATGGCCGCCAGCGAGAACGGCTGCGCGGGGCACGAGTGCCGGCCATGCCCGAACGCCGTCACCAGCACCGGGGCGGCAAGCCCGTTCGGTTCGGCCAGGCGGTGCCGGGTCCACCGATCCGGTTCCCAGTGCTGCAGGCCCGGCGCTGCGGTCGTGTTGAGCAGCGGCAGCAACGTTGCGATGGTCCAGCCGCGGGGTTACCAGCTGTTGCGGGT
>NZ_JAVKSH010000156.1:0-5351 GCF_039583805.1 Mycobacterium sp. | reverse complement strand
GCCTCATCGAGCACATCCACCGACGACAACCGCCGCCCCGGATCCGCCGTCATCGCCACCAACACCCGCTGCAACCGTAACGCCAAATCGGGGGCGTCGAAATTCGAAAAAAGCTGCCCGGCGCCCAACGTGCTGAAGAACAGCTCGTCACCGACACCGGAGAAAATCAACCCGAAGCCGCTCACAAGGCCGGAATTGGTCATCGACGCCGACGCCGCGACGCCACCGAAGTCCAGAGAAAATGCAGTCGGGAAGAAGTCCACGACCACCCGCTCTGCTGACTGCCCCGGAACCCGTGAGTGGGCTTTACGTTCCAGGGCGTGCACCGGAAACCGCTGATGCTGCAGCGCTTCCCGGATTCGCGTGTCGACATGCGCACAGAAATCGGTGACCGTAGCTGCCGCCGAGACCTTCAACACCAGCGGCACAAGCCCGGCAACCATCCCGGGCAGAGTTTTCGACTCCGGACGTATTCGCCTGCTGACCGGGAAGTCGAGCACCACCTCGGAGCCTTCGGCGCACCACCCGCGTACCAGCAGCGCGCACGCCGCGGTAATGATCGATGTACGCGGCATGTTCCACGCTTGGGACAGCTCGTGCACGCGGCGAAGCACCGCGCGGTCCAAGCGAACCGGCGCCGAACGCCAATTCGGATCGTGTTTGCCCGCCACCCGCGGCAGCAAAGAGTTCAGGCCGCTCTCCGCTGGCAGGTTCCTCGTCCAGTATGCCTCGTCGTCGGGATAATTGTTGGACGTTTCGTATTCTGATTCGCAGTCGACCAAGTCCTGCAGCGAGCCGAAGAAGGCAGGCGGGATCGGTTCCCCAGAAACAATTGCCGAATAAACTGCGGCGATCCGATTGCCAAGCAGCCCAATGCCGGTCGCATCTATGACAATGTGGTGGTAGCAACCAAACAAGTAGAATTCATCGGGCTGTGTCTGAAACAATGCGTATTTGAACAGCGGGCCGGTGAACGGCATCGGCGTGCGTTGAATCGATAATGCCATCTCCTGGGTTTCCCGTACGGGATGCTGCGAGCCGCTCAGATCGTAGAAGTCCAGCTCGACATCAGGGTAATCGATCGCCTTTTGGAACACCTGGCCGTCGGCTTCCAGGAAGGCGGCCCGGACCGGTTCGGCCTCTCCCATCACTCGGGTGATGGCCCACCTGAGGGCATCAAGGTCTACCGCGCCCTCGATTCTCACCAGCAGGCCGATCTGCCACTCGACACCGGAGTGACCCGTTTCCTGGGCAAGCCAGATGTCCAGCTGTCCCCTCGTCAGCGGAAATGTGCGGTCGTCGAGCTCCATCGGACTCCCTGCCGTCAGCCGCTCTACTTTTCCGAAGTCTGGGCGGCGGCCAGTCTCTCGCGGAGACTCCTTGGCCGAATATCGGTCCAGTTTTGATCAATGTAGTCCACGCACGCAGCGCGGTCCGCGGCGCCGTATATTACCCGCCAGCCGGCCGGAACATCGGCGAAGGCCGGCCACAGGCTGTGTTGCTCCTCGTCATTGACCAGGACGAAGAAGCTGCCGCTTTCGTCGTCGAAGGGATTGATGCTCACTGCGTCTCCAGGAGGGGTCGTGGACAGGACTGCAACAAGTTCTAGACCATACTTCGTGGTGAGACACCTGTCACGTCCGGTCAGGAATTGGTGCTCCGGCGGGCGAAATCCTCGACAAGATTAGCGGCAGCCGCGGCGGCATCGGCGGGGGCGGTCATGCGGGCGGCGATCTGGCGGGCCCGGGCGAGGTACTGCGGGTCCAGTATGCGGCGCAGGTCGGCGACCAGCGATTCCTCGGTAGCGGTCGAAAAGCGCCGGGCGGTGCCCACTTTCAGCCGTTTGACCGCAGCGCCATAGACCGCGTGAACGAGGTCCCAAAACAGGATCAGCTGGGGGACTCCGGCCCGCAGGCCGATGGGCGTGGTGCTCGAGCCGCCGTGGTGGACGAGCGCGCGGCAGGCGGGGAACACGGTCGCAAAGTTCACCACGCCCACCACCTTGACGTGCTCGGAATGGCCGACGGTGCTGAAGTCGGTCCCGGCGGCGCCCACCAACGCCCGCTCGCCCAGTCGGGCACTGGCCGAGCTGATCATGGCGATCGTGTCGGCGGGAGATTCCACCGGAATGCTGCCGAACCCGAAGTAAATCGGCGGTGTGCCCGCGGCAATCCACGAGGCGACATCCTCGTCGGCATCCGTGGGCAACTCCAGTGTCAGCGTGCCGACAAAAGGCCGCTGGCCATCGAATCTCGCCCATTCGGCGGCCAGCCCGGGAAAGCACGCCTCGTCGTAGGCCTGGATTTCCAGGGACCCACGTTCAGTGATCCGGCGCGGCGCGGGCCCTTTCGACTTCGGCAAGCCCAGTTCACGGCGCTGCGCGTCTTCGACCTTCTTCGTGCCGCGCCACGACAGCCACCAGAACGCCGCCACTGCGGAGCGGGCCAACCACGCGGGCAGGAAGGACAGGATCTGGCTGTTGGGCCGCTGCGGGAAGTAGTGCAGCGTTGCCAACGGAATGTCGTAATACTCCGCGACGTTGGCAGCGGCGTCTTCGAAATTCACGCCGGTGAACAGCAGGTCGGCCCCGTCCGCCAGCGACCTCAGCGTCGTGCTCATGTCCTGCCAGCACCCGATGATGGTCTCGCCGACTTCGCGCCGCGCCCTGATCAGGTGCCTGATCTTCCAGGGGGTGCCGAAGAAACACGTCCAGAAGTCGCGGTGCGCGTCCAGCACCGGTTGTGCATCCGGCCCGAAGCCGACCGCCGCAACCCCGGCCGCCTCGGTGAAGCCGATCAGGTCGGGCGGGACGGCCATGCACACGTCGTGCCCGCGGCGCACCAGCTCACGACCGACAGTGAGGCAGGGCTCGACATCGCCGCGACTGCCCCAACATGCCAGCACACATTTCATCGCGGATCCCAGCCTCTCACTACCGCCGCGGGCGGCGCGGACGAACCCGGAGCCTGGCGCAGGACTCGCCGGAGCGCCACGTCGCCGGCTCTTTACTTCGGCGGAGATCCAGCGCCCGCACCGAGAAATTCGTTCACATAGCGGGGCGGCTTCAGGTTGAGCAAGCGCGCGCGGTCGGCCTTGAGGTCCGCGTACGTGAGCGCCTCGACCTGCTCCGCCGAGTAGGGCAACGGCGATTCCGGAGATCCTTTTCGTACGAAACCGACGCCCTGGTCGCACTTGAGCACTCCGACCAGCAGGTCGCGGCGGGTGCTACGCAGATGGACGATCGCTTTCCACACGTCGCCGTTCCACAAGCCGATCTTCAGCGGCCCCGATTGCTGCGCCATGAAGTCCTCCCACGACGCCGCGGGGCGGGCGGCCAGGGCGAACGGAGGGTTGCAGTCGTGCAGGAAAATGACGCCGTCGTCCCGCAGGTAGCGCAGGGTCTTCTCGACGTCGAGCACAACCTGCCGGTAGGTGTGCAGACCGTCGATCAGGGCGACGTCAATGGGGTGCTGCTCGAGGAAGGCCGTCTCGTTCTCGAAGAAGTCGTCGCTGGTCGTCTCGAAGTAATAGGTGGCGCGTGCCTTTGCGTCGGCGAGCTCGCGGGAACGCTCCGAAAGCTTGAAAGCCGGGTCGACGGCGATCTTCACCTCGGCGCTGATCCGCTGGAACGCCTGCCCGCGCGAAACCCCGATCTCGAGGTAGACGGGGTTCACCCGGCCGTCGAGCGCCCGCTGCACGGCCCTGATCCGGTTCATACCCGGCCAGGCATCCGCCACCATCACCAGCCCGTTGTTGATGTTCACGCGACGATCCTTCCTAAGTAGACAGGCGTCTGACAAGCGGTCCGCCCGCACGCCCAGATCTGTACCGTTTCGGTTCCCCTGCCGGCCGTCACGCGTGGTCCCGGTCCTGGCGGAGGGTTCGGTCGAGCTTGCCCAGACCGGTGATCTCAAGGCTGACTGACTTGCGTTGTCCGGCAGCACCGAGCATGAAAATGATATCGCCTATCGGTGCGCCCAACCAAAATCGCCAAAACCGCCGGCCGAAAAATGTCCATGCGTAGTGGCCGTCCCCCGCCGACCAATACACCGCAATCGCGACGAGGTAGTACACCAGGCGCTTCCACCGCGCGGCGACCATCTCGATGTTCATCTCCCACATTTCGAGGCCCCACGCACGGTATCGCCATTCCAGCTCATAGCGGTCCTGGAACTCATAGAAGGCCCGCAATTCGCCATTGGTGACCAGATACTCGTCGAACACGAGGATGGATCCCTCGACAAAGCGATCCTTGCAGGTTTCCAGCGCATGCAGGCAACTCTCATACGTGTCCAGATCCATATGGAAAAGCCTGATCGGGGCGGCCGGCCGGTCGGCCAGGAACGGGGCCAGCGTCTCGTAGGTGCTTCCCTTGATGAACTGCACCGTGCGACCGAGCGCGGGAGGAAGGCCGTCGTGCAGCCTCACGCCAGTGTCCCGGATAAAACGCTGTGAGAACGGATGTGACAGTGAAAAGGCTCCACTCTTGATGACGATATAGTCGTCGACGTGCCAGTCTTCGACGAGGCCGGAGAAGGTGTCGAAGCCGTATACCATGCGGCCGGTGGCGTCAGACAGGAGCCGTGTCGACCAGCCGATCCAGACACCCAGGTCCAGCAACAGTTCGTCAGAATCCTCACGGCCTGGTTTCGGCAGGCGCGATGCCTCCCACAATAATGTGTGGCCGCGAATCCTGCAGCGGCGCAAATCCGCCAGCGTGCGGCCGATGAACGCGCGATATGCGTCGTCGTAGATTCTGATGTCGCGGGCATATAAGTTTGGAATGTAGCGGTCGCGGCCCCGATAGAGCACACGTGCGCACAGGAGCACCAGCAGGAGCAGGCCGATAACGACGAGGAGAGCCGGCAGGAAATAACATGCCGCACCCACAACGAGCGCGATGCCGACGAGAATGGCTTTCCATATGCGATGAAGATTCGTGCGATCCACTGTCCGCCCATCGATTGCGCCCACCGGTTCGCCGCCGGGTTCCCGGACAGACTAGGCCCTGTGGGATGAGGGCCTGGCACCAGAGCCTGCCGGCTGATCGCCGATTCGACGCGGACCACAATCCCGGCCGCTGGAACACCACAATCCCGCCCGCTGAAACAGATGTGTGATAATTCCTCGAATCGAAAGACATGTGTCCTCGTACCGGGTAGGTGGCCTTGCACCAGGTGGACAGCGTTGGCTCTGCCGACGGAGTGCAGGGTGGGCGTTCGGCAACGGCGGGGTTTCGTCCGGACATCCAGGGTTTGCGCGCGGTCGCGGTGGTGGCCGTCGTCCTCTTCCACGCCGGCGTGCCCGGCGTGGGCGGCGGCTTCGTCGGCGTGGACGTGTTCTTCGTCATC
>NZ_JAVKSH010000155.1:0-5982 GCF_039583805.1 Mycobacterium sp. | reverse complement strand
CACAGCGTAGCCGGTGCACAATCGGGAAGATGGGCCCAGAAACCGCGACACCCCACGTCCTTACCGACGACGCACTCGCCCGCATCGACGCCTACTGGCGAGCCGCGAACTACCTGTCGGTCGGCCAGATCTACCTGCTGGACAATCCGCTGCTGCACCGACCGCTGACACGTGATGACGTCAAGCCGCGGCTGCTGGGACACTGGGGCACCACTCCGGGGCTCAACCTCGTCTACGCCCACCTGAATCGGGTGATCCGTCACCGCGACGCCAACGTGCTCTTCGTCACGGGGCCTGGTCACGGTGGGCCCGGACTGGTGGCCAACGCCTACCTGGAGGGCACCTACAGCGAGGTCTACACCGACATCGGCCAGAACGCCGACGGCATGCGAAAACTGTTCCGGCAGTTCTCCTTTCCCGGTGGCATACCGAGCCATGTCGCGGCCCAGACGCCCGGCTCCATCCACGAGGGCGGCGAACTGGGTTATGCCCTGGTGCACGCCTACGGGGCGGCGTTCGACAATCCCGATCTCGTGGTGGCCTGCGTGGTCGGCGACGGCGAGGCCGAAACCGGGCCGCTGGCCGCCAGCTGGCACTCCAACAAGTTCCTCAACCCTGCCGTCGACGGCGCGGTGCTGCCGATCCTGCACCTCAACGGCTACAAGATCGCCAACCCGACCGTGCTGGCCCGCATCCCGAGCGCGGAGCTGGAATCTCTGCTGCGCGGCTACGGCTACCGGCCCATCACGGTCGCCGGCGACGACCCGGTCGACGTGCACCGGCAGCTGGCTGGCGCGCTCGACGACGCGTTCGAGGACATCGCGACGATTCAGCGCGCCGCACGCGGCGGCGCCAGCACGGATCGGCCGGTGTGGCCGATGATCGTGCTGCGCACCCCCAAAGGGTGGACCGGCCCGAAAGTGGTCGACGGCAAGCAGGTGGAAGGCACCTGGCGGTCGCATCAGGTTCCGCTGGCCGAGACACACGACGACTCCGGACACCGCGCCCAGCTGGAGGAGTGGCTGCGCAGTTACCGGGCCGGCGAGCTCTTCGACGATGACGGCGCCCTGCGGCCGGAGCTGCGGGCGCTGGCGCCGGCCGGTGATCGCCGGATGAGCGCCAACCCGCACGCCAACGGCGGGCTGCTGCTGCACGACCTGGACCTGCCGGACTTCCGCGACTACGCGGTCCCGGTGCCGCAGCCCGGTGTGCAGACCCACGAGGCCACCCGGGTGCTGGGCACGTTCCTGCGCGACGTGATCCCGCGCAACCCCGACCGGTTCCGGCTGATGGGCCCCGACGAGACCGCCTCCAACCGGCTGTCCGCCGTCTTCGAGTCCACCGGCAAGGTGTGGCTGTCGCAGACCCTGCCCGGCGACGAACTCCTCACCCCGGACGGCCGGGTGATGGAGGTGCTCTCCGAGCACCTGTGCCAGGGCTGGCTGGAGGGCTACCTGCTGACCGGCCGGCACGGCCTGTTCAACTGCTACGAGGCGTTCGTGCACATCGTCGACTCGATGCTCAACCAGCACGCCAAATGGTTGGCCACCAGCCGCGAGCTGGCGTGGCGGCGGCCCATCGCGTCGCTGAACTACCTGCTGAGTTCGCACGTGTGGCGCCAGGACCACAACGGCGCCTCGCACCAGGATCCCGGCTTCATCGACCTCGTCGCCAACAAGCGGCCCGAGGTGGTGCGGGTCTACCTGCCGCCGGACGGCAACACCTTGCTGTCGGTGGCCGACCACTGTCTGCGCAGCCGCGACTACGTCAACGTCATCGTCGCCGGCAAGCAGCCCGCACTGGCGTACCTCGACATGGACTCCGCGATCGCCCATTGCACCCGCGGGCTGGGCGTCTGGCCGTGGGCCGGCACCGCCGAGGGCGAGCCCGACGTGGTGCTGGCGTGTGCCGGCGACGTCCCGACGCTGGAGACGCTGGCCGCCGCCGACATCCTGCGCCGCGAACTGCCCGATCTGGCCGTGCGGGTGGTCAACGTGGTCGACCTGATGCGGCTGCAACCCGACTCCGAGCATCCACATGGCATGTCGGACAGGGAGTTCGACGCGTTGTTCACCCGCGACAGGCCGGTCGTCTTCGCCTACCACGGCTATCCGTGGCTTATTCACCGGCTCACCTATCGGCGCGCCAACCACGGTCACATCCACGTGCGCGGCTACAAGGAGCGCGGCACCACGACCACGCCGTTCGACATGGTGATGCTCAACGACCTGGATCGGTTCCACCTGGTGATGGACGTCATCGACCGGGTGGACGGGCTGGCCGGGCGAGCCGCGATACTGCGTCAGCAGATGGCCGACTCCCGGCTGGCCGCCCGCCGCTACACCCGCGAGCACGGCGAGGACGCCCCGGACATCGTCGGCTGGACCTGGAACTCCGACAGTCGCTGAACCGCGACACAGCCGCCACCGGGCAGCGCCGTGCGTCGCTCCTTTGGCGGTGGTGGGCTCCGTCGCACCGGCACCGCCCGGCTGAGGTCACGCCAGCAGCACCGCCGCGCCCGCGATGCGGCCTTCGCTGAGATCGGACAGTGCCCGATCCGCATGCGCCAGAGGATATTCCGGTGTGGTCACGGTGATGTGATGGTGTCCGGCGAAATCGAGGAAGGCTCGCGCGTCGGCGCGGGTGTTCGACGTGACCGACCGGATCTGGCGCTCCTGGAACAGGTGGCGCTGATAGTTCAGGCTCGGGATGTCGCTGAGGTGGATGCCCGCGATGGCCAGCGTGCCACCGCGGTCCAGGGCCTGCAGCGCCGGCAGCACCAGATCCCCGACCGGGGCGAACAGGATCGCGGCGTCCAGCGGCACCGGCGGCGGATCGGCGGCGCCCTGCGCGGACGCCGCACCCAGCGCCAGCGCCAACTCCCTGGCCCTGGCCCCGCGCGTCATGACGTGCACCTCGGCGCCCTGCGCCAGCGCCACCTGCGCGGTGATGTGCGCGCTGCCGCCGAACCCGTACAAACCCAGCCGACCACCGGGCGGCAGCTCGGCGCGCAGCAGCGACCGGTAGCCGATGATACCCGCGCACAACAGGGGGGCAAGCTCGCTGTCGCTGTATCCGCTCGGCAGCTGGTGAGCGAATGCTGCAGGGACGGTGGTGAATTCGGCGTAGCCGCCGTCGGCGTCCCAGCCCGTGTAGCGGGACTGCGGGCACAGGTTCTCGTCGCCGCGCCGGCAGTACCCGCATGTCCCGCAGGTGTGCCGCAGCCACGCTATCCCGACCCGGTCGCCGACGGCGAAGCCGTCACCGGCGTCCGGGCCCACCGCTGAGCCCACTTGGATGACCTCCCCGACCACCTCATGCCCGGGGATCACGTGGTCGCGGTGCACCGGCAGGTCACCCTCGGTGACGTGCAGGTCGGTGCGGCACACCCCGCACGCGTGCACGGCCACCAGCAGCTCGGATGGCTGCGGTTGGGGTACTTCGGTGGTAACCCGTTGCAGCGGATCGGTTTTCATCGGACCGGGCCGGCGCACCCGCCAGGCTTTCATGGTCACCGCGGCTGGCCTGGACGTCATGACTCCATCATGCCGCTACTGCGGCAACGCAGTAGCCCGTCAGGTTCCCCGACGGACCAGCCCGAGGATCCACAGCAGGACCACCGAGCCGAGGGTCGCGGTGAACAGCGTGAACCACCAGCCGCCGGCGGCGGTGTCGACGAAGAAGCTGAGCAGGAAGCCGCCGATCAGTGCGCCGGCGACGCCGATCACGATGTTCATCAGGATGCCGGCTCCGCCACCGCGGACGATCTTGCCGGCGATCCAGCCGGCGAGTGCGCCGATGATGACGTAACCGATCCAACCGACGCTGGTCAGCGTCGTCGAACGGGCAAGAATGTCAGTCGCTGCCATGACGTCCATCAGGATCTCCTTGCTCTCGCTCCCGGTAAGCGCGCTGCTGAACCGTCATTTCGGTGTACCACGTCGACGTAACGATTCGGGCTGCGTATCGGACACAGTCGAAGCACCGTCCCGGGCTGGTGCGTGCGCCCGGCGGGTGGCGGATCAGGCGGGCAGGGCGCCGCCCGGGGCGCGCGGAGCGTTCTCCGCGGCCGGTTGGCCGGGAGGCGGCGGAGCACCCGGGGCCGGAGCCGCGGGAGCCGGTGCACCCGGAGCCGGTGCACCCGGGGCCGGAGCCGCGGGAGCCGGCGCACCGGGAGCCGGAGCCGGGGCGGGCGCCGGCGCACCCGGGGCCGGCGCTGCGGGCGGTGGCTGCAGCGGGCGGATCGACTCAGCCAGGATCGTGGCGCCGCCTTTGTCGACGGGATCGTTCGCGGTTCCCAACCACACGACGAACCAGCGCTGTTTCTGGGCGGCCTGCGCGGCCTGCCCGGCGTTCGGGGCGGAGGGGCCGATCACGCCGGCCCAGATCTGGCCGTTCGGCTTGGACGTGTCGCTGAACCTGACCTCGTAGTACGACGCCGCCCCGGTCATCCCGTTGGCGTTCAGCTGCGTGTTCTCCTGGTTGAAACGGGTCCCCGGATACGGCAGGAAGAACTCACCCATGTCCGACGCCAGCCGGGTCGCGGCTTTGGTGTTGTCGGCTTCGGCGCTGGCATACAACTTCTGGTCCAGCCTGCCGAGTACGACGCGGGTGTCGTTGGCGACCTGCGTCGGCTGGCCCGGCACGGCCTGCCCGATCTCCTTGCTCAGCAGTGCCGACCCGTAATCGAGGTGGGTGGCATCAGATTCCACCCAGCCGTCCGGCACGACGTAGCTGAACCCACCGACCGGGTTGTCGACCCGCGCCGGCTCGGGCGCATTGGGGTCGGCGACCGGCGGTGGTGCGTTCGGGTCGGTTCCCGGCGGCGCCGCCACCGGGTCGTCTGCGGGCGGCGCCGCGTCGGGACCACCCGGCCCCGGGGCGCTGTCCGGTGCGGCGTTGGGATTGACCGGCGCGGGCGCGGTCGCGGTCGGTGCCGGCGGTGGTGGCGGCGCCGGATCGGCAGTTGCCGTCGTCGGCGGTGACGCGATGGTGGCGTAGCCGGCAGCCGCTATCGCGGCGAGCGCCAGCGCTGCCCGAAGGCCCCGACGACGTCGACGCCGTTTCACGGTCGATTCCAGCTGGTTCATGGCGAAAAACCTACCGTGTTACACCCGTGACGCAAGTGTGGATTGCTGTGAATGTGATTGGGTGGCGGGGCGTTGCCCACACGGTCTCGCATCACCCGGTGCGATGGTCGGCCGGTGCCGGGTACAGGGTCACCTGCAGAGCGTCGGCGACGAACACGACCCGCTCTTCGAGTGAGAGCAGCGCGGCGGCCAGCAGTCGGCCAATTCGCGGCCGTGTCGCGGCCAGGAACGTTTGATCCGTTGCTACCGTCCAGTAACATATCTGCAGCACCCACGTCGGCTGCGCCGAAAGTGTGCGGGCCACGGCGTGGTGCTGACGCTGACAAGAAGGAGGCCCTGGCGTGGAGGTGCTGGTCACCGGAGGCGACACCGAACTGGGTCGAGTCGTCGCCGAAGGCTTTCGGGAGGCCGGCCACCGGGTGACGGTGACGGGAAAGCGCCGCGACGACCTCGAAGTCACCGCCAAGGAACTCGACGCCGACGCGATCGTCTGCGACACCACCGACCCGGCAGCCCTCGCCGACGCGCAGGAACTGTTCCCGCATCACCTCGACACCATCGTCCACGTGCCGGCGCCGCGCTGGGACGTCGGCGACCCGCGCGGGTACTCGCTGCCGGATCTGGCTGCGGCGTGGCGCAGCGCCCTCGACGCCATCGTGCTCTCGGCGGTGCTGACCGTGCACGCCGTCGGTGATCACCTGCGTTCCGGGGGGTCGGTCGTCGCCGTGGTACCCGAGAACCCGCCGGCGGGCAGCGCCGACGCCGCCGTCAAAGCCGCGCTGGCGACCTGGGTCGCAGGGCAGGCGACGGTTTTCGGCACCCGGGGGATCACCGTCAACGCGGTCGCCGCGGGCCGCTCCGCGCAGCCCGGCTACGAGGGGCTGACCGGCTC
>NZ_JAVKSH010000154.1:0-6023 GCF_039583805.1 Mycobacterium sp. | reverse complement strand
TGTCACGATCAGCGCCTGGTCGGGCTGCAGGTCGAAATTCCCCACCGAGACATCCGCACTCGGCAGCCCCGCGCCGAAGTAGTTTTCGGGTTGCAAGGCGCTCATGGTGTTGGGCGCCAGCTGGATCCCCGAATGCGCGGCGAGGAGCATATTTTGCTGGTTGAAAGCTTCCGTATGCCCGGCGAGGGCATTCAGCAACGTGTTGAGCTCGGACGCGGACAGCCCCGTGCCAACCGTGACCGGCGCCGGGCAGTCGGCCACGCAGGCGACGCTGACGCTGCCCGGGCCCAGCGCCCAGTTGCCCAGATCGTCGCGGATCAACAGGGTGGTGGCGCCGGCGTCATCGAGGTAGTTCACTGCGCCGCTGGGCTCCGTGGGGCCGATGTCGACGGTGAAGGACCCATTGGGGTTGACCACCAATGTGCTGCCTTGCTCCAGATAGCTGTGGGTGTCGGTCGTCCCGTTCACGACTTGTTCCGCGCTGATGGACAGGTGTTCGGTGCCCCCGCCGAGGGTGCCCGTCAGGGCGTAGGTGGCGTTGGGGTCAAGGTTGGTTTTGATGTCGTAATAGATGTCGGGAGTGAAGAATTGGAAGTACTGGCGGGGATCGGCGGCATCGCCGGCCACCGGCTCCGGTGATTGGAAGAAGACCTGGTTGTTGACGGCCGAAATGATCGCGGTCAGCAGTTCGTATTCGTTGTTCTGCAGAACGGTCGGCAGCGTGGCGTCGCTGGTCGGCGTGGCGAACGACTGTCCGGCGTCGTATGCGGCCGCTTGCTGCATGTCGGTGAGGATCTGATCGATCGTGGGCTGCAACGACACGTCGGCGGCGGCGTGCGGCGCGGAGACCATCATCACCAGAGCGCCGGCCATCGCGGTCGTGGCAATCCCGGCGGCCTGAACAGCGCGGACGGAAGTCGTTTTGCGGCGGTGCGCACGGCTCGTCTGGTCCGTCGTCATGCCGCGCCCCTCCCGCATCCATCTGATGCGTATCCGCTGTGTGGACGACAAAGAATTTGCTGAGAGACTGTACGCCCGACTGATAGCGCACGCAACGACCGACCCAGCGGCCCTCGACGCACTGTCGAGCCGCTCAGCGAGCAGCCGCGCCGGGCCGCGCTTCGGCAACGCGTCCCCAGCGTGGAAGCTCAGGTCGTACCGGCACTCGCCGGTAGTGCTACGCCTGCTTGGCCGGCGGCCGGTAGAAGATCGCCAGCTGACCGACCGCGCCGACGGTGCCCAGTAGCACCGAGATCAGCAGACCCGCCCAGCCGTCGAGCCAGTTGTGCCCGAAGATCAGTCGGTCCAGGCTGAACCTGCCCGCCCCGAGCATCGCGACGACCACGGCGCCGGTGGCCAGCACGAGGTTGTACTCCCAGCCTTCTTTGACGATGAAGAAGCCGTTGGGACGGTGCACGGTCCAGGCGGCAACCAGCATCAGCGAGACGAAGCCCGCGGCGGGGATCGGCGTGAGCAACCCGGCGGCCAGACCCAACCCGGCCGAAGTCTCGGCCGTCGCGGCCACAGCGGCTTGGAACGTGCCCGGTCTCATCCCGATGCTCTCGAACCAGCGCGCGGTTCCCGGTATCCGGCCGCCGCCGAAGAACTTGTTCAGTCCGTGCGCGGCCAACGTCAGACCGAGCACCAGACGGAGCGCCAGCAACGCGGCATCTGTGGTCATAACATCTGCGGTCATAACGACAACGTAGAGCATCGGCTGCGCGGCAAAAGCCCGCCGACCGTAATCCGTCGCGAGGAGACCCGGCATCGCGCAGTCTTCGGGGGGCGCGGCTTTCGAGTTTGCCGGAGGGTAACCTCGGTGGGTGTCACGACGGGTCTGCACCACACCCCCTGCCGTGCTGCTGCTGGACGGCGGCATCGCGTGCTCGCCGGAAACCGTGGGCCACAAGGGTTACGGCATCGACACCATGCGCCGCCGCGGTCTTCCCGTACCGCCCGCATTCTGCATCACCGCCCAGGTGGGTGCACGCTACCTCGCCGAACCGGGGCCGACGATGGACGCCGTCTGGGACGACGTGCTCGACGGGGTGCGAGAGCTCGAGGCCGCGACCGCGCGCACCTTCGGCCGGGGCCCGCGGCCGCTGCTGGTCAGTGTGCGCTCCAGCGCCGCCGTGTCGATGCCCGGCATGATGGACACGGTGTTGGACCTGGGCATGAGCGACGCCGTCGCAGCCGCCCTGGCCGCCGGGACCACCGACGCGTTAGCCCACGACATCCGGCAGCGATTCGCGCGCTGGTATCGGCGTGTCGTCGGCAATGCGGTGCCCGACGACCCCTACGCACAGCTGCGTGCCGCGATCCAGGCCGTGTTCGCGTCGTGGAATTCGCCACGCGCCGCCGCCTACCGCGCCCACCACGGCCTCGACGACACCAGCGGTACCGCCGTCGTCGTACAGGCGATGGTGTTCGGCAACATGGCCGCCAATTCAGGTGCCGGCGTGGTGTATTCACGCAATCCCCTGACCGGCTCCGACGACGCGTTCGGCGAGTGGCTGTCCGGCGGTCAGGGCGACGACGTGGTGTCGGGCACCGTCGACGTGCAACCGATCACGGCGCTGCGTGACCGGCAACCGGTCGTCTACGCCGAACTGATCGCCGCTTCCCGCACGTTGGAGCGGCTCGCGGCCGACGTGCAGGAGATCGAATTCACCGTCGAGGACGGCAGGTTGTGGCTGCTGCAGACGCGCGCCGCCAAGCGGTCGGCGCAGGCGGCGGTGCGTCTGGCGCTGCAACTGCGGCGCGACGGGTTGATTGACGACGGCGACGTGTTGCGCCGGGTGACCCCGGCGCACGTCCAGGCTTTGCTGCGGCCGTCACTGCAGCCGGAAACACGTTTGTCGGCAAAGCTTTTGGCGAAGGGCTTGCCGGCATGTCCGGGGGTGGTGTCGGGGCGGGCCTACGCCGACGTGGAGGCTGCGGTGCAGGCCGCCGACCGCGGCGAGGATGTCATCCTGGTGCGCCACCACACCAGTCCCGAGGACATCGGGGGCATGCTGGTCGCGCGTGGCGTCGTCACCGAAACCGGCGGAGCCACCAGCCACGCGGCCGTGGTCAGCCGCGAACTGGGCCGGGTGGCCGTGGTGGGCTGCGGACGCGGAGTCACCGAATCACTGGCCGGCCGGCTGATCACCGTCGACGGCACCGAAGGCGAAGTGCGCGAAGGTGATTTGGCGCTCTCTGCCTGGTCGGAGGACGACACCCCGGAGTTGCGGGAGCTGGCCGCGGTCGCGCGTCGGATCAGTCCGCTGCGTGGGCACCCCAGCGGTAACTATCCGCCGTTGGCGAACCACTCCGACGCCGCGGTGCGCGCCGCACTCGCCGGCGGGAACACCGATGTGGTGGCCGTCAGCCCACTGATCGCCATGCTCACCGCGCTGCGGCTCACCGGGGACGCATGACCGAATTGACTGTGCTGCAGGCGGTCCGGTTCAAAGGCCGGACCAGTCTGGAAGGCCTCGCCGCAACGCTGGGCGACGACGTTGCCGATGTCGCGGAGACCGTCGGGCAGCTGACGCGGACCGGCCTGCTGGTCGACGGCACCTCGCTGCGGATCAGCCCCGGCGGGCGGGCGCGGCTCGGCGAACTGCTGGCCGCCGAGCGCCGTGGCGTCGACCGCACCGCGCTGGCCGCCGTCTACCGCGAATTCCACACGCCTAACCGCGAATTCAAACAACTGGCCACTGACTGGCAGCTCAGGAACGGCCGCCCCAACATTCACGACGACGCCGAGTACGACGCGGCTGTCGTGGCTCGCCTGGAGCGGCTACACCAGCGGGTCATGCCGATCATCGCGGCGGCTGCGGCCCAGCTGCCCCGGCTGGGCCACTACTCGGCCAAGCTGCGGGCGGCGCTGGATCGGGTCAAAGCCGGTGACATCGTCTGGCTGTCCCGGCCGATCATCGACTCTTACCACACGGTGTGGTTCGAGCTGCACGAGGAGCTCATTCTGGCCGCTGGCCGAACCCGGGAATCGGAAGCTGAAACCGCTGACGCCCAGTAGTTTTCGTCACAGCTGTGCGTCCAGCAACTGGACATAGGCGTCTATGTCGCCGATCGCGGACTGCGCCGCGTGAACGCTGACAGCGACGACGTCGCCGATTCCGTGCACGCCGTGGGTGAGGCCCATCGCCGGCGACAGTGCCGGATATCCGGCGGTCAACAGCACTGGTACACCGCCGAAGTGCAGGCCGTCGGGTCCACGGTAGACGCTGGACACCACGGTGTTTCCGGAGACTCGTGCCGGTCGGACATCGGGATCGAACCGGTTGACCCCCCAGCGCAGCACGGGGGCCGGCACCGCGGCGACGGCCCGGTCGGCCGCGCGTGCCGCCGGGTGCCGGGCACGACGACGGGCGGCCGTCAGGTCTGCGGCGATCCGCTCTTTTCGGGCGTCTGGGGACAGGTCGGGGTAGAGTCCGACGGTCACGTTGTGAAAGTTGTTGTTGGCATGTGGCACATCGGGTTTGGCTATCGGAACCTCGGCGATCAGCGACCCGTCAGAATCGCCCAGGTGTCTATCGAGCGCGTCGGACACCGCGGCCAGCACCGCGACGGTGACCGTCGGCCCGCGCAGCTGGGCGCGGTGCCGCAGCAGGGTGCGCACGGCGCGCGCACCGGCCGGGCGCACGTTGGTGGCCAGCGGTGGTCGCGGGCTCAGTGAACCGCCGAGCAGTCCGGCCCGGGTGTCGCTGACCAACTGTCGATGGGTTCGGGCCGCGTCGAACGCCCGCCGCGGCAGGAAACCCGATCTCCCCGAGGCCACGTCGGGCACGGGTGTCGCTCGACCGAACAGCCAGCCGGCCAGCGCCGAGGCGCGGCTGCCGTCGGCCAGCGCGTGCGCAACCTGCATGACCGCGACGGTCCCGGGACCGCTGCCGCCTGGAATTCCGCGCACCCGGGCGAACATGTGCAGGCGCCACGGCGCCCGGCGGACGTCAAGCTGGTGCCGGGCAAGCTCCACCACGGCGTCCAGGCAGCCGTGCCAGCTGTCGTCGGCAAGGTGGTGCAGGTGCGGGTGCTCCGCGGCCGTCGGTACCCACCGCGGATACGTCAACGCGCACCCGTCCTCGACGCGCATCGTCAAGTGCCGACAGGCTTGGGCCCGGGCCGCAACCTCGTCGGCGGCGCGGCGGACATCGGTCGGCTCGCCGTCGAAGGCGTACAGCAAGAACTGGTCGCTGGGGACCTTGGCGGACATCCAGTAGAACTGTGCGTCGACGGCCGCCATCCGGGTCGACATGCCCACCACACTAGGATCCCGTTGCGTGCTGCCTAATCCCGGCAACGACCGCGCTGCTGTGGTCACCGGCGCGTCGTCGGGCATTGGCGCCTGCATTGCCCGTGAGCTGGCCCGCCGGGGACACCAGGTGGTGCTGGTCGCGCGGCGCGCGGACAAGCTCGCCGACCTCGCCGGTCAGCTCGGCGCGCGGACGCACGTGGTGCCGGCCGATCTGGCCCGTCGCGACGAACGGGCCGCGCTGGCCGATCGGCTGTCCGAATTGGGCCTGTTCACCAACGTGCTGGTCAACAATGCCGGCCTGTCGACGGTGGGCCCGGTCGCGCAGTCGGACGTCGACGCCGAGCTGAACCTGGTGGAGGTGGACGTCGCCGCAGTCGTCGACCTGTGCAGCCGGTTGGTCCCCGCGATGGTGGAGGCTCGCAGCGGCGCGGTGCTCAACGTCGGCTCGGTCGGGTCGTTCGGGCCGCTGCCCGGCCAGGCCTCTTACGCCGCGGCGAAGGCTTTCGTGCTGTCCTACACCAGGGCGTTGCGGGAGGAGTTGCGCGGCAGCGGCGTGACGGCGGCCGCGTTGTGCCCGGGGCCGGTGCATACCGGCTTCGGCGAGGCCGCCGGCTTCGGCGAAGGCGAGGCGGAAGCGTTGCTGCCGAAGTTCCTGTGGGTTTCCCCCGAGCGGGTTGCCGCGGTCGCAGTCGACGGGCTGGCCGCCGGCAGGGCCGTGATCGTCCCCGGCGTGTTCAACCGGGCAGCCACGGCGATCTACCAC
>NZ_JAVKSH010000153.1:1425-6111 GCF_039583805.1 Mycobacterium sp. | reverse complement strand
GTCGGGGGAATCGGGACTTCCGCCGCGTGGCGGCGGATCTTGTCGTTGCCCACTGCTACCGTCCTCATCAGGGTCGGACTGGCCCGTCGTGCGGCGTCGGGAGACGCACCGCAGAGAAGAATCTGAGGCTGAGTGAAGGTCATGAAGCTGCTGGCTTCAGCCATCAGAGATGTCACCACCACCTGCATCCCCGCAGCCGCCGCGGCGCCGCCCACCTGCTCATGCCACAGGCCCTGCTGCAGCCATAGCGTCGTGGGGCGTTGCGGCAACGCGAGCACGTCGGCCAGCACCGACGGCACCTCGTCCAGCCGCCGGAACACGTTGACCAGGTCAGGGCTCACGGGTAGGTCGGCGAGGCTCGAATACACGGGTGTGCCGTCGATGTCCGTGATCGTGGGGTTGACGGCGAACACGCGGTACTGGTCCGTCGATATCAGATAGGAGTAGATCTCGTAGCTGGGCCGGCTGGGATTGGCCGACGTCCCGACCACCGCGATACTGCGGGTCTGCCGCAGGATGCTCCGCAACGCCGTGTCGTCGGGCCGGCCGATCATCAACCGCCGCCCGGGCGCCGCGACGACCTCGCGCTGGCGAACCGGTCGGAGAGCCTGCGCATCCGAATGATCAGCGCCGCCGACGGGCTGACCGTGCCGTCGAGATAGCCGGCAATCTCCTCGGTCGGCACGCCGATTCGGGACGCGAATTCCTGCGGCCCCAACCCGGACCGCTCCAGCAGCAGCCGCACGTGGCGTGCCACCTCGGCCCGCTCGTTGGCCTCCAGATGGGTGCGGGCGCGCTCCAGCACCTCCGCGAGCGCCTTGGAGATGCCGTAGGGTTGCGACTTCGCCAGGACCTCCTCGACCTGGCGGGCGGTCCGTCCGTACGGGTCGCGTTTGATCGCGGCGGCGATCTGCTTCCACAGCGCGATGTCGCCGCTCTCCATGGCCGCGCCGATGGCCGCCGTGGGCCAGAACTCCACCGGCTGGTCGGCGTAGCGCGGAGCGGCCGGCCGCTGCGGCGCCGGTTGCGGACGACGGTCGACGGCGGGCGGTTCGGGCGCCGACCCGGGGCGCGGTTCCGCTACCAACGTCACCTCGCCTCCTCCAGCATCGCCACCGCCACCGACAGGCAGCGCCGCCTGACCTCCTCCCAGTTTGCCTCGTCATCCGGCGGGTGGCCGTCGTCGGCATCGGACGGACAGGGATCGGCGAGCCGGCGCACCAGCTGCGAGGTGATCCAGTGCCGCCTGGGCGTTCGACCACAGTAGTAGCTGTCCATCGCGTCCAGGGCCGCGGCGGCGGTTTCGGGGTCCATCGTGTCGACCAGGTCAGCAAACTCGGCATAGTCGCGGCTGCTGTTCCGGCACATGATCAGATAGCTCTTGAGGCGAAGGGTTTCGGCGCCGGTCGGGATTTGCAGCCGGTCGCCGGTCGGCAACTGCACGTAGGTGGTTTCCACCGGGCTTCTCCGCTCGACCGCCGGGTCGGCTGCGGCCTGCAGCGCATCCAGCGCGACGGCCAGGCGGCCGCGCCACACCGTGACCGGGTGCACCGGCCGCACTCCGTTGCGGTTCGGCGAGCCGCTGACCTTCCTGGCCGTCACGTGCCCGTTGCCGGCCGGGGCAGCGGCCCCGTTGCCACCGGTGCGCCCGCAACCGGTGAAGGCGAGCGGATCGGCCACGCAGATCGCGTCAGGGACGAGACGCTTGAGCGTGGCCGCCGACTTGAGCGCCACCCTCAGGTCGGCGCCGGGCACCACCGGCACCGCGATGTCGTCGGGGATGATTACCACGGTGCCGAGGTCGACGAGGGGCAGCGGCTTTTCGAAGTCGACCGGCGGCAGGATGCGGTGCAGCCAGCCGGGCAGCCACCAGTTCCACTGGGCGAACATCGCCATCAGCGCCGGCACCATCACCAGTCGCACCACGGTCGCGTCCACCGCGATCGCGACCGCGCACGCCACCCCGATCTCAGCCACCAGCGGCATGCCGGCGAACGCGAACCCGATGAACACGGCGATCATGATCAACGCCGCGCTGGTGATGGTCCGCGCGCTGGTGCTCACGCCGTAGGCGACGGCGTCGTGGGTGTGCCCGGTGTGCAGGAACCGTTCCCGGATGCGGGTCAGCAGGAAGATCTCGTAGTCCATCGACAAACCGAACGTCATCGCCAGCACCAGCGGCGGCACGGTGCTGTCGATCGACGTGATCGGCGCCAACCCCAGCTTCTCCAGCCATCCCCACTGGAACACCATCACCAAGCTGCCGTAGGCGGCTGCCACCGACAGCACCGTCATCAGCACGCCTTTGAACGCCAGGAACACCGACTGAATCGAGATCAGCAGCATCACGAAGGCGATCAGCGCGACGAAAACCAGCACCAGCGGTTCGGTGGCCGACACCCGGTCGTCGAAGTCCTTGATCAGCGCCGTCGGGCCGCCGACGTCCACCCGGGCGGCACCGGCGACCGTGGGCAGCTGGGCCCGCATCCAGTCGACGGTGTGGCGGGCGCGCAGATCCTCGGGATCCACCGACAGCACCGCCGACAGCATGGCGCTGCTGTCGTCGTCGGCGAACACCGGCTGCGCCACCGAGACGACGTCGGGGGCCCGGCCCATCTCGGCGCGAACGGCGCCCAGCGTCTGGCTGTTCTGCGGCGCGGACGCGTCGGCGCCGGGAAAGGTCAGCAGCACCTGCACCGGGCCCAGCGCACCCGGACCCAGTGCCTCGGCGGCCGCCGCCACCCCGGAGCGGATCTCGTGCGTGGAGTCGAACTGCCGCAGCAGGCTGTTACCCAGCACCATCGACAGCGCCGGCACCGCCATGGCGAGCAGCACAGCCACCGCCGCCAGCGCCGACGCCCAAGGCCGCCGCATCACCCACCCCACCCAGCGGGCCCAGAACCGCGACTGGGTGGTCTCGGGTCGGCGCGACCAATGCAGCACCGCGGATCGCTTCGCGGCCGCGCGGCCGAACGTGGCCAGCACCGCCGGGGTCAGGGTGGTCGAGGTCAGCATCGCCACCGCGACCGCCAGGATCGCGCCGGTGGCCATCGACGTCAATGCCGGCGTGGCGATCAGGTAGATCCCGGTCAGTGAGGCGATGACCGTCATCCCCGACAGCACCACCGCCAGCCCCGACGTCCCCATCGCCGCGTCGACGGCGTCCTGCGGTTGACGCCCGGCCCGCAGTTCCTCGCGGAAACGCATCAGGATGAACAGCGAATAGTCGACCGCCAAAGCGATACCGAACATCGACACCGTCGAGGTGACGAAGACCGACATCGCGGTGTAGGCCGACAGCAGATAGACCAGGCCCATCGTGATGGCGACGGTGCAGATGCCGAGCGTCAGCGGGATCGCGGCGGCGGCCAGCGAGCCGAACACCGCCAGCAAGACGATCACGATTATCGGCAGATTCCACCGTTCAGCAGCGGCGATGTCGTGCTTGCTGTTGGCCGCCGCGGCTGTGCTCAGCGCCCCCTGGCCGATGACGTACAGCCGGACCCGGCCGTTGTCGATGCGCCCGGGCTGATCGCCGCGGACACCGATCTTGGTGCGCAGCTTCTTGGCGGCGTCGCTGGTGCTGTCGTTGTTCGACGTCAGCCGCAGCGACACCACGTAGGGCCGGTCCGGTTGCGGGGCCGGCTGTCGCGGGTCGGGCACCATCGCAACGTCGGGCACCTCGTCGGCTGCCTGCGTGAGCAACGTGACCGCAGCGGTCATGTCGGCGAAGTTGGCGTCCGCGCGCGGCGCCGCCACCAGCGCCAGCGACGACGCCTCCTGGTCGGGGTAGTGTCCCTCGAGCTGGTCGTGGACATACAGTGACTGCGATCCCGCCACTTCGAAGCCGCCGCCGGTGAGGTGACCCGACGCCGTGATCGTCAGATAGATCGCCGGTGCCAACGCGAGCACCCAACCCGCGAAAACCAGCCAGCGGAATCTGCGCAGGTAAGCCGAGAGGCGGATCATGAACTGCTGTATGTTGGTCTCCCCGCTGTAGGGCTTGCCGGGTGGCGACCCGCTGCGCCCGGATTCGCCGCGCTGGCGGTCGCCACGGGTCGTGCCAGGTGAGCCTACCGCAGCGAGCTGGCTTGCCGGTCTCTGAGCTGCAACGACTCGGAAACGGCGGCGCCCTCGCTGCGAGCAGGCCCTCGTCGTGCGAATTGGCGGCGGCACCGCGCCAGATGGCAGCATGGCCGCTGAGGGTCCCCGGGTTCCGTCGATGCCGACCGACGCAAGGCCGCGGGCCGCGCACACCGACCGTGAGGAGCTACCGATGGTTGCCACTTCTGGCGAAGCCGCGCCGCCGCGGCGCCGGCTCCTCGGCGTGCTGGCCGCCTCCGCGCTGGGCGGTGCCGCCGCCGCGGCGATGCTTGTGCCGCCGGTGGCCGCCGCGCCCGACCCGTGTGCGCCCAGTGAGATCGCCGCGACGGTGGGCTCCGTCGCCACGTCGACGAGTGACTACCTCGACGCGAACCCCGACATCAACGAGGCGCTCGTCGCGACGTCGCAGCAGTCGACCGGACCCCAGTCCGTCGCCGCGCTGAGAGCGTATTTCGACGCCAACCCGAAGGTGGCCGGCGACCTGCAGGCCATCACCGCCCCGCTCACCGGGCTGTCAGCCAAGTGCGGGGTGCCAATCTCGTTGCCGCAGACGCTCCGCCTCCTGCAGGCCGCACAGGGGCA
>NZ_JAVKSH010000153.1:0-1325 GCF_039583805.1 Mycobacterium sp. | reverse complement strand
AGGCCGCACAGGGGCAGGCCGCACTGCCGGGCGCATTTCCGGGTGTGGCGTGACCGATTCCGGGTCCGGCCGGCGCGTCGCCGATCGCCGTTATGCAGATGCCGAACCGCCGGGCGCCGGGTCCGGCGGCAGGGGTCCCTGCAGTGCGTTGTCGGGCGCGTCGGCCGGGCCGGCGCCGTTCGGATGCGCGGCGGCATCTGCTTCCGCGGGGTCGGGATCGACCTCGTTCTCGGTGCGGAACATGAAGAAGAACACCACCCAGCCGATCGCGGCGATCAGCAACCAACTGATCAGCCGGTAGATCAGCATCGCCGAGATGGCGTCGGGCAGGGACAAACCGCTGGACACCAAGCCGGGGACCAGCACCGCCTCCACGACCAACAGGCCGCCGGGCATCAGCGGGATGGAACCCACGGCGCGGGCCGCGGCGTAGGCGACCGTCAACCCGGCCACCGACGGTTTGCCGCCGGCGGCGTATGCGGCAAACCCCAGGCAGGCCACGTCGGCGATCCAGTTGAACAGCGACCATCCGAACGCGGTGCCCAGGTCGCGGCGTCCCAGGCTGACCGACTCCAGCTGGGAGAGGATTTCGCGCCACTTCGCCAGACCGGTGGCGGCCGGCTTGCCGCGCAGCGAGTTCACCCAGGACAGCACCCGGACGCCGATACCCTCTATCAGCTCCGGCCGCGACGCCACCGCCTGGCCGAGCAGCAGCAACGCGACGAAGCCGCCCAGCGTGAACAGCAGCGAGAAGGGGTTGTTCTTCGCGCCGAGGAAGAAGGCGCCGCCAAGACCGAGCAGCGCCAGGCCCACCACCTGCAGCACACCCGACATCACCAGCTGCCACGACGCCACCAGCGTCGAGGCGCCCCACAGCCGTTGCTGCCGCAAGAGAAACGTCGCCGAGAGCACCGGGCCGCCGGGCAGCGTCGTGCTCAACGAGTTGGCGGCGTAGAAGGCCGCTTCGGACCGCCACTGCCTGACGTGCACGCCGGCGGACCTCAGCAGGGTGCGCTGGATCTGGGCGAAGCTGTGTATCGATGCCCCGGCCGCCACGACCGCGGCCAGCAGCCACCACCACTTCGCCGAGTAGAGGCTCGCCCACGCTTTCGCCAGCTGGTCCCACACCAGCCCCACCTCGACGGCGAGCACGATCGCCACCACGCCCAGCACCGCCCAGCGCAACCACCAGTACTTGCCGCGCGTGGACTCGTCCTGCCCACGGCTGGCGTTTCGGGCCGGCGCGTCATGCGACACGTGCTTCAGGGTAGCTGTGCCGGCCCCGTCGCACTGGCTGCGATGGGCGGTGTCCGGCCCGGACTTTG
>NZ_JAVKSH010000152.1:0-6231 GCF_039583805.1 Mycobacterium sp. | reverse complement strand
CCGGCGGGTTGCGTGCCTGCGTGCTGTGCGGTTACCGTCTCAAGGTCCTGATAACGTTTTGGTCACGACCCGAGGACATCAGGTTGCACCAGCACCGTTATGCCCGGTTTCCCGTTGCTGCGTCGCGCGGGCCCGGCACCCGGCGCGCGGCCCCGGGCCCGGGACCCAATGAGGTCACCGAAATCATCCCGTTCGACCAGTTCGACGAGTTCGACCTCCTGGACGAGCCGGACTATGTGCCCGCACCCCAGCTGGACGATGTGCCGGACAGCGACGACCTGAGCCCGGTGGACCTGCCCGCACCCCGGCGCGGCGGCCGGCACCGCAGAGAGCCGACCGGGCCGGTCCGGAGCCGAGTGCTGCTCACCGCTGTGGCCGCCGGCGCGGCCGCCGCTGCCGCGCACTCGGCGACCCACCACCCGGCCACCAAGTCCGACGTCGTGCTGGCCGCCGGCACGTCGGTGCTCGGCGACGGGGCCGGCAGCACCGAGCCGGGCGGCATGCAGATCCTCGCCGTCAAGCCGGCGGCCAATGCCGCGACGCACAACCGGGAGCTTGCCAAAGGGGTTGCCTTCGCCGAGGAGCGTGCGCAGCGCGAGGCGCGACTGCAGCAACCGCTGTTCGTGATGCCGGCGAAGGGCATCTTCACATCGAATTTCGGGTATCGCTGGGGTGTGCTGCACGGCGGGATCGACCTGGCCAACTCGATCGGCACCCCGATCCTCGCGGTGTCCGACGGCGTCGTCATCGACGCCGGCCCGACCGCCGGCTACGGCATGTGGGTCAAGCTGCGCCACTCCGACGGCACGGTCACGCTCTACGGGCACGTCAACACCACGACGGTCGGCGTCGGCGAGCGCGTCATGGCGGGTGACCAGATCGCCACGATCGGCAACCGTGGCGATTCCACGGGCCCGCATCTGCATTTCGAGGTGCTGCTGGGCGGCACCAACCGCATCGACCCGGTCCCGTGGCTGGCCAAGCGAGGCTTGAGCTTCGGCAGTTTCACCGGTTGAGCGGTGACCGGCCCGAACGACGTGCCGAGCGGGACTCCCGGGTCAACCCGACCGGGTGACGATGCCTCGAGGACCCGGATCATCCGGCGCGCGCCCACCGGTGCGCTGCCGGCCGTCGCCGACGATGCCCCCACCACCCACATCCCGCAGCGGCCCGCGACCCCCGGCGTGCAGCCCGGCCGGCACGCAGTCGCCGACGCCGGCACGGAACCGAGCGACAAAACCGCGGTGGCGGCCTGCGCCGTCAGCTTTCTCAGCGGTTGGGCCACCTCACTGGTCGCGACCGACCTGATCGCCGGCTGGTGGCGAACGGACCGGCTGTTCTGCGTCGCGGTCGGATTCCTTGCCCTGGTGTTCGCGGTGACGACGGTCTCGGGCGTGATCGCACTGCTGCAACGCCGCGAGATCGGGCGCTACCTGATTGTCGCCGGCGCGGCGGTCGCGTTGTTGACCTACGGCGGAGTGTTCATGGCGGGCGCGCGGGTCGCGAGGGTCGTGCACGCGTTGCCGGTGCTGCCGATCGCCAGTGCGGCTTTGGCTCTGCATCCGCAGACCAAACGCTGGCTGCTGCAGGAGTGAGGACGGCGTCACAGCTTGGTGATCGGGGCGTGGTTGTGCATCAGCTTCACCCGCCCCGAGCTGCCGAAGTCGATCAGCGACGTCGCCGATTCACCCGTCCCGGAGACCTCCTCGACCCGCCCCAGCCCGTACTTGTCGTGGGATACCCGATCGCCGGCTTGCAGCACCAGCAGCGGCCGTTTGCCGGCCGGCCCGCGGCCCGGCGCGCCGCGGGGGGCGCCGAAGCGGCCCGCACCGCCGACCGGTGCGCTGACCGACGGCGCGGGGTCGACACGCCGCCAGTCGATCAGCTCCTGCGGGATTTCTTTCAGGAACCGCGACTCGGGGTTGCACATCGGCTGGCCCCACGACGACCGGACCCTGGCCCTGCTCACGTAGAGCCGCTGCCGCGCCCGGGTGATGCCGACGTAAGCCAGCCGCCGCTCCTCGGAGAGCTCGGTGGGGTCGCCCAGCGCACGCATGTGCGGGAACATTCCGTCCTCCCAGCCGGTGACGAAAACCACTGGAAACTCCAAGCCTTTCGCCGTGTGCAGCGTCATCAGGGTGACGACACCGGCGCTGTGCTCGGGGATCTCGTCGGCGTCGGCGACCAGCGACACCCGTTCGAGGAACTGCGCCAGCACACCGGTGTCGGGCACGTCCTCGTCGTCCGACGCGCCGCCGGTGTCGTCGAGCCCCGCCGCGTTGGCCACGTCGGTGGCGAATTCGTGTGCGACGCTGACGAGTTCGTTGAGGTTGTCCAGCCGGGCCAGATCCTGGGGATCGGACGACGATTCCAGCTCGGCCCGGTAACCGGTGCGGTCCACCACCGCCTCGACCAGTGCACCGAGATCCTCGCCGAGCCGGCTGCGCAGGCCGTCGAGAAGTTCGACGAAATCTGAAATCGCTTTGACCGCACGGGTGTTCAGCAACCCGACTCTGCCCTGCGCTGCGGCCTGCAGTGCGTCGGCGAAGCTTGAGCCGGTGTTCTCCGCGTGCACCGCAACGCAGGCCTCGGCGCGGTCGCCGATGCCGCGGCGCGGCGTGTTCAGGATGCGCCGCAGGCTGACCGCGTCGCCGGGGTTGTCCAGCACCCGCAGATAGGCAACGATGTCGCGGATCTCCTTGCGCTCGTAAAACCGAACGCCGCCAACGACTTTGTAGGGTATGCCGGCCCGGATGAACACCTCTTCCAGCGATCGCGACGAGTTGTTGGTGCGGTAGAACACTGCCACGTCGTTGTAGGTGATCTCGCCGTCCTGCACCAGCGTGTCGATCTCCTGGGCGACGAACCGCGCTTCGTCATGCTCGTTGTCGGCGACGTAGCCGACGATCAGCTCGCCGGCGCCGGCGTCGGTCCACAGCCGCTTCTCCCGGCGTCCGCAATTGCGGGCGATCACCGAGTTGGCCGCCGACAGGATGTTCTGCGTGGAGCGGTAGTTCTGTTCCAGCAGGATGGTCGTGGCGTCGGGGTAGTCGCGCTCGAAGTCCTCGATGTTGCGAATTGTGGCGCCGCGGAACGCGTAGATCGACTGGTCGGCGTCGCCGACGACACACAACTCCCCGGGCGGGACGTCGCCGTCGGTGCCGTGGACAGTGTGTCCGGTGAGCTCGCGCACCAGGACGTATTGGGCGTGGTTGGTGTCCTGGTACTCGTCGACCAGGATGTGCCGAAACCGCCGACGGTAGTGCTGCGCGATCTGGGGAAAGGTCTGCAGCACCGCCACGGTCTCGCCGATGAGGTCGTCGAAGTCCAGCGCGTTGGCCGCCCGCAGCCGGTGCTGGTACTCGGAATACACCGCGGCCGCCGTGCGGGCCAGGTCGTCGGAGTCCTCGGACAGGTTGGCCGTCGCCCGTTGCGGATCGATCAGCTCGTTCTTGAGAGTGGAGATCGCGTTGGCCAGCAGCCGCGGCGAGTACCGCTTGATGTCCAGGCCCATGTCGCGCCCGATCATCTGCAGCAGCCGCCGCGAATCGTCGGCGTCGTAGATCGAGAAGTTGGAGTTCAGACCGGGTATCAGCGCGGCCTGGTTGCGCAGGATCCGCACGCACATCGAGTGGAACGTCGACACCCACATGGCCCTTGCCGGGGCACCGACCAGTTGGACCACCCGTTCGCGCATCTCGGCGGCGGCCTTGTTGGTGAAGGTGATCGCCAGGATCTGACCGGGCCCGGCGCCGCGGGCGGCCATCAGGTAGCCGATCCGCCGGGTCAGCACCGCGGTTTTGCCGGAGCCGGCGCCGGCGACGATCAACAGCGGCGAGCCCTCGTGCAGCACCGCCTGCCGCTGCTGCGGGTTGAGGCCGTCGAGAAGGTGGTCCGCGTCGGGGACCGGCCTGGTGTCCGTCACGTGCACACTCATGTCTTTCCCAACGTACCGTCGCCCTGCGACAGTTTTTGCGCCGGCACAACCGTGAGTGGCACACTCGTATCCGTGCTCAACGTGCAGCATCGATTTTGCTACGGGTATCCCTCAGCGGTGCCCGTGGCGTAGCTGCTTGGCAGAGCCCCGCGGTCCGCGTCCGGATCTGGGGCTCGTCTGGTGTGTGAGGCCCGAATGCGGATGAGACCAGAACCCACCGACAGCGAGAACGTGGAGTCACAACCCATGCACACCGACCAGCTTCCCGATATCGACGAGCTGCGCCGCGAGATCGACCGCCTCGACGCCGACATCCTGGCCGCGGTCAAGCGGCGCACGGAGGTGTCCCAGGCGATCGGCAAGGCCCGGATGGCCTCCGGCGGCACCCGGCTGGTGCACAGTCGCGAGATGAAGGTCATCGAGCGCTACAGCGAGCTCGGTCCCGACGGCAAGGACCTGGCGATGCTGCTGCTGCGCCTGGGCCGGGGCCGGCTCGGCCACTAGGCTCGAAAACATGACTGCCGTTCGAGCAATCCCCGACATCTCAACCACCGAAGCCTGGCAGGCCCTGCGCAAACACCATGAGCAGAGCAAAGACGCCCACTTACGCGAGTTGTTCGCCGACGACCCCGACCGCGGGCGCGAGTTCACCGTGGCCGTCGGCGACCTCTACATCGACTACAGCAAGCACCGCGTCACCCGAGAGACCCTCGACCTGCTGCTCGGCCTGGCCCGCGCGGCCGGCCTCGAAGAGCGCCGCGACGACATGTTCGCCGGCAAGCACATCAACACCTCGGAGGACCGCGCGGTGCTGCACACCGCGCTGCGGCTGCCGCGGGATGCGCAGCTGACCGTCGACGGGCGAAACGTCGTCGCCGACGTGCACGCGGTGCTGGACGCGATGGGCGACTTCACCGACCGGCTGCGCAGCGGCCAGTGGACCGGAGCCACCGGTCAACGAATCTGCACGGTGGTCAACATCGGCATCGGCGGCTCAGACCTCGGCCCGGTGATGGTGTATCAGGCGCTGCGGCACTATGCCGACGCCGGCATCTCGGCGCGCTTCGTCTCCAACGTCGACCCCGCCGACCTGACCGCGAAGCTGGCCGGCTTGGACCCTGCCGCAACACTTTTCATCGTCGCCTCGAAGACGTTCTCCACGCTGGAGACGCTGACCAACGCGACGGCGGCACGGCGCTGGCTGACCGGCGCCCTGGGCGACGACGCGGTGTCGCGGCACTTCGTCGCGGTGTCCACCAACAAGGAGCGGGTCGCGCAGTTCGGTATCGACACCGCGAACATGTTCGGCTTCTGGGACTGGGTCGGCGGGCGGTACTCGGTCGACTCGGCGATCGGGCTGTCGGTGATGGCCGCGATCGGGCGGGAGAACTTCGCCGACTTTCTGGCCGGGTTCCACACCGTCGACGAGCACTTCCGGACCGCGCCATTGGAGTCCAACGCGCCGGCGGTGTTGGGCATGATCGAGCTGTGGTACTCGGCCTTCTTCGGCGCGCAGTCGCGTGCGGTGCTGCCGTACTCCAACGACATGGCGCGGTTCGCGGCCTATCTGCAGCAGCTGACGATGGAATCCAACGGCAAGTCGGTGCGCGCCGACGGCACGCCCGTCACCACCGACACCGGTGAAATCTATTGGGGCGAGCCGGGAACCAACGGCCAGCACGCGTTCTACCAGTTGCTGCACCAGGGCACCCGGCTGGTGCCCGCCGATTTCATCGGGTTCAGTCAGCCCACCGACGACCTGCCTACCGCCGATGGCACCGGCAGCATGCACGACCTGTTGATGAGCAACTTCTTCGCCCAGACCCAGGTGCTGGCGTTTGGCAAGACGGCCGCGGAGATCGCCGCCGAGGGCACCCCCGCGGATGTGGTGCCGCACAAGGTGATGCCCGGCAACCGGCCGACCACGTCGATCCTGGCGACGAGGCTGACCCCGTCGGTGCTGGGCCAGCTGATCGCGCTCTACGAGCATCAGGTGTTCACCGAGGGCGTGGTGTGGGGGATTGACTCGTTCGACCAGTGGGGAGTGGAGCTGGGCAAGACTCAGGCCAAGGCGCTGCTGCCGGTGATCGCCGAGGACGCCTCGCCGGACAAACAATCCGACAGCTCGACGGACTCGCTGGTGCGCCACTACAGGGTTGAGCGGGGCCGGGTCGGCTGAGCGGCCGACGGCCGCGAAAGACGGGCCCGGCCCATCAACCCCGCCGGGTCGGCTGAGCGGCCGACGGCCGCGAAAGACGGGCCCGGCCCATCAACCCCGCCGGGTCGGCTGAGCG
>NZ_JAVKSH010000151.1:0-6414 GCF_039583805.1 Mycobacterium sp. | reverse complement strand
TAACCACTGAACCTGGATTAACCACTGCCAGTGGGTCATTCGATTGACCTTCAGCACGGACCCGCCCACCGCCGGAGAGGTGCCTGGTCTCAACCCGAATCCGTGCACGGGTGCGGGTTTCGCCGGGCGGCGGACGGTATGGGGCGCTGGTCACGCCGTCTCCGTTCCGCGAAGCAGGCGGTGGACATCCAGCAGTTGACCCACCGACCACTGGTCGTCGGCATGGCGCCCGTAGTGGGCAGCGACCACGGTTCCGTCGGGGTCGATAAGAAAGTCGGCAGGCAATCCCCAATGTGTGGTGCCGTAGCGACGTCCGACACCGGCACAATCGGGATCGTTGCGACGGACCAGCGCCGACGTCCCGCCGCGGATGGCGCCCCACCAAGCCCGCGGATCCGCGGCGGCGCGCAGGCCCGTCCCCACCCCGAACTCGCAGTACAGCACCCAGTCGGGATCGGCCACCACCGCGAACGGGAGCGAGGACTGATAGCCGCGCAGCTCGTCGTCTGGGGAGTGGAACAGCACCACCTCGACGATTCCAGCGTCAGCAACCTCCTGATGCCGGCGGGCAAAACTGCACAGACGCAGGTGGCAGATGGGACAGCCGGCGAACCGCCGGAACTGCAGGTGGGTCCGTCCCCGCTTCGCCGGCACCTCCACCAGCCGGCCGTTCATCGCCCGAAGGCGGCGTACCGGAACGGTTGCGCCACTGAACAACTGGGTGGACACCTCCACACTTTAGGGTGTGGGTGCGTTGGTACGGTAGCCCGTTTGTCGGGGCGGTGACAGTGTCAGGCCTTGCTGATCCAGCGAGCCTGGCCCGCAGTGTCGGCCTCATGACAGGGCCGACACCTGGGTACACCTCCATCGACGGCGCCCCAACGGACCCGCAGCCGGCTGCCGTACCGCTGTTCCGGCGGTAACCGATGCCGGCTGCGATCTCGGTGATCGGCGGGTTCGCTGAAAAACCTTGCTACCCGTTATCCCTTGGGGGGAGCGGTGGCCCGTATCCCGGATACGACGGGTTGGCCGCTGGGTCGGAAGGCTGGGTGACGACGGCGCGCGCGTCGTCGCGGGCGGTTGAGGGGAAAGACGTATCGACACACCACCAGGCGTCACAGATTTTGGCCCACCATTCAGGTACCGGTAGCGGCGAGGCGCCGCAGGGCAGCACACCGTAGCTTGAAGGGTCGCCGTCGCCCGGGGTGGATGCGACGAATTGGTCGACCAGCGTGGCGACGTCGCCGTCCACGTCGATCTCGCAGTGGACGTTCCCCGAATAGGGCCACGGGATCGCCACCTGCATGCCGGCCTTACTGGGATCGGTCAGCACGGTGTCGAACCTGAATTCGCGGCCGGTCGCGCTCAACGGGGCAGTGCCCGTATACCTCTCGTTGGCCATGAAGATTGCCCGGCCGCTGGAGATTGGCGAGTCGACCTTGGCGATGTAGGTGATGTTGTGCGGGTTGTGCGGGTCGGCCAGTGCCGTCGCCGGAGTCAACTGTGAGCTCGCCGCCACGCTCGCCAGTGCGGCGATCGCCCTCCATTTGTGCGCGCTGCTCATGACTGCGAACATTACGCCGCACCTCCCTTGACGGCCATGGATTTTCCGACCAGCATCACCCCGATCGAGTCGGGTTTGGTTGTCGCGCAGGCCGAAGACGTCACAGCCGTCACCACGAGTTCGAAGTCCATGGTTTTCGGGTATCCGGGTTCAGGGTCGGCCGTCGCGTCGACTCTCCGCCTACTGACACTGTGCTGGACCGCGGCGCCACCGCCGCGAAGGTTGTTGCCGAAACGGAGGGGGAACGTCATGCCCGAACACGAGACCGTCGATGTGGTGGTGATCGGCCTGGGCCCGGGCGGGGAGGCCGCCGGTGCACGCCTGGCTCAGGCCGGCCTGAAGGTGATCGGCGTGGATGCACGCCTGGTGGGTGGCGAATGCCCGTACTTTGGCTGCGTACCAACGAAGATGATGGTCCGGGCGGCCGACGCGCTCGCCGAGACGCGTCGCGTCTGCGCCCTGGCCGGATCGGCCGACGCCCAGCCGTCCTGGGCTCCGGTGGCCGCCCGCATTCGAAGCGAGGCCACCGACAATTGGGATGACACGGTCGCGGTCCGGCGATTCGAGAGCGCCGGTGGCCGCTTCGTGCGCGGCCGCGCGAGGATCACCGCGCCCGGGCAGGTGAGTGTGACGACCGAGCACGGCGAGCAGGTTTTTCATGCTACGCGGGCGATCCTGCTCAATCCCGGTACCGAGCCGGCGATCCCGCCGATCGAGGGGCTGGCCGATGCGCCCTTGTGGACCAACCGTGACGCAGTCGCCGTCGAGGACGTGCCCGCGTCGCTGACGATCCTCGGCGCCGGGCCGATAGGGTGCGAGTTCGCCCAGGTTTTCGCCCGGTTCGGCAGCGCGGTCACAGTCGTCGAACCCCAGCCGCGGCTGCTGCCCGCCGAGGAGCCCGAAGTGGGCGACGTGCTGGCTAAGGTGTTCGACGCCGAGGGCATCCAGGCCCGCACCGGCGCATCCGCCACCAAGGTGAGCCCGGATGCCACAGTGGTGAGCCTCGATGACGGCAGCGCCATCACCTCCGAGCGGCTGCTGGTGGCCACCGGTCGACGCGCCGATCTGGCCGCGCTGGGGATCGGCGCCGTCGGGCTGGACGAAACCGCCCAAGGGATCGACGTCGACGCGCGGATGCGCGCCGCCGAGCGGGTGTGGGCGATCGGCGATGTCACCGGCAAGGGCGGGTTCACCCACGTGTCGATGTATCAGGCCGGCATCGCCGCGGCCGACATTCTCGGCGAGAACCCCCAACCGGCCGAGTACCGTGCGGTGCCGCGGGTCACGTTCACCGACCCGGAAGTCGGGGCGGTCGGGTTGACCGAGCGAGCGGCCCGAGACCGCGGGATCGCGGTGCGCACCGGGGTGGCGGCGATCCCGTCGTCGGCGCGGGGCTGGATCCACAAGGTCGGCAACGACGGTGTGGTCAAGCTTGTCGAAGACGCCGACCGGGGCGTGCTGGTCGGCGCCACCGTGGTGAGCCCGGCCGGCGGCGAGGTGCTGGCGGTGCTGACTCTCGCGGTGGACGCGCAGGTGCCCACGGCGCGGCTGCGACGGATGATCTACGCCTACCCCACATTTCATCGGGCGATCGAGGACGCCCTGGCCGATCTGTCCTAACCTGACCGACGCGACCACTGTCGGCCGGGGCGGCTATCGGGCGAGCGTCCACTCCCGCAACGCCGGGATCACCGAGCGGGTGCTGCGCCGACTCGACGGGTGCCCGTATGTGTGGACGGCTGACTCGCTGGCCGACACGACGGGCTGGATCGTCGATTTCGCGTGCGGATCCGGACGGTGGTCAGCCGCGCGCGCCGTGTGCCATTGCTGGAACAGCTGACATTTCGTCCGGCGGCACGGGCGATGGACGCTGATGTCACTGCCGGGAGTATGGAGCCTGGACGCTGCTGGGGCGCCCGGTCGTCGACGCTGTCAGGCTCGAGCTGCTGGAACCGATGCGAGACCGCGCCGCTATCGTGTGGTCCGCTTACCGAACCGCATGCCAGCTGATTGGCATACTAACCGCGCCGTGGGCCGCGACTGTTCCCGGGCAAGACATCGGATCGTTAGGAGCGCGATGGGGATGTCAACCCGCGTCACATGGGATCAGTGTTGAGCCGCGTGCTGACGTTCGGCTTCGGCGGCCTCGCGGTTGAGGCGCTGTGCCCGGTAGATCGACACCCTGGTGCGCGACATCAGCAACGCCGCGATCCCCACTGCGATGATGGCTCCGGGCACCACCGAAAACGATCCGGTCATCTCCGCGACCATGATCATGACTGCCAGCGGTGCGTGGGCGACACTGCCGAAGCACGCCATCATCCCCACCACGACGAATATTCCCGGGCTGTCCGGTACCCCGGGCAGGTGCAACAACTCGCCGAGCCGCCAGATCGCTGCTCCCACGAAGGCCCCGATCACCATCCCGGGTCCGAATATGCCGCCGGATCCGCCGGTGCCGATCGACAGCGACGTGGCGATGATCTTGGCGATCGGGAGTAGGACGACAATCCAGAACGGAATCGTCGAGAGTGTTGTGGTGTCGGCGGCCAGTTGTATCCAGCCGTAGCCGCTACTGAGGACCTCTGGGACCAGCAACGCCAACAACCCGACCAGCAATCCGCCCAGTGCGGGTTTGAGCACCGGGCCGGCCGGCAGACGCAGCCGACCGGTCAGCGCCGCGATGCCGTAGAAGATGCGGGCGTACAGCCAGCCGACTCCTGCGGCCACGATGCCGAGGATGACGAACCACAGCAGGGGCCAGGCGTGCTCGAAGCGGTACTCGGCGTCGATGTAGCCGAACATCGGGTCGAAGCCCATAAACGAGCCGAGCACCGCATATGCCGTGGCCGAGGTGACGAAACCCGGGTACAACGTGCCGTAATCGAAATCTTCGCGGTACACGATCGACGCGGCCAGCACCGCCCCGCCCAGCGGCGCGCCGAAAATCGCCCCGATGCCAGCGCCGATGCCCAGCGAAACAAGGACCCGGGCGTCGGCATCGGCCAGGTTCAGCCGGCGGGCCAGCAGCGAGCCGAAACCGGCCGAGATCTGGGCCGTGGGCCCCTCGCGACCACCCGAGCCGCCCGAGCCGATGGTCAACGCGCTGACCACGATCTTCACCAGCGCCACGCGGGCACGGATGGAACGCGGATCGGTGTGGACGGCCTCGATGGCATCGTCGGTGCCATGACCTTTGGCCTCCGGCGCGAACCTGGCCACGATAAACGCCGACACCAACGCGCCCGCTGTCGTCACCAACGGAATCGCCCATGGCCGGAGGTAACCGGCCGACCCGGGGTTGTTGCCCTCACCGAACGGCGTGGGGATTTGGTAGCCGGCCAGATCGCCCAGTAAGAAGTCGGTGGTGTAGGTCAGCGTCAGATAGAAGACGACCGCCCCGAGGCCCGCGATGACGCCGACCGTGATGCCCAGAAAGAGCCACTTACGCAGGTAGCTGGCATCCCGGACGAATGCGCCGACCCGTCCTCCGGCGTTGTCAGCGCCGCTCCCTCCCGCATCCGGCATGGTTTCAGACACTAATCGAGCGAAGATACGGGTGGCAATTCCCCGGCATCACGAAAAGTGCCCGCTAAACGCCCTCGGTGCATCACGTAAAAGTGCCCGCGAAACGGTGACCGTCGTCGGGCATGGAAAGTGGGTTGTCGATGACGTCTCGGGCCGAGATCACCACGAAGTACGCCAGGGCGTATGGGAAGGCGTCGAAGAAGGACAAGGGGCGTGTCCTGGATCAGGTGATGTCGGTGACGGGCTGGTCGCGGGATAACGCTCGGCGCCGACTTACGCAGGCGGCGAAACGGCCACCGAGCGACCCAGCGAGAAGCCGGGCACACAAACGCGGCAGTGGGTCGGCAGGAGCGTGGAGCACCCAACGGCCACAGTCGCCCTTCGCATCGTCGCGGCGACGACGAGACGTGCTCATTACCCGCGACGAGCACCATGCCGTCGTCACGCAGTCGCTCGGCGGTGAGGTGAACCGCGTCGTAGCCACGCAGCGCTTGGGCCTCGTTCAGATTCCGGCGCGACGGATCAGGTCCGCATCGACCTCAACAAAAACAACCTGGTCAAGGAGGCGGTCTTCGGTCCCGGCGACTGGATCACTGTCGCTGCCGAACCGACCCCAGGTTCGCACCGAGCCGCCCTGAACGTGCCGATCCTCGGCGGACAACCAATTCGGGAGCCGGTATTTCAGTGCGGCCCATTCGTGATGAACACCTAAGGGGTGATTGATCCAGGCGCTTGAGGTCAGAGATGAGCATCTACGCCAATACCGTTGTAGCGCTGGCGATTTCGGGCAGCAGCGGCTCGTTGCGGGTCGGGCGAAGGGGACCACGTCACCGATGGCGGCCAGTGCGATCGACACCACGCCGCTGGCCCCGATCGCGCGCTTACAACCCGCATCCCGATGAACGGGTGGACCCACGCCGTGGCGGCGGTGCGAACGGTGACGGCGGTCAGTGACGCGCGAATCACCGGTCGTCGTCCTGCCCGGTCGGGATCAGGAGACCTCGACCATGGTTTCCCCGCAGCAGCACGTCGGTGTGTTTTGTCCGGTGCACGTCGGCGGTGCCGCCCTCGTCACCGTCAACTCACACCCGCAGCCCGCATCGGGACAGCGGTACACCTCCCCGGCCTTAAATGGCATCTTCCTCAACTCCTTCTCGCTTCTCCATCTGACAACATCACCGTAGAACCCGGTCCCAGGGGCAAGGTCAATACTGGGAGACCGGAGGACACCGCGATGACCGTTCAGTCACTGACCATCGGGCAGGCCGCGCGCGCGGCGGGCGTCAGCCGCAAGGCGATGCGGGTCTACGAAGCCAAGGGCC
>NZ_JAVKSH010000150.1:3423-6457 GCF_039583805.1 Mycobacterium sp. | reverse complement strand
TGGGTGCGCTGCTGGCCGAGGTGGGCACCATGCTGCATCCCGCGGACCTGATGCCGTTCTGACGACGGCCGACGACGCGGGGCCGCCGCCGGGCATACTGGACAACGTATGCATAGATATCCGGTTCGAGCCCACCGCAGCGCCGACCAGTTTCCCCGGACCGAGCACCTCGCCTCCAAGATCGCCGAGGTGGCCGCGGACCCGGTCGCCGTCGAGCCGCAGACCGAGACGATGGTGCTCAACCGGATCATCGACAACGCCGCGGTCAGTGCGGCGTCGGTGCTGCGGAGGCCGGTCACCGTGGCCCGCCGGCAGGCGCTGGCGCACCGGGCCCGGCCCTGCGCTGCGGTGTTCGGCGTCGACGGCAGCTACGCGGCCGAATGGGCGGCGTGGGCCAACGGCGTCGGGGTGCGCGAACTGGATTTCCACGACACGTTTCTGGCCGCCGAATACTCCCACCCCGGTGACAACATCCCGCCGCTGGTTGCGGTCGCCCAGCAGCTGTCGGCAAGCGGCGCCGACCTGATCCGCGGGCTGGCGACCGCGTACGAGATCCAGATCGACCTGGCCCGCGGAATCTGCCTGCACGAGCACAAGATCGACCACGTCGCGCACCTCGGTCCCTCGGTCGCCGCCGGCATCGGCACGATGCTGCGCCTGGACGTGGACACGATCTATCAGGCGATCGGGCAGGCGCTGCATCTGACCACCGCCACCCGCCAGTCCCGCAAGGGCTCGATTTCCAGCTGGAAGGCTTTCGCGCCCGCACACGCCGGCAAGGTGGCCATCGAGGCCGTCGACCGCGCGATGCGCGGTGAGGGATCGCCGGCCCCGATCTGGGAGGGCGAGGACGGCGTGATCGCGTGGCTGCTGTCCGGCTTCGAGCACACCTACCACGTGCCGCTGCCCGCGCCCGGGGAACCCAAGCGCGCCATCCTGGACAGCTTCACCAAGGAGCACTCGGCGGAATACCAGGCCCAGGCGCCGATCGACCTGGCGCGGCGGCTGCGGGAACGCATCGGCGACGTCAACCAGGTCGAATCCATCGTGCTGCACACCAGTCAGCACACCCACATGGTGATCGGCAGCGGTTCGGGCGATCCGCAGAAGTTCGACCCGGATGCGTCGCGCGAGACACTGGATCACTCGCTGCCCTACATCTTCGCGGTCGCGCTGCAGGACGGCGCCTGGCATCACGAACGGTCCTACACGCCCGAGCGGGCACACCGACCCGACACCGTCGAGCTCTGGCGCAAGATCTCCACCGTCGAAGACCCGGAGTGGACCCGGCGCTACCACGCGGACGACCCGGCGGAGAAGGCGTTCGGGGCGCGCGCCGAAGTGACGCTGACGAGCGGTGAGGTGATCACCGACGAACTGGCCGTCGCCGACGCGCATCCGCTGGGAGCGCGGCCGTTCCGGCGCGAGCAGTACGTGCAGAAGTTCCGCGAGCTGGCCGACGGGGTGGTGAAACCCGATGAACAACAACGGTTTCTGTCCGCCGTCGAAAATCTTGCCACAATGGGGCCCGGTACGCTGGGGGAGCTGAACGTGCTGGTCGACCCGCAGGTGCTGGCCAAGGCGCCGACGGTGCCGCCGGGGATCTTCGGGTGACCGGCGTGCTGGGGGCGGCCGCCGGCGCCGACAAGCGGTCGGCCTTGCGGGCTGCCGTGAAATCCTCTCGGCTGCAGCGTTTTCCGGGTGCCTTCTCGCCGCTGGTAGCCAAGCTGGTCACCGAGATCGGCTTCGAGGGCGTCTACGTGTCGGGTGCCGCGTTGTCGGCGGACTTGGCGCTGCCCGACATCGGGCTGACGACCCTGTCCGAGGTCGCGGCGCGCGGCGCGCAGATCGCGGCCGCCACCGACCTGCCCACCCTGATCGACGCCGACACCGGATTCGGCGAACCGCTGAATGCCGCCCGCACCGTCACGCTGCTCGAGGACGCCGGGCTGGCCGGCTGCCACCTGGAGGATCAGGTCAACCCGAAGCGTTGCGGCCACCTGGACGGCAAGGCCGTCGTGCCCACTACCGATATGGTCAGGCGTATACGCGCGGCGGTGGCGGCGCGGCGAGACCCGAACTTCGTCATCTGCGCCCGCACCGACGCCGTCGGTGTCGAGAGTTTTCCCGCCGCGCTCGACCGGGCCCGGGCCTACGCCGACGCCGGCGCCGACATGATCTTCACCGAGGCGCTGACCGAGGCGGGCGAATTCGAGCGGTTCCGCGCCGCGGTCGACGTGCCGCTGCTGGCCAACATGACCGAGTTCGGCCGCTCACCGCTGCTGAGCGTGCGCCAGCTCGCCGAGATCGGCTACAACGTCGTCATCTACCCTGTGACGACGCTGCGTCTGGCGATGTTCGCCATCGAAGCGGGTTTACGTGAAATCGACTCGGCCGGAACACAATCCGGGCTGCTGGACCGGATGCAACCGCGCAGCAGGCTCTACGAGTTGCTCCGCTACGCCGACTACACCCGTTTTGACGCCGACATCGCGGGAGGCAACCGATGATTCACAAGGGCGTTCACAAGGGCCTCGCCGGTGTCGTCGTCGACACCACCGCGGTCTCCAAGGTGATGCCGGAGAGCAACTCGCTGACATACCGCGGCTACCCCGTGCAGGACCTGGCCGCACACTGCAGCTTCGAGGAGGTGGCGTACCTGCTGTGGCACGGCGAACTGCCCACCGGCGCCGAGTTGGCCTCCTTCCGTGAGCAGGAGCGCGCAGAGCGCGGGCTGTCCCGGGAGACGCTGGCGGTGCTGACCGCGTTGCCCGACGCCTGCCACCCGATGGACGTGGTTCGCACCATGACCAGCTACCTGGGTGCGGCGGACCCCGACGAAGACAACACCGCCGAAGCCGCCAACCACGCCAAGGCGCTGCGGCTGTTCGCGGTGTTGCCGACGATCGTCGCCGCCGATATGCGCCGGCGCCGCGGCCTGGCGCCGATCCCGCCGGACACCGCATTGGGCTATTCGCAGAACTTCCTGCAGATGTGCTTCGGCGAGGTGCCCGACCCCCTAGAAGCCCCAGTC
>NZ_JAVKSH010000150.1:0-3323 GCF_039583805.1 Mycobacterium sp. | reverse complement strand
TAGAAGCCCCAGTCCTAGAAGCCCCAGTCCTAGAAGCCCCAGTCCTAGAAGCCCCAGTCGTGTCCGCGTTCGAACAGTCGATGATCCTCTACGCCGAGCACGGCTTCAACGCCTCCACCTTTGCCGCCCGGGTGGTCACCTCGACCGAGTCGGACATGTACAGCGCGGTCACCGCGGCGATCGGGGCGCTCAAAGGCCGGCTGCACGGCGGTGCCAACGAGGCCGTCATGCGGGACATGCTGGAGATCGGCAGCGCGGACAACGTGTCGGACTGGTTGAGCGCCAAGCTTTCCCGCGGCGAGAAGGTGATGGGATTCGGCCACCGCGTCTACAAGCACGGCGACTCACGGGTGCCGACTATGCACGAGGCGCTGCGTAAGGTGGCCGCCGTCCGCGACGGGCAGCGTTGGCTGGACATCTACCACGCCCTGGAGGCCGAGATGGCCGCCGCGACCGGGATCAAACCCAACGTCGACTTCCCGACCGGTCCCGCCTATCACCTGATGCGCTTTGACATCCCGATGTTCACTGCTCTGTTCGTGATGAGCAGGATCACCGGCTGGACCGCGCACATCGTCGAACAGGCCGGGTCCAACGCGCTCATCCGTCCGCTGAGTGAATACTCGGGGCGGCCGCAGCGGGCGCTTACCTGACGGCCCGCGAAAGTGCAACTACCGACGTATTCCCCGAGTGGACCCCTCGGTAGTTGCACTTTCGCGGACCCGTCGGCGGTTGCAGCGATATCGTCACGGAAATCATCGGCCGCTCGCTGTGATGAGGCGGCGTCAGCACGCGGCGGGGTGCGACTGGCAGTACGGCGTCGTGCCGGGAAACAGGTAGCGATGCGCAGCGACCCACCGGTAGGTCGCGTCCTCGACGAACCGGACAGCAGGGATGCGGTAGAGCATCAGCGGCAGCCTGATGCCGATCGCCGTCGCCACCGCCGCGTTCATCGCTTCTGCGCCGGAATACACCGCTCCCGAGGAATCCAGCCACCGGCTGCAGTCGAGCAGCCGCGACGGCGGAATACCCAGCAGCTCAGCGGCGCCCGGGCTCTGTAACGGCGCAGTCTGCAGGTAGGCCGTCCGGTTGTGCCGCACCAGGAATTCGACGACCCGCGTGCATATCCCGCAGGCACCGTCAAAATACAGGGTTCCTGCCATTGTTCACCTCCTGCACTCCCGCGATCCCGAACACCATGCCGGTGCCGATCTCGGCGAGAGCACCCAACCCCGAAGACCACGTTACGTTGATGTGCGGCCACGAGATGAAGCGGTTGTCGATTGCGCCCCGGGGCCGGAACCGATGTGGCTGCTCGATCAGATCAGACATGCGACCACCGTCCCTCACAACGCCTGCATCAACTTGTCTACTACTACATTTAGTAGTAGACAATAGGGCCGCCAACCGGCCTCATCCGCCTAGAACGCGTTCTAATCTGTCGGCCATGGGATTTCTCAAACAGGACACCCCGCAGATCGACTTCGAGCAGTGGAGCAAGGGCACTCGCGCTGAGAAGATCATCCCGATGGCCCGGCACTGGGCCGAGGTGGGCTTCGGCACCCCGGTAGTGCTGCACCTGTTCTACGTCGTCAAAATCGGCCTCTACATCCTGGCGGCGTGGCTGATCGCGCTGACCACCAAGGGCATAGACGGGTTCGCCGACGTTGCACACTGGTACGCCGAGCCGATTGTGTTCGAGAAGGTCGTGCTGTACACCATGCTGTTCGAGGTGGTCGGCCTGGGCTGCGGGTTCGGGCCGCTCAACAATCGGTTCTTCCCGCCGATGGGCTCGATCCTGTACTGGTTGCGGCCCGGCACCATCCGGCTGCCGCCGTGGCCGGATCGCATACCCCTGACCAAAGGTGACGGGCGCACCCCCGTCGACGCGCTGCTCTACGGCGCGCTGCTGGTGCTCCTCGTGATCGCGCTGTTCTCCAACGGCAGCGGGCCGGTCCCGGCGTTGGGCACGACGGTCGGGGTGTTGCCGTCGTGGCAGATCTGGGCGGTGCTGGGCGTGCTGGCGGTGCTGGGATTGCGCGACAAGGTGATCTTCCTGGCCGCCCGCGGCGAGGTGTACGCCTCGTTCACCGTCGCGTTCCTGTTCGCCGGCTACGGCGTGGACATGATCGTGGGCGCCAAACTCGTATGCCTCGTCATCTGGCTGGGGGCGGCGACGTCGAAACTCAACAAGCACTTCCCGTTCGTCATCTCGACGATGATGAGCAACAATCCGGTGTTCCGGCCGCGGTCGATCAAACGCACGTTCTTCGAACACTTCCCGGACGACCTGCGCCCGGGCCGGGCGTCGCGCTGGCTCGCGCATTTTTCCACGGCGATCGAAGGGCTCGTTCCGCTGGTGCTGTTCTTCAGCCACGGCGGCCGGCCCACGGCGATCGCGGCGTTCGTCATGCTGTGCTTCCACGTCGGCATCCTGTCGGCGATCCCGATGGGGGTGCCGCTGGAGTGGAACGTCTTCATGATGTACAGCATCATGGCGCTGTTCGTCGGCCACGCCGGGATCGGGCTCGCCGACATGACGACACCGCTGCCGATACTGCTGTTCGTTGTCGTCGCGGGGACCGTCGTGCTCGGAAACCTGTTCCCGCGCAAGATTTCCTTCCTGCCGGGTATGCGCTACTACGCGGGCAACTGGGACACCACGCTGTGGTGCGTCAAACCCTCCGCCGACGCCAAGATCGCCGACGGCATCGTGGCGATCGCCAGCATGCCGGCCGCCCAGCTGGAGAAGTTCTACGGCAGCAAGGAAGCCGCGCAGATCCCGATGTACATGGGATATGCGTTCCGCGCCTTCAACACCCACGGCCGGGCGCTGTTCACTTTGGCCCACCGGGCGATGGCCGGGGAGAACGAGGACGACTACGTGCTCACCGACGGCGAGCGGATCACCAGCACCGCCATCGGATGGAACTTCGGCGACGGCCACTTCAGCAACGAGCAGTTGGTCGCGGCGCTGCAGCGGCGCTGCCACTTCGAGCCGGGCGAGGTGCGGGTGGTGATGCTCGACGCCCAGCCGATCCATCGCCAAACCCAGCAGTACCGACTGGTCGACGCCGCGACAGGCGAATTCGAGCGTGGCTACGTGCGGGTCGCGGACATGGTGACCCGCCAGCCCTGGGACGACACCCTGCCGGTGCACGTCGACGACCGCGTCAGCTCGGGAGCGTCACGCTGACCGCTGCTGCGATGCGCCGAGCGTGAAACTGTTGCGAGATTCCAGCGATTTTTTCGCAACAGTTTCACACTCGGCGGAGCATCCGGCTAGGTCCCGGAACGCACCTGGGCCCAGGACCGCACCTAGG
>NZ_JAVKSH010000149.1:0-6547 GCF_039583805.1 Mycobacterium sp. | reverse complement strand
ACGCCCAGCTCACAGTCGAAGGACCAGGCATAATGACCGATGCTCGGCACGTTGCCTACGGGCACGACGACACACGACAACTGACAAGGGCAAAATCCGCGATGAAATTTGTGCTGGCGAGCTACGGGAGTCGCGGCGATGTCGAGCCCTCCGTCGTTGTCGGCCGCGAACTGCTGCGCCGCGGGCACGATGTGTGCATGGCCGTCCCGCCCAACCTGGTCGGCTTCGCGCAGGCGGCAGGGCTGTCGGCGGTCGCCTACGGGCTGGACTCGCAGGCGATTGTGGAAACGCAGCGCAACTACTGGACGGGCTTCTTCCGCAAACCGTGGAAGATTCGGGATCTGAACAGGTTGGGGCGTGAGAGCACGGAGCAAATCGCCCGGTGCCTGGGGGAGATGACCACGACGCTGAGGTCGCTGGTTGACGGAGCCGACTTGCTGATCGCCGGCCTGATTTTCGAACAGCCCGCTGCCGACGTCGCCGAGCGTTACGGCATCCCGTTGGCCACGCTGCATTTCTTCCCGGTGCGGGCCAACGGCGCGCTCCTGCCGTTCCTGCCGCCGCCGGTGACCCGCACCGTGATGACGGCCAACGACTGGCTGTCGTGGCGCACGCTGAAGAAAGTCGAGGACGCGCTGCGGTGTGATCTGGGCCTGCCGAAGGCCACCCGCCCCGCGCCGCGGCGAATCGCGGAGCGCGGATCGCTGGAGATCCAGGCCTACGACGAAGTGTGCTTTCCCGGGCTGGCGGCCGAGTGGGCGACATGCAATGGCCTGCGGCCCTTCGTCGGCGGGCTGGCGCTGGAGTCGCCGACGGATGCCGATGAGGAGGTCGCGTCGTGGATCGCCGCGGGAACGCCGCCAGTGTGCTTCGCGTTCGGAAGCATACCGCTGGCATCTCCGGCGGACACGATCGCCATGATCGGCGCGGCCTGCGCGCGGTTGGGCGAGCGGGCGTTGGTCTGCTCTGCCGCCAGTGACCTGCGCAACGTGCCCGATGTCGAGCACGTCAAGGTGGTGGGCGCGGTGAGCTACGCGGCGATTTTTTCCGCCTGCCGCGCGGTTGTGCATCACGGTGGCGCGGGCACCCTGGCCGTGACTTTGCGCGCCGGAGTCCCCCAGTTGGTGTTGTGGACGCTGCCGGATCAGCCGCTCTTCGGGATTGCGGTCAAACGACTGAAGGTGGGCACTGCCCGGCGTTTTTCCAGTACTACCGAGAAGTCGCTGGTGGCGGACCTGCGCCGGATCCTGGCCCCGCAGTACCTCGCCCGGGCCCGTGAGATCGCTGCCCGGATGACCTCATCCGCCGATGCCGTCGCGACCGCCGCCGACCTTGTGGAGGAGTTCGCCCGCCGCAAGCGGCTCGGCTGATTGGCGACGGCGAAAATTGACCGCAGACGTGCGATGTGATCGACTCGCCCGTGTCGGCCGGGTTTCCTTGGCTACGAGAGCATTCGGGTGCCCGCCCAGAGCGTCTGCCGGTAAAGGTCGCGCATCCGGTGCGAGAGCGATGGATTAGGCTGCCGGGCGAGTAATCCGCGCTCTGACCATTGCACTGGCCACGTGAGCGACTGGGCTGGCACGTGCAGGGTGAACGCGAAGAGAGGATTCGCCGTGCGATCGACCGGGCAAGGGCCGACCCGCGATACCTCGAAGGGCCGGGAGGCGCGATGAGGTTTGTGCTGGCGAGCTGGGGAAGTCGCGGCGAAGTGGAACCCTGCCTTGTTGTCGGCCGCGAGCTGGTCCGCCGCGGGCATGACGTCTGCATGGCCGTCGCGCCGGACCAGGTTGGCTTCGTCGAGTCGGCCGGGCCTACGGCGGTCGCCTTTGGACCGGATGTGCAGACCATTCTGGACGCGTACCGCGACTTCTGGACGTGTTTTTTCCGCAAGCCCTGGAGGATCCGGGATCTGAAACGGCTGCTGCACGACATTGCCGAGCCCCTCACCCAGTGCCGGGAGGAGATCAGCGCGACGCTGACGTCGTTGACAGACGGGGCCGACCTGCTATTCACCGGCATGAATTACGAGTACGCCGCTGCCAATGTCGCCGAGTACCGCAACATTCCGTTGGCGACGCTGCATTGGTTCCCGTTGCGGGCCAACGGCCGGCTGCTGCCGTTCCTGCCGGCGCCGTTGGGCCGCGCCGCAATGACGGCGTTCGAGTGGCTGTCGTGGCGGGGGACACGGCAAGTCGAGGAGGCGCAGCGTCGTGAACTGGGCCTGCCGAAGGCGACAGTGCCGTGGCCGCAGCGGATCACCGAGCGTGGATCGCTGGAGATCCAGGCCTACGACGAGGTGGGCTTTCCCGGGCTGACAGCCGAATGGGAGCGATGGGGAGGGCAACGGCCTTTCGTCGGCGCGCTGACCATGGAGTTGCCGACGGATGCCGACGAGGACGTCGCATCGTGGATTGCTGCGGGAAAACCGCCGATTTGCTTCGGGTTTGGCAGCATACCGGTTGAATCGCCCGCCCACACGCTCGCGATGATCAGCGCGGCGTGCGCGCGGTTGGGCGAGCGGGCGCTGGTGTGCGCCGGCTTGAGTGACTTCACCGATGATCCGCACCTCGAGCACGTCACCGTGGTGGGTGCGGTGAACTACGCGGCGGTCTTTCCCGCCTGCCGCGCGGTCGTGCACCACGGCGGAGCGGGCACCACGGCCATAGGCCTGCGTTCGGGCGTCCCAACGTTGATCCTGTCGACGGACCTCAACCAGACGCTGTTCGGAGCCGCGGTCAAACGGCTGAAGGTGGGCACCGCCCGGCGTTTTTCGAGCACGACTGTGGACTCGCTGGTCGCGGACCTGCGCCGGATTCTGGCCCCGGACTACCTCGCCCGGGCCCGCGACATCGCCGCCCGGATGACCACACCAACCGATGCCGTCGCGGCCGCCGCTGACCGGGTGGAAGAGTTCGCCCGCCTCACGCGTGTCGGCCGGTAGACCTGTCAGGACGGTCGCACATCCGGTGGACGGGTGATGGATTAGACTCCCGACCGGGTCGGCCGGGCGTGGACATCTCGCAGCCCGCGCCCGCACGGTGACTGAAGGGCGAGGATCCGCGATGGCTGAAGGCGTGTTCGGGCGCAGCGACGCCGAGATCGACCTGTTGGTCCGGGGCATGCGGTCGGGGATCGCGGTGGTCGGCTTCGGCTACATCGGCACGGTGATCGGCGCGGTGCTGGCTGATCGCGGCTGGCCTGTGACGGGAATCGACGTGCGTCAGACCGTCGTCGACGAGATCAACCTGGGCAAGACCACCGTGCCCGAACCGGGGCTGAACGAGATCGTGTCCAACAACGTGCGAGTCGGCCGGCTGCGCGCCACAACCGATTTCGGCGCCCTCGCCGACAACGACTTCGTCATCGTGACCGTCGGCACGCCGCTGGGTCCGGACTACGAGCCGATCGTCGACGACATCGAGGCGGCGGCGCGGGCCGTGGGGGAGCACCTGCACCCCGGCCACCTCGTCATCCTCAAGAGCACCGTCCCGCCCGACACCACCGAAAAGCTGTTCCGGCCGATCGTCGAGGAGACCTCGGGGCTGCGCGCCGGGGTCGATTTCGGGTTGGCGTTCTGCCCTGAACGGCTCGCCGAAGGCCAGGCCATCCACGAGCTGATGTCGATCCCCATCGTCATCGGCGCCGTCGACGAGCGCAGCGCTCGCGCCTGCTCCACACTGTGGCGACACGCGTTGGGGGTGGAGTCCGTCATCGTCGACGATCCGCGGACCGCCGAGATGGTCAAGCTCGCGGACAACCTCTGGATCGACCTCAACGTCGCGCTGGCGAACGAACTGGCCAAGGTGTGCGACGGGCTCGACATGGACGTGCTCCAGGTCATCGAGGCGGCCAACACCATGCCCAAGGTCAACCACAATGTGAACATCTTGAGGCCGAGCATGGGTGTCGGCGGCTACTGCCTGACGAAGGATCCGTGGTTCGTCAACCATCTGGGGCAGTCCCTCGGGTTGGACCTGGCCATTCCGCGGACGTCGAGAACCGTCAACGACACGATGCCGGCCTACACCTACGAGCTGCTCACGCAACTCCTCGCGGATGCGGGCAAGGCGATCGGGACCAGCAGGATTGCGGTGCTGGGCATCGCGTTCAAGAACAACACCGGCGACTGCCGGCTCACCCCCACCAAGTACATCCTCGCCCTGCTCGAGGAGTCCGGCTGCCGGCTGTCGGTCCATGATCCGTGGGTGCCCGACGAGGAGGCCCGCACGGTGACGCAGGTCCCGCTGACCGCGGACATCGAGTCGGCGGTCGAGGGTGCCGACGCCCTGGTGGTCCTCGCGGGGCACCGGCAGTTCCACCAGATCCCGCTGGCCCGGCTCGCCGACCTGGTGGCAGACAGGTGCGTGTTCCTCGACGGGCGGAACAGCTTCGACCCGGCGGCGGTGCGCGCCGCCGGCTTCGTCTACAAGGGCATCGGTCGATAGTGTCCAACGTCGTCGTGACGGGCGGCTACGGCTTCATCGGATCGCACCTGGTCTCGGCGTTGCTGAGCCGCGGAGATTCGGTCACGGTGTTCGACTTCGCGAAGAACACCCGTGACAGCAGCATCGACTTCGATCGGCATGCCAACTTCCGGTTCGTGCAAGGTGACGTCACCGATCTGGCCGCGCTGGAACAGGCCCTGAGTGCCGGCGTCGACACGGTGTTCCACCTGGCCGCGGTCGTCGGTGTCAAAAACTATCTCGACGACCCGCTGCGGGTCCTCGACGTCAACGTGACCGGCACACGCAACGTCCTGGAGCTGAGCCGTCGGCACGCAACCCGGGTGCTGTTCGCCAGCACGTCGGAGGTGTTCGGGAAGAACCCCAAGCCCCCCTTCGCCGAGGACGACGATCGCGTCCTGGGCTCGACGCGGACCGCGCGCTGGAGCTACAGCACCAGCAAGGCCATGGCCGAGCATTTGGTCTTCGCGATGCACACGGCCTATGGGTTGCCGGTGACGGTGGTGCGCTACTTCAACGTGTACGGCCCGCGGCAGAACCCGATATTCGTTGTCTCGCAGAGCATCCACCGGATCCTCAACGGCCGCCCGCCGCTGCTCTACGACTCGGGCGACCAGACACGCTGCTTCACCTACGTCGACGACGCCATCGCCGGCACCTTGCTCGCGGCCGACAGCAGCGCGGCGATCGGCGAGGCGTTCAACATCGGGAGCATGACCGAGACGACGATGCGTGACGTTGTCGCTCTGGCGATCAAGATCGCGAACGTCGACTCGGTGTCCAGCGCCGAAACTGTCGACACCGCGGCACGTTACGGCGGCCGCTACGAGGACATCCCCCGTCGTATCCCCGACTCGACCAAGGCGCAGCGAAAGCTGGGCTGGCGCCTGCAGGTCGACGTCGCGGAAGGGATCCGCCGCACCGTCGAGTGGGCGCGGGCCAACCCGTGGTATCTCGAAGAACCGCGGACGTGACGGGCCGGATCACGCGATGAAATATGTGCTGGCTTTCCACGGGACCCGCGGTGACGTCGAGATCGGCGTCGCTGTCGGCCGTGAGCTGGTGCGCAGAGGGCACGAGGTGCGCCTGGCCGTCTCGCCTGACCTGGTGGGCTTCGCCGAGTCGGCCGGGCTTGCGGCGGTCGCCTACGGACCGGATTCGCGGACGGCGCTGGCGAGGGATTTCGGCGCGAACCTTTTCAAGGATTTCCCGCACAGCGTCTGGAGGATCACGGATCTGACCAGGCTGTGGCGCGAGTACTGGGAGTTCGTCGCACAGTGCTGGACGGACATGACCGCGACGCTGGTGTCGCTGGCGGATGGTGCCGACCTGTTGTTCACCGGCCTGATCTTCGAGGACGGCGCCGCTAACGTCGCGGAGTATCACGGCATTCCGCTGGCCACGCTGCATTACTTCCCGGTGCGGGCCAACGGCCAGCTCCTGCCGTTGCTGCCGGCGCCGTTAGCCCGCACCGCAATGACGGTGTTCTGGTGGCTGTCGCTGGGCGTGTTCGGGAGGCTCGAGGCGGCGCAGCGCCGTGAACTGGGCCTGCCGAAGGCCACCGGCCCCGCGCCGCGCCGGATCGCCGAACGCGGGGCGCTGGAAATCCAGGCGTATGACCAGGTGTGCTTTCCCGGGCTGGCCGCCGAATGGGCGAGATGGGATGGCCAACGCCCCTTTGTCGGCGCGCTGACGCTGGAGTTGCCGACCGATGACGACGAGGAGGCCGCGTCGTGGATCGCCGCCGGGACACCGCCGATTTGCTTCGCGTTCGGCAGCATGTCGATGGAATCTCCGGCCGACACGATCGCCATGATCGGAGCGGCCTGCGCGCGGTTGGGCGAGCGGGCGCTGGTGTGCTCCGGCCTGAGCGACTTCACCGGCGTGCCCGCTGTCGAGCACGTCAAGGTGGTGGGCGCGGTGAATTACGCGGCCATCTTTCCGGCCTGCCGCGCGGTCGTGCACCACGGCGGCTCGGGCAGCACGGCCGCGAGCCTGCGCGCCGGGGTCCCCACGTTGATCCTCTGGGCGGCGCCTGATCGGCAGCTGTGGGGAACTGCGGTCAAACGATTGAAGGTGGGCAC
>NZ_JAVKSH010000148.1:1846-6598 GCF_039583805.1 Mycobacterium sp. | reverse complement strand
CCCTGGCCACGGAGCTCGCGGCCCGGCTCAGCATCACCAAGACGGCCGCGATTCGTCACGCGCTGCGCGCACAGCTGGCACTTCTGGAATCCCGCCACCGTCAGCGTCTCGATCAGGTGCTCGACGTGCTCCGCTGCGAAATCTGGCCGTTGACAGCCGGTTCTGCGCCCATCACCAAGGAGGATCGCGAGGTCATCCTCGGCTATAACGAGCAGGGATTCAACGGGTGATCGTTGTTGACACCTCGGCGATCGTCGCGCTCGCCCGCAACGAGACGAAAGCTGCCGAGGTCGCTGCGGCGCTGATCAGCGAGCGGAATCCGGTTATCGCCGCACCCACCGCGACAGCATGCCTCATCGTGCTGAACAGCCGCTTCGGCCCGAGGGGTCGCACCGTCTACGAGAGGATTCGTGCGGAATTCAACATCGGTGTCGGCCCGTACACCGAGGACCACGTCGTGGTGGCCCTGCAGGCGTTCACGCGATTCGGGAAAGGCCGGCACGCAGCGGGACTCAACTTCGGCGACTGCATGACCTATGCGGCCGCCCACGTCAGCGGCGAACCGCTGCTGGCCGTCGGCGACGACTTCCCCCAAACCGACCTCGAGTTCGACGGAAGAGTCCTCGGCCAATGGCCGGTTTACGGCCGTGGGTCGCACTGAGATCACTTCTGCGCGAACGCCCAAACCGATACCGGAAAATCAGGTTCGTTTCGCAACGAACGCAGCCAGCGCCGGTAGCGACGCCACCGCGAGAAGTTGGCGCGGACGCAGGCCCGATTGCCCCACGAACCGGTCTGAATCCGCTCCAGATCGAACCCACACTCGGCCAGAAAGTAGCGGATCCCGGTTTCGGTCCAGCGCGAGCAGTCCTGAGGCCCGTCGTGAATCCGGATCAGAAAGGGAGTGGTGATCAGGAAGTAGCCGCCTGGCCGCAGCATCTGGTGCACATGCCTTCCGGCGCGGTATGGCCACAGCACATGCTCGAACACCTGCTCGGCGATGATCAGGTCGTACTGCTCGTCCGAGGCCGACGCACAGATGTCGAATTCGGGATAGTGAACCGAACGGTACGCCTTGAACGGCTCGCGGTGTTTCCAGGCATCACCAGAAATCTCGAGAACGCTGAGCCGGCCTGGCTCAACACCCCGGACGAGCTTCCGGGTTTCCCGGTCCATGACTGTGCGGACCCAATGGTCCGACGGATCCGGCCAGAACAGTCGCTGTTCCAGGCGTTGCAGCGGCGCATAGCCGGGCAGTGGCTCCAGCCGCCTGCGTATCGTCAGCAGCCACCCGGGGCCGACACGATCGGCTTCTTCTTGTCCTACAGCCTCCATGCGGCGGTCTCCCCTGTCTTGGACTGTTCAGTCGTCGTCGGAATGAGGCGTCGCCTGCCGACTGGCGTCGCCGTGCATCGCCCGGCACGCGACCCAGGACCCGTCAGCCACGGGCAAGCGCGCGGTCGGCCAGTGCGCCGATGACCGGAGCGAGCTCTCGCACGTATTCGGCGGTCAGATGGTTGTGGTCGCGGTACACCAGGGTGTTGCCCACGATAACCGGGCAGCGGTCTGCCGTGCAGAACAGATCCGTCAGGTCCGCATACTGTCCGCCGCCGGCCCTTGTGGCCGCTGCCTCGGCGACGACGCCGGGCGCGTCCACCGCCGACGACCGTAGCGGCGAGCAGGCCGTCGCGTCGTCGAGGTGGCTGGACAGGCAGTCCGGCACCCGCGAGCCCGGATCCGGTACCGGCCCGAGCACCAGAACCTGCGCGCCGGTGGCTCGCAAACGGGTCACCAGCACCGTCAGCTGGTCTGTCCACGCGGAGTTGTACGGCGTGAAGCCGTAGTCGGAGGTGTACCGCCGCCACATGCTGACCACGATCAGCCGCGGATGCTCGGCCTGCAACCGGGCGATGATCCGATCACGCCACTTCGGGCATTCGGTGAACTTGCGGTGCAGCAGGGGGTTGGTGATGGCCAAGTCGGTCGGAGGACAGGCGGCCTTGCCCAAGATCTCCAGCCGCCAGCGCTGTTGGTCCGCGACCTGCTGGAACGCCGGGCTCCACATCGTGGCATGCGAGTCGCCGACGAGGGCCACCGTCGTGGACGAGGCGATGTCCCCTGTCGCGCAGACTGGCGGTACAAAGTCGAAAAAATTGCGCAGACAGCCGTTGAGGTTTATCCCAGCTAGATCGGCCGACGCATCGGCCAGCGGGGGGTTGAGGTTCGACGGTACCGCCTTCAGATCGGCAGACGCCGCGACCGCCGCCTGCACCTGCACGAACGCATTTCGCACCGCCGCGTCTGGGTCAGCGTTGTGGTTCCCTGGCGGAGGCAACGCAGTGACCTTCAGCGCCCTAGCCGGTGCGCCACGGCCGACCGGCACGGGCACCACGACCAGCAACACCACGCCCGTACAGACCGCTACCGCGGTGACGGCCCCACCGAGCGCGAGACTGCGGGCGGGTGACCCGCGCAGGCCAGCGAAGAAGCGGACCGGGTTCTCGACGAGCCGCAGTGTGAGCACGGCCAGCCCGCCGGAAATAGCCGCCGTCGCCAGCCGGCCGGACAGCCCCAACGGGTGCCCCAGCAACGGCGGTGCCAGCAGCAGCACCGGCCAGTGCCACAGGTACCACGAGTACGACACCCGGCCGACCGCCCGCATCGGCCCCAGGGACAGAGCGCGGCCGATTCCCAGCGAGGGTGCGGCACAGCCCGCACCGACGACGAGCACCGTCCCGAGCACGGGCAGCAGGGCCGCGATACCCGGGTAGGGCGTGGCCGCGCCCAACCGGTGGCAGGCGAACAGGATCACGGCCAGGCCAACCCATCCCGCGATCGCGGCGGGCAGTCGGGCTAGTCGGCGCCATTGGCTGGCCGTGAGGGCCACCAGACCGCCGGCGGCCAACTCCCAGGCCCGGGCTTGCAGCCAGAAGAACGCCGCAGGCGGCAATGTGTACGTCCACATCAGCGACATCGCGAACGACGCCGCCGCAACCAGCCCCAGCGCCACCAGGTAGGGCCGTTCCGACGGGCCGCCCTGCGCGCCGGCGCGCCGGCGCACCCGCCGGCTGAGCCACGCCGCGCCGATGATCAGGGCCGGCCACACCAGATAGAACTGCTCTTCGACGCCCAGCGACCAGTAATGCTGAAACGGCGACGGCGGCGTGCTAGCTGCAAGGTAGTCGACGCCTTGCGTAGCGAACCGATAGTTGCCCGCGTAGAGCGCGCTGGCTATGCCGTCGGCGAAGACCTCCCGGGCCTGCAGCGGCGGCAGCAGGATCGCCGAGCCGATCGCGGTCACGACGCCCACCGTCGCCGAGGCCGGCAGCAGCCGGCGCGCCCGCGCACCGTAGAAGCGGCCCAGCCGGATCGTGCCGGAACCACTCACCTCCCGCCACAGCATCCCGGTGATGAGAAAGCCCGAGATGACGAAGAACACGTCCACCCCGACGAACCCGCCAGTGATACCGGGCACCCCGGCGTGAAAGAGGACCACCGCCAGCACCGCAACCGCGCGCAACCCCTCGATATCCGAGCGAAAACCCCGCTCGGACGCCCGCCCGCCCGATACCCGGCCGGGAGCGCCAACGGTGCCGGCCTGCTGCATCCTCATCCCCCCACATCAGTCCTTGGCAAAGCAGTAGACCCGGTAGACGAATCCCCCATCGCGACGCAAGTCCCAGTCCAAAACCCCGAAGCCGTACCGGATTGCACCGGACAGGAATCCCGGTACGCGGCGGCTGATCGAGTCCTGCGAACGCCGCGTGATCTCTTTGAGCCCGCGTCTGGCGCCGTCGTCGATGATCTTTTCCGACACCATCCGCATCGGTGCGGCGGCCAGCGACACCTCCCATCCCGCGATGTCGGGAACCCGGCGATTGTCGGTGTACAGAAAGTGCCCGCCCGGGCGCAGCACACGCGCCACCTCGGTCAGGAACCGGTCGATGCGCGGATACTGGTGCGAGGCCTCCACATTGATCACCGCGTCGAAGGTTTCGTCGGCGAACGGCAGGTCTTCGGCGTCACCCTGCACAAAATCCAGCCCCGGCAGCCGGTGCCGTCTGCGGCAGAAGTCGACGCTGGCGGGGTTCAGGTCCAGCCCGGTGTACGACGCCGGACCCAGGGTGCGCACGATGTAGGACGCTCCGCCGCCGGCGCCGCAACTGACCTCCAGCACACGTTTGCCGCGCAGGTCCACCTGGGTGGCGACGAGGTGGTAGAGCTGGATGCCGTACCGGTTGGGCTCGTCGGACGCCGCCAGCGGCAACCCCATCGGCGGGTCTTCCTCGTAGCCGAAGTTGAAGAACACCACGTCGTCGCCGACTTGGCGGGTACCCAGCGGCAGCACGTACTTGGTCACGAGCTTCCCGACGAATGGGTTCGACTGCAGGCGGTATCGAAGGGCCACGGCAAAAGTGTGGCATGAATTCGCGGCGCAACCCGCATCGGCGGCGGTGCCCCGCGTCCGCGCGGCAGGCCCGTCTCACGCTCGCGTGGCCGACGGAACCCCGTTAGCTGCGGTTGCTGTGCCAAAACATGTTATCCGTCGATGTGGCGCTCGATCGCCCGTGACGACCCCCGCCAAACTGCTCGCCTTTCGCAGGCGCGACTCCAAGCATCGACCGCACCGGATGCCATACGTGTGTAATACAGTGAGTCAGGGACCGGGTTGTATTGGCCGAACGACGCGGTGACCCACATGTGGGATAAGCACCGCACCGCAGTCGAGATGGCCATCGAGGCCGTCAACGA
>NZ_JAVKSH010000148.1:0-1746 GCF_039583805.1 Mycobacterium sp. | reverse complement strand
CCGGTATCGGCCGTGGTGCGCACAGCCATCGCTCACGAACTGGCGCCACAACACGACGACGAGACCCGCGCACTCATCACCGCGTTACATGATCACAACCTCACTATCGTCAGAACGGCGAAGTGACTGCGGCCCAAAGGTTCATGGTCGAGCCCAGCGGATCGACGATGGCTTCGGGACCGGAATTGGGAGAAATATGTCCAACGCGCCCCGGGCGCTACGATGACGGGACTCGGGTGGTGCGCGCGGCCACCGATAAGCTGTCGGCAGTGTTTGCTCAGCGCGGCTCGCAGTTCGGCGTGGTTTCCCCGGAGCCGCCGCCGTGACGTCGAGGCCGGCGCACAGGCGTAAGCAGGTACGAGGGGTGGATGAGCGTGGACAGGACGGGTACGACACCGGTTGCCGTCGTCGGTATGGCGTGCCGTTTGCCGGGGGGCATCGACTCGCCTGATCGGCTGTGGGAGGCGTTGCTGCGCGGCGAGGACCTGGTCACCGAGGTCCCGCCCGAGCGCTGGGACGCCGACGAGTTCTACGACCCCGAGCCCGGCCTGCCCGGGCGGACGGTGTGCAAATGGGGCGCATTTCTGGACAATGTCGCCGACTTCGATCACGAGTTCTTCGGGATCGGCGAGAAGGAAGCGACGGCGATGGACCCGCAGCATCGCCTGCTGCTGGAAACCGCATGGGAGGCCCTCGAACACGCGGGTCTGGCCCCCGAGACGCTGAGCGGCGTGCAGACCGGCGTGTTCGTCGGGCTGATGCACGACGACTACCAGTTCGTGCACGCCGACGCCAACGCCTTGGCGGGGCCGTACGGGTACATGGGCAACAGCTTCGCCATGGGGTCCGGGCGCATCTCCTACGCGCTGGGCCTGCACGGTCCCGCGATCACCGTCGACACCGCGTGCTCGTCCGGCCTCACCGCCATCCACCTGGCCTGCCGCAGCCTGCAGGAGGGCGAAAGCGACGTTGCGCTGGCGGGCGGCGCCTCGGTGATGTTCGAACCCCGCAAAGTCGCCTCCGGGTCGGCCATCGGCATGCTGTCTCCGACCGGGCGTTGTCATGCGTTCGACGCCGCGGCCGACGGGTTCGTGCCCGGCGAGGGTTGCGTCGTGGTGACGCTCAAGCGGTTGCCGGATGCGCTGGCCGACGGCGACCGGGTGCTGGCCGTGGTGCGCGGCACGGCCGCCAACCAGGACGGTCACACCGTCAACATCGTGACACCGTCGGTGACCGCGCAGACCGCGGTCTACCGGGCGGCGCTGGCCGCCGCCGGCGTCGACCCCGCCGGCGTGGGCATGGTGGAGGCGCACGGCCCCGGCACCCCGGTCGGTGACCCGATCGAATACGAAAGCCTGGCCGCGGTATACGGCATCGACAACCCCTGCGCGCTGGGGTCGGTGAAAACCAACTTCGGGCACACCCAGTCGGCCGCCGGGGCGTTGGGGCTGATGAAGGCGGTGCTGGCGCTGCAGCACGGCGTGGTCCCACCCAATCTGCACTTCACCGGGATGCCCGACGAGTTCGCCCACGTGGAAACCAATCTCTTTGTGCCGCAAGCGATCACGCCGTGGCCGGGTGAGGCGGACGGGTCACCTCGTCGGGCGGCGGTGTCGTCCTACGGGTTCTCGGGCACCAACGTGCACGCGATCCTCGAACAAGCACCAGCACAAGCACCCGAAACCGAAGCGGCGCCGGATGCGCGACCGGCTGCGGCTGTCGACGGCGCGTTGGTGGTGCCGGTGT
>NZ_JAVKSH010000147.1:0-6716 GCF_039583805.1 Mycobacterium sp. | reverse complement strand
GCGTCTTTTCCGCTCTTGTCGACGGTTCCCACCACCCAGCAGTCCAAATGGCGTGCGGTGAGGACGGCCAGCGCGCGGTCGGTGTCCTCGGGCGCGACGACAGCGACCATGCCGACGCCCATGTTGAACGTCTTCTCCATCTCCGCGCGGGCGACCCGCCCGCGTTGCGCGATCATCGTGAACACCGGGGCGGGCGTCCAGGTGCCGCGGTCCACCTCGGCCACCAGGCCGTGCGGTATGACGCGTTCGAGGTTGCCGGCCAGCCCTCCACCGGTGATATGGCAGAACGTGCGGACGCGCGTCTCGGCAGCCAGCGCCAGACAGTCCTTGGCGTAGATCCGGGTGGGCTCGAGCAGCTCTTCGCCCAGCGTACGGCCGAACTCCTCGACGTGACCGGCCAGATTCATCCGGTCGATGTCCAGCAGCACGGCACGCACCAGGGAGTATCCGTTGGAATGCAGGCCCGACGAGCCCATCGCGATGATGACGTCACCCGGTTTGACCCGCTCGGGCCCGAGCACGTCGTCGGCCTCGACGACGCCGACGGCCGTGCCCGAGATGTCGTAGTGGTCAGGTTCGATCAGACCCGGATGTTCGGCGGTCTCGCCGCCGAGCAGCGCACAGCCGGCCCGGATGCACCCGTCGGCGATGCCGGCGACGATGGCGTTGAGGCGTTCCGGCACGATCCTGCCGACAGCGATGTAGTCCAGCAGGAACAGCGGCTCGGCGCCGCAGACCACCAGGTCGTCGACCACCATCGCCACCAGGTCAAGGCCGACGGTGTCGTGCTTGTCCATCGCCTGGGCGACCGCGAGCTTGGTGCCCACGCCGTCGCTGGAGGCGGCCAGCAGCGGTTCGCGGTAGCCGCCACGCAACGCGAACAACCCCGCGAATCCGCCCAGCTTGCTGCGCACCTCGGGTCTGGTCGCCTTCGAGGCGAGCGGCTTGAACAGTTCGACGGCGCGTTCACCGGCTTGGATGTCCACCCCTGCCGATGCGTAGGTGACGCTCTCGCTGCCGCGGCCTGATCGGGAACTCTTCGGTCGATCCGTCATCGCGGTAAAGGCTACCGGGCGGCGGCGGCCGGTGGTGGGTCTACGGGTGGCGTAGCACCGACTCCTGCTCGGTCTCGGGAGACGCTTCGCGGCCGGCGATGTCGGTCCGCGCCGCGGCGCCGCGCGCGGCATTGGCAAGCATCTGCTCGATGACATTCTTGCCCAGCCCGGCCTCACCGGGCAGCTCGATCGGGTATTTGCCGTCGAAGCAGGCCATGCAGAGCCGGGAGGAGGGCTGTTCGGTGGCGGCGATCAGACCACGCAGCGAGATGTAGCCCAGCGTGTCGGCGCCGATGCCGTGGCGCACGGCGTCGACCATCTCGTGCTCGTCGTCGACGGCGTTGGCGATCAGCTCGGCCGGCGACGGGAAGTCGATGCCGTAGAAGCACGGCCAGCGCACCGGCGGTGAGGCGATCCGCACGTGCACCTCGACGGCGCCGGCCTCGCGCAGCATCCGGACCAGGGCGCGCTGGGTGTTGCCCCGCACGATCGAGTCGTCGACGACGATCAGCCGTTTGCCGCGGATGATCTCTTTGAGCGGGTTGAGCTTGAGCCGGATGCCGAGCTGGCGGATGGTCTGCGACGGCTGGATGAAGGTCCGCCCGACGTAGGCGTTCTTCGTCAGGCCCTGGCCGTAGGGGATGCCGGACTCCTGCGCGTAGCCGACGGCGGCGGGCGTGCCGGACTCGGGCACGCCGATCACCAGGTCGGCGTCGATCGGGCATTCCCGGGCCAGCCGGCGGCCGATCTCCAGGCGGGCGCGGTGCACCGACCGGCCGGCGATCGTGCTGTCCGGACGCGCCAGGTACACGTACTCGAACACGCACCCTTTCGGGGTGGGGCTGGCGAACCGGGCCGAGCGCACCCCGTCGGCGTCGATGGCCAGCAGTTCGCCGGGCTCGATGTCGCGGACGAACGACGCGCCGACGATGTCCAGCGCAGCGGTCTCCGAGGCCACCACCCAGCCGCGGTCCAGCCGTCCCAGCGACAGCGGCCGCACCCCGTGGGGGTCGCGGCACGCGTACAGGGTGTTCTCGTCCATGAACGTCAGGCAGAACGCGCCGCGCACGGTCGGCAGCAACTCCAGCGCCGCCTGCTCCAGGCTGGCGTCCGCGGCGCCGTGGGCCAGCAGCGCGCCCAGGATGTCGGAGTCCGTCGTCGCGGGGGCGGCCCCGCGGGTGGCGATCAGCCCGATGTCGCGGGCCCGGGCGGCCAATTCAGCGGTGTTGACCAGGTTCCCGTTGTGCCCCAACGCGACTCCGGTGCCGGCGGCGGTGGTGCGAAAGACCGGCTGGGCGTTCTCCCAGGTGGTGTGGCCGGTCGTGGAGTACCGGCAGTGCCCGATGGCGACGTGGCCCGGCATGGCCGCCAGGGTCTGCTCCTCGAACACCTGGCTGACCAGGCCGAGGTCTTTGAACACCAGCACCTGCGAGCCGTCGGCGACGGCGATGCCGGCCGCCTCCTGGCCGCGGTGCTGTAGCGCGTAGAGGCCGTAGTAGGTGAGTTTGGCGACTTCCTCGCCGGGAGCCCAGACACCGAATACGCCGCACTCTTCACCGGGCGGGTTTTCCCGAGGATCAGGCGGTTGCGGCTGTTGGGCGGTCACGGCGGGGCGGCTCCCTGGGGGGCGGTTGGTGACGTACCCGGAGTGTACGGCGGCGGCGGTCGCGTCGGCCAATCGAGCCGGGCGTGTCGGGGCGCCTACAGGCTCGTCACAGGCAGAACGGAGGCGATCTCGGCGGCCCGCGCACCCGACATGCGCAACGCTCCCGAGGCGCTGGCGTCGTCGACTCCCAGCAAGCCGGTCGCCAGCAGCAGCCAGGTGCGCGGATCGGTCTCGACGACGTTGGGCGGGGTGCCGCGGGTGTGCCGCGGCCCGGACACGCATTGCACCGCGACGAACGGCGGAATCCGGACCTCGACGCTGGCGCCGGGCGCCTGGGCGGCCAGGCTGCGCGCGGTGAGCCGGACCGCGGCGGCCAGATCCGCCCGCTGCGGCGCGGGGCCGGTGCCGTCGCGCAACCACTGCGCGACGGCCAGCACAGCGGCGCGGGTCCGGGCCGGGTCGGTGTTGCGGCTAGCGGCCACGTCTCAGCCGAACAGTCGGGGCAGCACCGCCTCGGAGGTGCTGCGCAGTTCGGCCAGCGGCACGGTGAACAGGCCCTGGACCTCGATCGCGTCCGATCCCTGGTCGGCGACCCCGATGCGGGTCGCCGGCAACCCCCGCGCCTCGCACATCGAGGCGAACCGGCTCTCCTCGGTGCGCGGCACGGCCACCAGCACCCGGCCCGACGATTCGGAGAAAAGGAATGTGAACGGACCTGTGCCTGATTGAAATTCCTCGGGAAGCACGATGCGGCAGCCGGTTTCGCCGGCCAACGCGGATTCCACCACGGCCTGCGCCAGGCCGCCCTCGGACAGGTCGTGCGCGGCGGAGACCAGGCCGTCGCGGGATGCCGCGAAGAGCACCTCGGCCAGCAGCTTCTCGCGGGCCAGGTCGACCCGCGGCGGCAGCCCGCCCAGGTGGTCGGCGGTCACCTGCGCCCAGATCGAGCCGTCGAACTCGTCGCGGGTGTCGCCGAGCAGCATCAGCGTCTCGCCGGGCTCGGTGCCCAGAGCGGTGGGCAGACGTCGGCTGACATCGTCGATGACGCCGAGCACGCCGACCACCGGGGTGGGCAGGATCGGCGTCGACCCGGTCTGGTTGTAGAAGCTGACGTTGCCGCCCGTCACCGGAATACCCAGTGCCGCACTGCCATCGGCGAGTCCGCGCACCGCCTGGGCGAACTGCCACATCACCCCGGGATCTTCGGGGGAGCCGAAATTGAGGCAGTTGGTGACGGCGACCGGGGTGGCGCCGGTGACGGCGACGTTGCGGTAGGCCTCGGCCAGCGCCAGCTGCGCGCCGGTGTAGGGATCGAGCGCCGTGTAGCGCCCGGAGGCGTCGGTGGATATCGCGATGCCCCGGCCGGTGGTCTCGTCGACGCGCAGCATCCCGCAGTCGGCGTGCTCGGCGAGCACGGTGTTGCCGCGCACGTAGCGGTCGTACTGCTCGGTGATGAACGCGCGGCCGCACAAGTGTGGACTGCCCAGCAGCGCAAGCAAAGTCGCGCGCAGCTCGTCGCCAGTGACCGGGCGGGGTAAGCGGTTCGAGCGGTCGGCGTTGAGCCTGTCCTGCGTCTCGGGGCGGGCGAGTGGACGCTGGTACACCGGGCCTTCGTGCGCGACCGTTCGCGGCGGTACGTCGACGACCGTCTCGCCGTGCCAGGTGATGCGTAGCCGGTCACCGTCGGTGACCTCGCCGATCACGGTGGCCGGCACGTCCCACCTGTCGCACACCGCCAGGAACTGCGCCACGTTGTCGGGGGCGACCACCGCGCACATCCGTTCCTGCGACTCGCTGCACAGCACCTCCGCGGGCGTCATGTTCGTCGTGCGCAGCGGCACCGCGTCCAGCTCGACGGTCATACCGCCGTCACCTGCGGACGCCAACTCCGATGTGGCACAGGCTAGTCCGGCACCGCCGAGGTCCTGGATGCCGATCACCAGCCCGGCGGCATAGAGTTCCAGGCAGCACTCGATGAGCACCTTCTCGGTGAACGGGTCGCCGACTTGGACGGAGGGCAACTTCTTGCGCGATCCCTCGTCGAACGTGTCCGACGCCAGCACCGACACCCCGCCGATCCCGTCGAGACCAGTGCGCGCGCCGAACAGGATGATCTTGTTGCCGGCGCCCGACGCGAACGCCAAATGCAGATCTTCGGTGCGCAGCACCCCGACGCACAGAGCGTTGACCAACGGGTTGCCGGCATAGCAGGTGTCGAAGACGGTTTCACCGCCGATGTTGGGCAACCCCAACGAGTTTCCGTAGCCGCCGATGCCGCGCACCACCCCGTCGAGCACGCGGCGGGTGTCCGGGGCGTCGGCCGCGCCGAACCGCAGCTGGTCGAGCACCGCGACCGGGCGCGCGCCCATGGCCATGATGTCGCGCACGATGCCGCCGACACCGGTGGCCGCGCCCTGGTAGGGCTCCACGTAGGACGGGTGGTTGTGCGATTCCACCTTGAACGTGACCGCCCAGCCGTCGCCGATGTCGACGACGCCGGCGTTCTCGCCAATACCGGCCAGCATGGCCGAGCGCATGTCCTCGGTGGTGGTCTCCCCGAAGTAGCGCAGGTGCACCTTGGAGGACTTGTAGGAGCAGTGTTCGCTCCACATCACCGAGTACATGGCCAGCTCGGCGTCGGTGGGCCGGCGGCCCAGGATGTCGCGGATGCGCTGGTATTCGTCGTCTTTGAGACCCAGCTCGGCGAACGGTTGCGGCTGCTCGGGGGTGGCCGTGGCGTGCTCGACGGTGTCGACGCGCAGCCCGGAGGTCACGGGTGACAGTGTAGGGCTCGCTCAGGCCGGCGAGAGGAACGCCCGCAACGCCGCGGCGTAGGCGGCGACGTCGTGGGCGCCCATGAACTCCCGCGCCGAGTGCATGGCCAGCTGCGCGGCACCCACGTCGACGGTCGGGATGCCGGTGCGGGCCGCGGTCAGCGGGCCGATGGTGGAGCCGCAGGGCAGGTCGGCGCGATGCTCGTAGCGCTGCAACGGCACACCGGCCTGCGCGCAGGCCAGCGCGAACGCGGCGGCGGTGCGGCCGTCGGTGGCGTAGCGCAGGTTGGGCTGCACCTTGAGCACCGGGCCGGCGTTGACCGCGATCGGATGCCCCGGCTCGTGCCGGTCCGGGTAGTTGGGATGGGTGGCGTGCGCCATGTCCGCCGACGCCACCACCGAGCCGGCCCGGCGGCGCAGCAAATCCTCGCGACCGCCGCCGGCGGCCAGCACGATCCGTTCCAGCGTGGTCAGCAGCAGCTCGGACGCCGCCCCGTGATCGGACGTGGAGCCGACCTCCTCGTGGTCGAACAGCGCCAGCACCGGGGTGTGGCCGCGGGGTTGAGCCGCCAGCAGCGCCTCCAGCCCCGCGTAGCAGCTGGCCTGGTTGTCCAGCCTCGGCGCGCTGACGAATTGGCCGTCGACACCAGACATAGCCGACGACGCCAGGTCGTGCGTCATCAGATCGAACCCGAGCACGTCATCGGCGTTCTCACCGGCCAGGTAGGCGACGTGGCCGAGGAATGACCGGGTGGCCTCACCGGTCGCCCACACCGCGTTGACGTGGCGCTGCGGGTCCAGCGTCACCGACGTGCGGTCCTCGGCCAGGTGGATGGCCAGTTGCGGCACCCGCAGGATCGGTTCGTCGATCCGGACCAGCCGGTGGGTGACGGCCGCGCCGTCGCGGATCGACAGCCGGCCGCTGACGCCCAGGTCGCGGTCCAGCCAGGAGTTCAGCCAGGCGCCGCCGTAGGGCTGCAGGGCCACCAGCTGCCATCCGGCGACCTGGCGGTCCGGGCGCTGTTTGACCCGCAGGTTGGGGCTGTCGGTGTGGGCGCCGACGATCCGGAACGGCAGCTCTGCCTCCCCGGAGCTGTCCCAGGCCAGCAGCGAGCCGGACCGCACCGTGAAAAACCGCCCGCCGGTGCGCGGCCACCCATCGGTCTCGGCGAGCTCGGTGTAGCCGGCGGCGCGCAGCCGCGACGCCACGGTGGCGCAGACGTGAAAAGGCGACGGGGACGCGTCAATGAACTCGCACAGTCCCGCCGCGGTGGCCGCCAT
>NZ_JAVKSH010000146.1:0-6837 GCF_039583805.1 Mycobacterium sp. | reverse complement strand
TCCGTGTCGGCGGTAATGAGCAGCTGGGTGCGTAGCCCCACCCGTGCGGCAAGATTTACCAGCGTGTCCAGGGAAAACTTGCTGATCTTCCCGCAGATAAGATCGGACACCCGCGGCTGGGTGATCCCGAGGTTGCGCGCCGCCGTGGTCTGCGACCAGCCGAACTCGGTGAGCCGGCTCCCGACCGCGAGAATGAGGTCAGCGCGGGCACGCAGGTTGGCTGCCTCATCGGGTGTGTCCGCGATGGCATCCCAAACATTGCTGAAACCCTGGACTTCGTCGCTCATGGTCTGTCTCCTTCCCGGTGCGCTGCGTCCCTACGGGCGGCTGCCAATCGCTTCTTGCAGAGGTCTGTCACCGATTTGGGTGTCTTCTGGGTCTTCTTCGTGAAGCAGTGCAGGACGTAGACGCAGTCACCGATCACCGTCGTGTAGTATGGTGCGAAAGATGCCCTCGGCGGTCTTGACTCTGATCTCGCGGACTCCCGCACCGACGGTATTCATCGGCTTCCAGTCCTTCGGGTCCAGTCCCTTCTGTACGCGGTACAGCTCGACGCCGGTGTCATGCTTCGCCTGGTCCGGGAACTCCCTTAACTCATCGAGCGCTCGCCCCACGAACCTGACCTCCTTCACGGTCAGACTATACAGAATTTTGTATAGCGGGGCTACGGCGTCGCTGTAGCGCTGATCTGGCCCCGGAGCCACATTTCCAGGGGTGAGACCCCGATAACCGTGCACCGCCGCCCCGCCCCTGGCCACGGCGATCCGCCCCACTAAACCGTGCCACCTCAGATGTCCGAAACAACACCCCTACCCCCAGGTGCTCACCCTGAATGCCCCCGAACATGGATGAAGGCGAGGCGAAACGACACAGCGCACTGAGCTTGAAGGCGTGGGTGGCGCCGACGTCGGCGTGGGGGATGCTGTGGTGGATCGCGCAGCGGGTCGCCGGCGGTTCGCAGCCGGGGAACCGGCACGTCAAATCGCGGCAGCGCACGAAGTCGGCCAGCGCATGTAAGCGGGCATCGACCGCGTGGGCGTCGTTGCTGATCAGTCGGCCGAAGACCTCGGCCAGGCCGGTGCCGCCGTCCCAGATGTAAAAGTGCCGACCGGGGTGCTGTTCCTGACGCCGTCGTAGCGCGTCGCGGTCTGTGCGGGCCACGATCCAGTCCACAGAGGCGGCCAGCCGGCTCTGCGTCATCCCCGGCCGGCGCGGTATTTCCAGCGCGGGGCGGGCGTCCACGGCGAGCGGCCTCCAGCAACGCGCCCGCCCGGGATAGTTGTGTGCGCATCGCGCCCGAGTAGTACAGGTAGTTCGTCGCCAGCGGCGGGATCACACCCGGGGCCGCGGCCACTTCGGTGCTCACCGACTCTGGGGTGTCGATGGCCCAGGTCTCGCGTTCACCCACCGCGCGCAACGGCACAGCATCGAGTTCCCCGATCGCGGCGAGGCGTCGCCCGGCCGCCTGGTTCTCCGCCGGCGGACCCCCGTGTTCGAACATGCCTTCGACGATAATCGAGGGGTCCGACACCACCCCGTGACAGCGAGGCGCCCAGGACGGCCTGTGGACAAAGTCCCAACCGTGGGTAAGTCAGCTCGCCCAGGTCGTGGGTTGGCAGGCCGGGCTGTTAATCGACAACCCGGGTGACCTTCTCGGCCTCGATGCGGCGCGGCAGCGCCGTCAAATCGGGGTTGGCGACCTGCACCAGCGAGCCGCCCACCGCCAAGATCGCCAGCAGGCCGTCGACCAGCGCGGCGGGCTGCCCCCACGATGCGGTCGACAGCACCCGGTCGGCGGACGTCAAAGCGTGTGCTTGCGCGGAGGTTCGGCAGTCGGCGAGCAGTTCCTCGACGGACCGGCCGGAAAGCGTCGGGCCCGGATGCAATTCGCCGACGATCTGGTCGCCGTGCACCCGCACCGCGCTAGCGTAATCGGTGACCCCGACCGGCAGGTCCGCCGTTGGGCGCCCGAACGGGTCCAACGACGCTACCGCCACCTCGCCGGCGCCGGTGGCTTCGGCCTCCGCCAGCCGTTCGGCGGTGCATAACGCAACATCCGCCCCGGCCCCGTCGAGCACCACCTCGGCGCCGATCCACCACACCCCGAACAGCACCGCCGCGGTCTGCCAGTGCGCCGGCAGCAACACCGCCACCCGGCTGTCCGGCCCGGCGCCCAGCTCGTCGCGCAGCAGGTTGCCGGTCTTGGCCGCCCAGTTGGCCAGGGTCACCGCGGACAGCTCGATGCGTTCGCCGGTGGCGTCGTCGTAGTAGGTGATGCGCGGGCCGACGGGGTCGGCGCGCAGCATCGGGCCGAGGACCGCCCCGCTGAAGGTGCTCAGTTGACGCACTCCGGCCGGTCGGAGCCGGCGGTCAGAATGGGCGACGGCGGGGGAGCATCGCCGTTGGCCGAGCCGGAGTTCGACGAGGCGGCAGCGACGGTGCCGGCGTCGCCGCCGAGGCCGGAGCCCGGGCCGGTGTAGTCGTTGGCCAGCACCACCCGCACCGACCCCGGCGGCACCGACGCGTCGGTGACCACCGGCAGCCCCCCGAGGTCCCGGGCCACGGCCTGCGCGCCCAGGTCGTCGCCCCTGGCGGCCTGCACCTGGCTGCCGGACACATGCGCGCCTTCGTTGTTGCCGACGGCTCCCGCGCTGAACCCTTGCGCGGACAGGACTTCTGCCACCGCCGCGGCCAGCCCGTTGATGTCGGTGTCGTTGACCACGTCGGCGGTGGTCTTGTCCGGGCTGTAGGCGAGCTCCTCGGTCTTGCCCTGCGCCTGACCCTGCAGCAGCCCGGCGACCCAGTCGGCCACCTGGTGGGGATCCACCCGAACCACGCTCTGCATCCCGTCGTCACTCCAGCCGGCCTCGTCGAGCACCGGGATGGTGGCGAACGCGATCTTGCCGGCGGCGAGCTTCTGCAGCTGGCTGACGAAATCCATGATGTCCCAACCGGATGACAGCACCACCGAGCGCTGGATGGCCTGCTGCAGCCGGCTCATCCTGGCCGGGCTCGACAGCGTGTTGCCGGAGATCACCTGATGAGCCAACGACGCCATCACCACCTGCTGGCGCACCACCCGGTCCAGATCACCGCGCGGCAGGTCGTGACGCTGGCGGACGAAGCTCAGGGCCTGCGGACCGTCGAGCTTCTGCCAGCCGGCCGGAAAGTCCGCTCCCGACATCGGTTCGTAGACCGACTCCTTGAGGCAGACATCGACACCGCCCAGCGCGTCGGTGATCAACGCGAAGCCCAGCAGCCCGACTTCGGCGTAGTGGTCGACGGTGACGCCGGTGAGGTCGGCGACCGTCTTGATCAGAGCTTCCCGGCCGGCTTCGGTGCCGCGCGCTTCGGCTTCGTCCGCGTCGACGCCGGATTCGACCAGGCTGACCCGTTTCTCTTCTTTGACCTGCCCGTACACGCCGTTGATCTTGGTTTTGCCCAAACCCGGCGCGGCGACGTAGGAGTCGCGGGGGATCGAGATTGCGGTGGCTGCCTGGTGGTTTCGATCGGGCCCGTTGTTGGGGATTCGCACCAAGATGATGGTGTCGGTGTTGGTGGACACGTCGTCGCCGGCGCGCAGGGCGGCCAGCTCCTCGGCGGTCAGCGGGTTGCCGTGGGCGTCGGTGCGGCTGTCCATGCCGACCAGCAGGATGTCGATCGCACCGTCGTCGCCGCCCTGGCCGAGCGAGGGCGCGAACATGTGGTAGATACCGTCCTGGAAAGACCGTATTGTGCTCCACGCCACCCCGGTGCCGAGTACGACGACGACGGCAGCCACGGTAGCGACCACACGAACCACACGATGCGCAGGCATCACATAAGATTACTTACGTCGCATGAGTAATTCCGGTAGCCGGCTTCGGCGTGCCCGAGTTGTGACCGCCCGCGATGACGAGGAGGAGCAGCAGTTGTGGCACGGATCGTGATCGCCGGCGCCGGTGGGCAGGCCGGCAGCCATCTCGCCGCCGAAGCCACCCAGCAGGGGCGCGACGTGCTGGCGCTGACCTCAGCGCAGTGGGACATCACCGACGCGGCGGCAGCCGAGCAGATCGTGCAGCCCGGCGATGTGGTGGTCAACTGCGCCGCCTACACCAACGTCGACGGCGCGGAAACCGACGAAGCCGCCGCGCACGCGGTCAACGCCACCGGCCCCGGACACCTCGCGCGCGCATGCGCGCGGGCCGGCGCGCGGCTGATCCACATCTCCACTGACTACGTGTTCAGCGGAGACTTCGGCGGATGTCCGCCCCGCCCGTACGAACCCGGCGACGCAACCGCGCCGCTGAGCGTGTACGGGCGCACCAAGCTCGCCGGCGAACAAGCCGTGCTGACGGCGCTGCCGGAGGCCACCGTGGCGCGCACCGCCTGGCTCTACACCGGCGGAACCGGCGCCGACTTCGTGGCCGTCATGCGCAGGCTGGCGGCCGGAGACGGCATCGTGGAGGTGGTCGACGACCAGACCGGCTCGCCGACCTACGTCGGGGACCTGGTCGGCGCGCTGCTGGAGATCGTCGACAGACCGGTGCAAGCGCCGATTGTGCATGCCGCCAACCAGGGCACCGCCTCCCGTTTCGAGCAGGCGCGCGCGGTGTTCGAGGGTGTGGGCGCCGACCCGGCGCGGGTGCGGCCGGTGAGCACCGACCGGATGCCGCGGCCCGCGCGCCGGCCGACGTACTCGGCGCTGTCCGGCCGGGTCTCGGCGCAGGTCGGCCTGACGCCGCTGCGGGGATGGCGGGACGCGCTGGACCACGCTGTGTGCGTGGCGGGCACCGCGTGACCGTTACCCTCTACGCGTGAGCGACGTCCTGCCGGTGGTGACGGTGACCTACTCCCCGGGCCCGCATCTGGACCGTTTTCTGGGCTCGCTGTCGCTGGCCACCGACCGGCCGATCAGCGTGCTGATGGCCGACAACGGCTCCACCGACGGGACGCCGCAGGCCGCCGTTGAGCGCTATCCCAACGTGCGGCTGTTCGCCACCGGCGGCAACCTCGGCTACGGCAACGCGGTGAACCGCGCCGTCGCCCAACTTGCCGGCGGCGACGAGTGGGTCATCGTGGCCAACCCCGACGTGCAGTGGGGGCCCGGCAGCATCGACGCCCTGCTCGACGCGGCGGCGCGGTGGCCGCGGGCCGCCGCGCTGGGCCCGCTCATCCGCGACCCGGACGGGTCGGTGTACCCGTCGGCCCGGCATCTGCCCAGCCTGGTCCGCGGCGGCATGCACGCCGTCCTGGGCCCGCTGTGGCCGACCAACCCCTGGTCGAGGACCTACCGACAGGAGCGGCTGGAACCCAGCGAGCGGCCGGTGGGCTGGCTGTCGGGGTCCTGCCTGCTGCTGCGCCGGGCCGCGTTCGACCAGGTCGGCGGCTTCGACGGGCGCTACTTCATGTACTTCGAGGACGTCGACCTGTGTGACCGGCTCGGCACGGCGGGCTGGCTGAGCGTCTACGTCCCGTCGGCCGAGGTCCTGCACCACAAGGGCCACGCCACCGGACGTCAGTCGGCGCTCAACCTGAAGGCCCACCACCGGAGCAGCTACATCTTCCTCGCCGACCGGCACGGCGGATGGTGGCGCGCGCCGCTGCGCGCGACCATGCGCGTCGGGCTGGCGATTCGGGCACAGCTCATGGTGCGGCGTGCACGGCGCAAGCCGGCGGCAGAGCGGAAGTGACTGTGACGGGCGCGAATGTCGACGCCGTCGTCCTGGTCGGCGGCAAGGGCACCCGGCTGCGGCCGCTGACGCTGTCGGCGCCCAAACCGATGCTGCCCACCGCCGGGCTGCCGTTCGTCACCCACCTGTTGTCGCGGATCGCCGCGGCCGGCATCGAGCACGTGATCATGAGCACGTCGTACAAGCCGGCGGTGTTCGAGGCGGAGTTCGGCGACGGCTCCGCGCTCGGGTTGCAGGTCGAGTATGTGACCGAGGAGCAGCCGCTGGGCACCGGTGGCGGGATCGCCCACGTCGCCGATCGGCTGCGCCACGACACCGTAATGGTGTTCAACGGCGACGTGCTGTCCGGCGCCGACCTCGGCCTGCTGCTGGACCACCACCGCAGCAGCCGGGCCGACGTCACGCTGCATTTGGTGCGGGTGTCCGATCCGCGGGCGTTCGGCTGTGTGACCACCGAGAACGGCCGGGTCACCGCCTTCTTGGAGAAGACGCAGGATCCACCCACCGACCAGATCAACGCCGGGTGCTACGTTTTCTCCCGGCCGACCATCGACCTGATCCCGCGGGGCCGCGAGGTCTCTGTCGAACGCGAGGTCTTTCCGGCGTTGCTTTCCGACGGGGTCACCGTGTGCGGCAGCATCGACACCAGCTATTGGCGTGACATGGGCACCCCGGAGGACTTCGTGCGCGCCTCGGCGGACCTGGTGCGCGGGATCGCGCCGTCGCCGGCGCTGCGCGGGCACCGTGGCGAGCACCTGGTGTACGACTGCGCGGCGGTGTCGCCGGGCGCGGTGCTGATCGGCGGCACGGTCGTCGGGCGCGGTGCGGAGATCGGGCCGGGCGCCCGGCTGGACGGCGCGGTCGTCTTCGACGGAGCGCGTGTTGAGGCCGGCAGCGTGATCGAACGCTCGATCATCGGGTTCGGCGCCCGGATCGGCCCGCGGGCGCTGATCCGTGACGGCGTGATCGGCGACGGCGCCGACATCGGCGCGCGCTGCGAGCTGCTGCGGGGTGCGCGGGTCTGGCCCGGCGTCCGCATTCCCGACGGCGGCATCCGGTATTCCAGCGACGTGTAAGCACCGGAGTGCCTTTTCGTGCGGTCGCGCCAATCGAGAGCCACCGGGCGCGTCGTTATCCACAGTTGGCGCTTTATCCACAGCCGGGC
>NZ_JAVKSH010000145.1:1341-6851 GCF_039583805.1 Mycobacterium sp. | reverse complement strand
CCCAGCACCGCCGTCACAACCGCCCAGGTCTGAAGAGATGCCCGCGACTGTCCGGCTTGCGGGTTGCCGACCGTGACGATCACGGTCACCGCAGCCGTCAGCACGACGGCCCAGACCCACTCCCGGCCGCTCACGGCGCGGTCGGACAAGCGGGCGCTGATCGGCAGCGCGAACAGCAGCGAAAGCACCAGCAGGGCCTGCACCAGCAGCACCGAACCCTGGTCCAGCGCGGCCGCCTGCAAGGCGATGCTGGCGATCAACAGCAGGGCTCCCCACCGCCACCGTCGATTACCCAGCAGCTTGGCGAACAGCTCGATGTTGCTCCTGGTTGTGTCGGTGATCCGGTGCGCCGCGCGTTGCTGCAGCACGTCGCCGAGCGCAACGCACAGCGCAGCACCCAGGGCGAACAGAGCGGCGATTTCCATCTTGGCCATCAGCATCCTCTGTGTCGATTTCGGTCTGTGTCGATTTCGGTATGGGTCGGTTTCGATGCGGGCACACCGTCTCTGTTCCCCGACTTGGCGAATGCAACACGTGGTGGCGGCATGCGGGCCGCTGCGACGCCGCGCCGCCCGGGCCGGTCGGCGTCCCGATAGCGTGGACAGCTGTGGAGCCTAACCCGCACGCCGCTGCGCTGGTCGGCGAATACCTGCTGCTGGGTTTGCGCTTCGACCGGATCCAGTCCGGCTACGTCGACGCCTTCACCGGCGACCCGGTGCTGCGCCGGGCGGTGGCCGGCGAGCCGGCACCCGATCCGGCCGACCTCGCCCGCCAAGCCGACCGGCTGCGCGCGGCAGTCCCAGATGTGCCGCGGCGTGACGGCTTTGACCAGGCCCGCGCCGACTACCTGGCCGCCCACCTGCGCGCCCTGGCCTGCGCCGGGCGCAGGTTCGCCGGCGAGGCCATCGGCTTCGTCGACGAGGTGCGGGCCTACTTCGACGTCGAGATCGCCAAGGGCGACGCCGACTCCTACCGGCAGGCGCACGCCCGGCTCGACGAGGTGCTGGGCGGCAGCGGCCCGCTGGCCGAGCGGATGGCCGCCCACCGCGCGGCCGACGAGATTCCGCCGCACCGGCTGGCCGAGTGCATCGAGGCGTTCTCCAGCGCGCTGCGCGACCGGGTGCGCGCCGACTACCCTCTGCCCGACACCGAGACCATCGACTACCAGGTCGTGAGCGACAAGCCGTGGTCGGGATTCAACTACTACCTGGGCGACTACCGCTCGACGGTGGCCGTCAACGCCGACGTCCCGCAGCTGATGGCGAACCTGCCCCGGCTGGTCGCCCACGAGTCCTATCCGGGTCACCACACCGAGCACTGCCGCAAGGAGGCCGGGCTGGTCCGGCGAGCGGGCCAAGCCGAACACACCATCTTCTTGGTCAACACCCCGCAGTGCCTGATCGCCGAGGGCCTGGCCGACCTGGCGCTGCACGTGGCGGTCGGGCCGGGCTGGGGCGCCTGGGCCGCCGACATCTACGCCGACCTGGGGTTGCGCTTCGACGGCGAACGAGCCGAGGCGGTGTCGGAGGCGTCCGCGGCGCTGGCCGGTGTGCGTCAGGACGCGGCGCTGATGCTGCACGACGAGCACCGCGACGCCGACGAGGTGACCGACTTCCTGCGGCGCTGGCTGCTGCTGCCCGACGCCCGCGCCGCCCAGATGATGCGGTTTCTGTCCTCGCCGCTGTGGCGCGCTTACACCAGCACCTACGTGGAGGGCTACCGGTTGCTGCGGCGCTGGCTCGACGACCGGCCAGCCGGTGTCGGCCTGACCGAGCGGTTCGGGCGCCTGCTCGACGAGCCGGTGGTTGCGTCGAATCTGCACCGATAGACTTGCGCGCGTGACCGCCGCACCCCACACCCACGCCGCCACCTCCGTGATGTCGGCCCCGCTGGCCGAGGTCGACCCCGACATCGCCGACCTGCTGGCCAAGGAGCTGGGCCGCCAGCGCGACACGCTGGAGATGATCGCCTCGGAGAACTTCGTCCCGCGCTCGGTGCTGCAGGCCCAGGGCAGCGTGCTGACCAACAAGTACGCCGAGGGGCTGCCGGGGCGCCGTTACTACGGCGGCTGCGAACACGTCGACGCCGTGGAGAACATCGCCCGCGACCGGGCCAAGGCGCTGTTCGGCGCGGAGTTCGCCAACGTCCAGCCGCACTCGGGCGCGCAGGCCAACGCCGCGGTGCTGGCGGCGCTGATGACTCCCGGTGAGCGCCTGCTGGGCCTGGACCTGGCCAACGGCGGGCATCTGACCCACGGCATGCGGTTGAACTTCTCGGGCAAGCTGTACGAGACCGGCTTCTACGGCGTGGACCCGACGACGCACCTGATCGACATGGACTCGGTTCGGGATCAAGCGCGGGCCTTCCGCCCGAAGGTGATCATCGCCGGCTGGTCGGCGTACCCGCGGATCCTCGACTTCGCGGCGTTCGCCTCGATCGCCGACGAGGTGGGGGCGGTGCTGTGGGCGGACATGGCGCATTTCGCCGGCCTGGTCGCCGCCGGCCTGCACCCGTCCCCGGTGCCGCACGCCGGCGTGGTGTCCACCACCGTGCACAAGACGCTCGGCGGCGCGCGCTCCGGGTTGATCCTGGGCCGCCAGGAGTTCGCCAAGGCGATCAACTCCGCGGTGTTCCCCGGCCAGCAGGGCGGGCCGCTGATGCACGTGATCGCCGGCAAGGCCGTCGCGCTCAAGATCGCCGGCACACCGGAGTTCGCCGAACGCCAGCAGCGCACGCTGTCCGGGGCGAAGATCATCGCCGAGCGGCTGCTGGCCGGCGACGTCGCCGACGCCGGGGTGTCGGTGGTCAGCGGCGGCACCGACGTCCACCTGGTGCTGGTCGACCTGCGCGACTCGCCGCTGGACGGCCGGGCCGCCGAGGACCTGCTGCACGTGATCGGCATCACGGTCAACCGCAACGCCGTCCCCAACGACCCGCGGCCGCCGATGGTGACGTCGGGCCTGCGGGTCGGTACCCCCGCTCTGGCGACCCGCGGGTTCGGCGACGACGAGTTCGGCGAGGTCGCCGACATCATCGCCACCGCGCTGGCGGCCGGCTCGGGGGCCGACGTGGCCGGGCTGCGAGACCGGGTGACCCGGTTGGCCCGGACTTTCCCGCTCTACGAGGGGCTCGAGGACTGGAAGCTGGTCGACGGCTGACACGCGGCCGGCGAGGTTCACAACACATGTGAACCTCGGTTACAGTTACTGCATGGCACAGAAACCTGTCCCCAACGCGTTGACGCTTGAACTCGAGCCGGTCGTCGGGCAGAACCTGGACCGTCACCTCACCACCGAGGACCTCTGGTTCGCCCACGACTATGTGCCGTTCGACCAGGGCGAGAACTTCGCTTTCCTCGGCGGGCGGGACTGGGACCCCTCGACGGTGACGCTGCCCCGGGTGGTCACCGACGCCTGCGAGATCCTGCTGATCACCAAGGACAACCTGGCCGGCCGGCACCGCGAGCTCGTCGAGCACTTCATCCTGGAGCAGATGTGGGGCCAGTGGCTGGGCCGGTGGACCGCCGAGGAGCACCTGCACGCCATCGCGCTGCGCGAATACCTCGTGGTGACCCGCGAGGTCGACCCGACCGCCAACGAGCAGGTGCGTGTCGAGCACGTGGTGAAGGGCTACCGGGCCGACCGGTACAGCCAGGTCGAGACGTTGGTCTACATGGCGTTCTTCGAGCGCGCGCACGCGGTGTTCTGCCGCAACCTGGCCGCGCAGATCGAGGAGCCGGTGCTCGCCGGTCTCATCGGGCGGATCGCCAAGGACGAAGAGCGCCACGAGGAATTCTTCGCCAACCTCGTCGCGCATTGCCTGTCCTACACCCACGATGAGACGGTCGCCGCGATCGCCGCGCGGGCGGCCGAGCTCGACGTCGTCGGTGCTGATATCGACGCATATCGCGACAAGGTGCAGAAAATGGCTGATGCCGGGATCTTCGGCGCCGAGCAGCTGCGCGAGGTGATCTGCGACCGCATCACTGCGTGGGGTGTGGCCGAGGCGCCCGAGCTGGCGCGGTTCGTCACGCCGTAGACCCCGGCGCGCCTGCACGGCGGGCATGCGCTGATGCGAGTAGCGTCGCGATCGATGGCTAGCAACATGCGCTGCTGTCTCGACGGCACCACGTGTAACGACGACAGGACCGGCCCCGGTCCTGGTGCCGCAGCCCCCGCCGACACCTCCGCGTGGGGCCGCGCGGCTCGAGGAGCCCTCCGTGACCGATATCCGGACGTATGTGCTGGACACCTCGGTGCTGTTGTCCGACCCGTGGGCGTGCATCCGGTTCGCCGAACACGAGGTGGTCGTCCCGCTGGTCGTGATCAGCGAGCTGGAGGCCAAACGCCATCACCACGAGCTGGGCTGGTTCGCTCGCCAGGCGCTGCGTCTGTTCGACGACCTCCGGCTTGAACACGGTCGCCTCGACCAGCCTTTTTCCGTTGGCACACAAGGCGGTACGCTGCACGTCGAACTCAACCACAGCGACCCGGCGGTGTTGCCCGCAGGCTTCCGCACCGACAGCAACGACTCCCGCATCTTGAGCTGCGCGGCCAACCTGGCCGCCGAAGGCAAGCGAGTCACGTTGGTGAGCAAGGACATTCCGCTGCGCGTGAAAGCCGGCGCGGTGGGTCTGGCCGCCGACGAATACCACGCCCAGGACGTCGTCACCTCCGGGTGGACCGGGATGGCCGAGATCGAGGCCACCGCCGAGGACATCGACGCGTTGTTCGCCGACGGCGAGATCGACCTGGGTTCAGCCCGGGAACTGCCCTGCCACACCGGGATTCGGTTGCTCGGCGGCAGCTCGCACGCGCTCGGTCGGGTCAACGCGCATAAACGCGTACAGCTGGTACGCGGTGACCGTGAGGCATTCGGGCTGCACGGCCGCTCCGCCGAGCAGCGGGTGGCGCTGGACCTGCTGCTCGACGAGTCGGTGGGTATCGTGTCGCTGGGCGGCAAGGCCGGCACCGGGAAGTCGGCACTGGCGCTGTGCGCCGGGCTGGAGGCCGTGCTGGAGCGGCGGACCCACCGCAAGGTGATGGTGTTCCGCCCGCTGTACGCCGTCGGCGGCCAGGATCTGGGCTACCTGCCCGGCAGCGAGAGCGAGAAGATGGGGCCGTGGGCGCAGGCCGTCTTCGACACGCTGGAGGGCCTGGCCAGCCCGGCGGTGCTCGACGAGGTGCTCTCGCGGGGCATGCTCGAGGTGCTGCCGCTGACCCACATTCGCGGCCGCTCCCTGCACGACTCGTTCGTCATCGTCGACGAGGCGCAGTCGCTGGAACGCAACGTGCTGCTGACCGTGCTGTCCCGGCTGGGCGCCGGGTCGCGGGTGGTGTTGACCCACGACGTCGCGCAGCGCGACAACCTGCGTGTCGGCCGTCACGACGGGGTGGTGGCGGTGATCGAGAAGCTCAAGGGCCACCCGCTGTTCGCGCATATCACGCTGCTGCGCAGCGAACGCTCGCCGATCGCTGCGCTGGTCACCGAGATGTTGGAGGAGATCAGCC
>NZ_JAVKSH010000145.1:0-1241 GCF_039583805.1 Mycobacterium sp. | reverse complement strand
GGTCGGGACGCTCACCGGTCATGTGCGGCGCTCCGACGCCGAGGGCGTGGACTGTTCGCGCGTCAAGTGCGTTGCGCTGACCTTCGACGACGGCCCCAGCCCGTTCACGGACCGGTTGCTGCGCATCCTGGCCGACAGCAACGCCAGGGCCACGTTCTTCGAGATCGGCAACAAAGTGGCCGCCGACCCCGCGGGCGCCAAGCGGGTCGCCGATGCCGGTATGGAAATCGGCAACCACACCTGGGAACACCCCAACATGACGACGATCCCGCCCGCGGATGTGCGCGACCAGCTGACCCGCGCCAACGACGCCATCGCCGCTGCCACCGGTGTGACGCCGACGCTGTGGCGGCCCGCGGGAGGCCTGACCGACGCCGCGGTCAACGAGCAGGCCGCCAAAGTTGGCTTGGCCGGGATCCTTTGGGACGTCATCCCGTATGACTGGATCAACGACTCGAACACCGCTGCCTCCCGGCAGATCCTGATGACGCAGATCAGGCCGGGCTCGGTGGTGCTGTTGCACGACACCTACTCCAGCACGGTCGACCTGGTGGACCAGTTCATTCCGGTGTTGCAGGCCAACGGCTACCGGCTGGTGACCGTCAGCGAGCTGCTCGGGCCTCGAACACCGGGCAGCGTCTACGGCGGCCGCGAGAACGGCCCGCCGGCCGACGATCTGCACGACATCCCGGTCAGCGAGATCCCGACCCTGCCGAACACGCCGTCACCGCGGCCGATGCCGAACTTCCCGATCACCGACATCGCGGGCGCCAACTCCGGCGGACCGAACGACGGCGCGTAAGGCCGCCGCAGGACGTCAGCGAGCGGCGCAGCCGCGGTTACGGCGACTCGCCGTTGCCGGCCTGCTTGCAGTACATCGCCCTGGCGATCGACACGAACTGGGAAGCCGTCGTCAGCGACAAGTTGGGATTGGCGCTTTGCATGCCGCGCGCAGCCTGGTTGGTGGTGTGTCCCTGTTCGAGGTATTCACATACCTCTCGGGCGCTGGCAACGGCATCGCGATGGCCGTCGTCATGGCCGTCGTCATGGCCGTCGTCACCGGCCGAAAGACTTTGTGCGGCTCTATGTTCGGTGCGCGAGCGTGACCGCAGATCGCGGACGTTCCGCGCGAGAAGCGCGCAGATCGCTGTCGACGAGGCGCACCGCGCCGTTCTGCCTCCCTGGCACGACGATGCCCTGCCGTGCATCCGTCCACGCAGCCAAGCGATGTCCGTCCAGTT
>NZ_JAVKSH010000144.1:0-6884 GCF_039583805.1 Mycobacterium sp. | reverse complement strand
CTAGGCACTGCCGGCCGGCCGCACCTCCCGCCGCACCGCTAGTCGTCGGCGTGACGCCGCTGAGCCCACTGTTCGAGTCGCGCCTGCAGCTCGAACAGGCCGACACCCGCGATCGGCAGACCGACTGACATGAATACCACCAGCAACGGACTCATCTGGACCTCCGAGTCTTCGATCGTGGCACGCCGGTCACGCATCCGCGGTGCAACGCGCCGGTGGCTACCGCCCCAGAATCCGCCACAGGAACGAAAAACTCAGCGCCGCCTTGAACGCGGCCTGCGCGTTGTCCGCCGCTCCGGCGTGCCCGCCCTCGATGTTCTCGTAGTAGCAGACCCGGTGCCCGGCCGCCTCCAGGGCGGCCGTCATCTTGCGGGCGTGCCCGGGATGCACCCGGTCGTCGCGGGTCGAGGAGGTGACCAGCACCGGCGGATAGCGCACGTCGGCCGCGATGTTGTGGTACGGCGAGTATTGGGAGAGGAACGCCCAGTCGTCGGGGTCGTCGGGATCGCCGTATTCGGCCATCCAGGACGCGCCGGCCAGCAGCAGGTGATAGCGGCGCATGTCCAGCAGCGGCACCTGACATACCAGCGCGCCGAACAGCTGCGGGTATTGGGTGAGCATGACGCCCATCAGCAGACCGCCGTTGCTGCCGCCCTCCGCGCCGAGCTGCTCGACGGTGGTGACGCCGCGACGCACCAGGTCCGTTGCCACCGCGGCGAAGTCCTCGGCCACCAGATGCCGGCCCGCGCGCATCGCCTGGGTGTGCCAGCCGGGCCCGTACTCGCCGCCGCCGCGGATGTTGGCCAGCACGTAGGTGCCGCCGCGGGCCAGCCACAGCCGGCCCAGCACCCCGTCGTATCCGGGAGTGCTCGACGACTCGAACCCGCCGTAGCCGTGCAGCAACGTCGGGCCGGCGGCGTCGCGCGGGCGGACCACGAAGTACGGAATCGAGGTGCCGTCCGCCGACGCCGCGAAATGCTGTGTGACGTCCAGACGGTGTGCGTCGAAGAACGCCGGCGCGGACTTGATCTGCCGCAGCGGTCCGTCCACCGCGCCGTGCAGCAGCCGCGACGGTGTGTCGAACCCGCTGGAGTCCAGGAAGACCTCGTCGCCGGTGTCGTCGATGGCGGCGATCACGGTGGTGGTGTTGGCGGGGACATCGGTGACCGCCCGGCGCCGCCAACTGCCCGGTGTGACGATCTCGACGCGGCTGGCCACGTCGGCCAGGGTGACGATCACCAGCCGGTCACGGGTCCACCCGTACTGGTGCAGCGCGGTGTGCTCGTCGGGCTCGAACACGACCTGCAAAGATGCTGCGCCGCAGAGGAAGTCGTCGTAGCCGGCGGCCAGCAGCGAGCCCGCAGCATAGGACGCCGTACCGGTCAGCCAGTCGGTGCGCAGCTCGATCAGCAGCCACTGCCGATGCACCGAGACTGTCGCGTCGGTGGGCGCGTCGACGCGGATCAGCTCCGGATCGTCCGGGAGGCCGCGCAGCTCGTACACCTCGTCGTTGAAGAAGTCCACGGCGCGCCGGATCAGGGTGCGCTCGAAACCCGGTGTGCGGTCGACGCCCGCCGCCACCGTCACGTCGCGGCTCGACCCCTCGAACAGGGTCTGCGCCTGAGCCAGCGGCTGGCCGCGCCGCCACCGCTTGACCACCCGCGGATAGCCCGACTCGGTCAGTGACCCGTCACCGAAGTCGGTGCCGACCAGCACCGTGTCCGGGTCGGCCCAGCTGACGGAGGTCTTGGCTTCCGGCAACGCGAACCCGTCGGCGACGAATTCGCGTGTCGTCATGTCGAATTCGCGTACCACCGCCGCGTCCGAGCCGCCGCGGGACAGGCTGATCAGTGCGCGGGTGTACTCGGGCTCGATCACGGTCGCGCCACCCCATACCCAGTTTTGGCCGTCGGCCCGCCCCAGCTCGTCGACGTCGATCAGCACGTCCCAGTCGGGGGCGTCGCTTCGGTAGCTGTCCAGTGTGGTGCGCCGCCACAGCCCGCGGGGGTTGGCCGCGTCCCGCCAGAAGTTGTAGAGGAACTCCGCGCGACGACGGACGTAGGGGATGCGCGCGTCGGTGTCGAGCACCTCGATTGCTTGGGCGCGCATCTGCTCGAAATCCGGGCCGGAGAACTGCGTCACCGTCGGCTCGTTGTGGGCGCGCACCCAGTTCAGCGCGTCCTCGCCGGTGATGTCCTCCAGCCACCGGTAGGGGTCGTCCGGGTCCAGCGCAACCATGGCAGCCATTGTGGTCGCGGCGGTAGTGTGAGCTGCGTAACAGTAGAGGACGAGGAGCTGAGCCGATGACCGTTTTTGCACGTCCAGGATCCGCGGGTGCGCTGATGTCCTACCAGAGCCGCTACGGCAACTTCATCGGCGGCGAGTGGGTGGCGCCGGTGCACGGGCGGTATTTCGAGAACCCCACCCCGGTGACCGGCCAGCCGTTCTGCGAGGTGCCGCGCTCCGACGAGGCCGACGTCGACACCGCGCTCGACGCCGCGCACGCCGCCGCGCCGGCGTGGGGCAGGACGGCGCCCGCGCAGCGGGCCGCGATCCTTTCGCAGATCGCCGACCGCATCGACGAGCACCGCCAGGACCTGGCGGTGGCCGAGGTCTGGGACAACGGCAAACCGATCCGTGAGGCGATCGCCGCCGACATCCCGCTGGCCGCCGACCATTTCCGGTACTTCGCCGCGGCGATCCGCACCCAGGAGGGTGCGCTCTCCCAGGTCGACGAGAACACCGTGGCCTACCATTTCCACGAGCCGCTGGGCGTGGTCGGGCAGATCATCCCGTGGAACTTCCCGATCCTGATGGGCGCCTGGAAGCTGGCGCCCGCGCTGGCGGCGGGCAACACGGTAGTCCTCAAGCCCGCCGAGCAGACCCCGGCGTCGATCCTGTACCTGATGAGCCTGATCGGAGACCTGCTGCCGCCCGGGGTGGTCAACGTCGTCAACGGGTTCGGCGCCGAAGCCGGCAAACCGCTGGCGTCGAGCAACCGGATCGCCAAGGTCGCGTTCACCGGGGAGACCACCACCGGCCGGCTGATCATGCAGTACGCGTCGCAGAACCTGATCCCGGTCACCCTGGAGCTGGGCGGCAAGAGCCCCAACGTCTTCTTCTCCGACGTGATGGCTGCCCACGACGACTTCTGCGACAAGGCGCTGGAGGGCTTCACCATGTTCGCCCTCAACCAGGGCGAGGTGTGCACCTGCCCGTCGCGCAGCCTGATCCAGGCCGACATCCACGACGAGTTCCTCGAGCTCGCCGCGATCCGCACCAAGGCGGTCCGCCAGGGCGACCCGCTCGACATCGCGACCATGCTCGGCTCGCAGGCCTCCAACGACCAGCTCGAAAAGGTGTTGTCCTACATCGAGATCGGCAAGCAGGAGGGTGCGGTGATCATCACCGGCGGCGAGCGCGCCGAGCTCGGCGGCGACCTGTCCGGCGGCTACTACATGCAGCCGACGATCGTCGGCGGCAACAACAAGATGCGGGTCTTTCAGGAGGAGATCTTCGGGCCGGTGGTGGCGGTGACGTCGTTCACCGACTACGACGACGCGATGAGCATCGCCAACGACACCCTCTACGGCCTGGGCGCGGGCGTGTGGTGCCGCGACGGCAACACCGCCTACCGGGCCGGGCGTGAGATCCAGGCCGGCCGGGTGTGGATCAACTGCTATCACGCGTACCCGCCGCACGCGGCGTTCGGCGGCTACAAGCAGTCCGGGTTCGGCCGGGAGAACCACAAGATGGCGCTTGACCACTACCAGCAGACCAAGAACCTGCTGGTGTCCTACTCGGAGAAAGCGGTGGGCCTGTTCTGAGAGGGGGCCTGTTCTGATGGTCGACCGGGTGGTGATCACCGCGGCCGCCGCGCAGCTGCTGAGCCGGCTGATCGCGCGGCACGGCCCGGTGATGATCCACCAGTCCGGTGGCTGCTGCGACGGGTCGTCGCCGATGTGCTACCCCGACGGCGACTTCATCGTCGGCGACCGCGACGTGCTGCTGGGCGTGCTCGATCTGGAAAACGGCGCCGGTGACGGCGTGCCGGTGTGGATCTCCGGGCCGCAGTTCCAGACCTGGAAACACACCCAGCTGGTCATCGACGTGGTGCCCGGCCGCGGCGGCGGGTTCAGCCTGGAAGCCCCGGACGGCGTGCGGTTTCTGTCCCGCGGGCGGGCGTTCAGCGACGCCGAGAACGGCGGGCTGGCGCAGGCCCCGGTGATCACCGGGGCCGGCTACGAGCGCGGTGAGCGGCCGCCGGCGCGCAGCCCGGTGGTGGCTGACGCGGCTGACGTTCCACCGCTGGCGGGTGGTGCCCCCGGCCCGATATCCGGCGGGCACGCCGCACATGTACCGCGCTAGCCGCGGGCTGCCGCAGTACAGTCGTAAACCGTGATTCCGCTGCCGCGTTCGTGGGTTTTGGCCAGCACGATGCTGCTCGGCGTGGCGGTGGGCGTGCTGGCCGGCGCCGCGGCCACCCTGTTGGTTCACACCCGGGTCCGGCCCGACGTCGTCATCGCCCTGGTCGTCGGGATACCCAGTGTCACCGGTCTGTTGCTGATCCTGCTGTCGCGTCGCCGCTGGGTGACGGCGTTGGGTGCGTTCGCCCTGGCGTTGGCACCGGGCTGGTTCGGAGTGCTCACCGTGATCGAGGTGATGACCCGTGGCTGATCGCGATCCGCACGACGACGACGCGCTGCCGAAGACCGAGCCGTACACGCCGACCTTCGACACCGACGTGCAGCTGCCGGTGGTCCAGGCTCCCTCGCCGGACCCGGCTGCCGCGCCGGCGCCGTCGATCACCGTGCCCGGCCGCTACCACAACGTGAAGTGGTGGCAGCTGGTGTCGCTGCTGTTCGCGGTGTGGGTTCCGGCGGCGGCGGTCGGGCCCGGTCTGTTCTTCTGGTGGACCCGCGACCCGTCGCCGCACAAGACGCCGGTGGTGTTCGTCGTCCTGGTCTACGTGGTGGCGTGCACGGTCGCCGGGTTGATCCTGGCGATGGCGGACAAGCCGCTGCTGTCGGCGTTGGCCATCGCGGTGATGTCGGCGGTGTTCGCCTCCGTCGTCGCGGCGGCCCCGTTCTACGGCCGCTTCTACTGCGACCACAGCCCGCAGCCCTGCCTGGTGGGTGTCATTCCCTACTGAAGGTGTTTCGGACGTGGCCACCTGGTGGACAGACACGTCGCCAGTCACAGGCCTTCAGCCACAGGCTGTGCCCGAGGTCGACGTGCAGGGTGCCCGCCCGTGCTTGCTGGTGGCGCCGCAGGGGTCTAGGGTCCATACGGCGTAGAGCCGACAAAGCAGGTTCGGTGTTCGAGTAGGTGGCCCCGCCGCCTACCGGACCCCGAGGTTCGGGGGGCTGCCGTGCCCTCCGTCCCGTGACGAGAGCGAGGGCAGCCGCATCCACAGATCGGACGTGACTCTAGATGCTGTGTAACGCCGGCTGTCGCCGCGCGACCGTGCGCGAAGCACAGCCGCCCACGATGTTGCCCGAATCTCTGTGAGCGTCGATGGCCATCACCGACGTCGCTGAATACGCCCATCTGAGCGACGCGGACGTCGAGTCGCTCGCGGTCGCGTTGGAAGCTATCCGCGGCGACATCGAGGCGTCGCGCGGCGCCAAGGATCGGGCATACATACTGCGCGTCATCGCTTTTCACCGATCCCTCGAGATCGTCGCGAGGCTGATCATCCTCGGGAGCAAAAGCAGGATCGGATGGGCGGTCGGAACCGTCGCCCTGGCCGTGGCCAAAAGCATCGACAACATGGAACTCGGCCATAACATCAGCCACGGCCAATGGGATTGGATGAACGACCCGGAAATCCATTCCAGTACCTGGGAGTGGGACATGGCCGCTCTCACGTCGCAGTGGCGGTACTCCCACAACTACCGACACCACGTCTTCGCAAACGTCGTCGGCGTGGACGACGACCTCGGATTCGGCGTCTTGCGGGTCACCCGGGACCAGCAGTGGCAGGCCAGCAACTTGGTCCAGCCGTTGCGTGCTGTGCTGCTGGCGGCCGCCTTCGAATGGGGCGTCGCGTTCCACGGCTTGTATGCGGTGCAGGATCGCGAGACGACAGAGGCCGGGAAAGCCGCCCACAAAACCGCGTTGCTCCGCAAGATTGCTCGCCAGGCCGGCAAGGACTATGTCCTCTTCCCCGCGCTGAGTCTCCGGCGGTGGCGCCGCACACTCGGGGCCAATGTGGTGGCCAACGGGCTGCGCAATGCGTGGGCGTACGTGGTGATCGCCTGCGGTCACTTCGCGGACGGAGCGGAGAAGTTCACCCCGTCGGTGCTCGAGGGTGAGACGAAGCCGGAATGGTATCTGCGGCAGATGCTGGGCACTGCGAACTTCCGGGCCGGGAAGGTACTGGCGTTCATGACGGGAAACCTCTGTTACCAAATCGAACATCACCTTTTTCCTGACCTGCCGAGCAATCGATACCCCGAGATCGCCGAACGGGTGCGCGCCTTGTGCGTGGACTATGACCTGCCCTACACGACCGGTTCGTTTGCGCGCCAGTACCTGCTCACGGCGCGCACAATCTGCAAACTGGCCCTGCCGGACTGGTTCCTGTCCGCCACCTCCGATGACGCACCAGAGACGGCGTCCGAGGAGAAATTCCGGGATGTCGCGACACGCTCGGACTCATCCGGCGCCGGGGACGGTGTGCGGCGACGTGGATTGGCGACAGCAATACGTGCCCGCAGGGACGCACGCAGGGCGCCGCGAGGTACTCGGAGTCGATGAGGCCGCAGATCGAGAGCAGTCGCAGATGTAGGAGATCCTTCGGCCGCTAGGCCCGTTTTCCGCACCGCGATCGGGTTAGCCCTTGTGCGGCGTGTGGCGTTGTGCCTGTGGGGGTTGGGTTT
>NZ_JAVKSH010000143.1:0-6889 GCF_039583805.1 Mycobacterium sp. | reverse complement strand
GACGACGACGACGACCAAAACGACGAACCGTAACCGCCTGCTAGCCCGCGGGGCCGATGAACCTCAGCAGGAGCTCGGCAACCCGATCCGGTCGATCGAGTTGCAGGAAATGTCCGGCGTGCTCGACGACGGCCACGTCACTGCCCGCAGGCAGCACCTTGTCCGTCCAGTGCGCGAAAGCCGCTGTGGCGCAGCCATCTTCGCGGCCGTGCAGGTAGAGGCTCGGCAGTTTCGGCGCCGACGTCCAGTGCCGGTGCAACTCCGCGTACCGCGCCGGCGGACGGCTGTTGCGGATGGTCGCCCGGTAGGGTCCGAGCGCGGCGCGCCAGCTCTCCGGGGTACCGATCGCAGCGTCGACATGGCGCAGGTCCTCCTCGGCATCGTAGTCGGGAGACCATCGTCGCCACAGCCGCGGCAGCACCCAGGACGCGGAACGCTCAGGCAGCCATGGTAATTGGAAGTACAGGATGTACCAGCTGCGCAGCAGTTGACGCGGCAGCACGCCGAGCAACCGGCCCCGGTCGGCAACCCGTCCCAGCGGGCGGAACGCCGCAGCAGGCGGCACCGACATGATCACCGCTTTGGCGAAAGGACTTTCGGGCAGCGCAGCCAACCCGGTTGCCGCGATCGCCCCCCAATCATGGCCGATCACCACGTCGCGATCACTGCCACCAACCGCCGAACGCACCCGCAACGCGTCGTCCATCAGCGCACCGATGTGATAGCTGCCGTCCGACGGGATAGCCGACGGCGCGTAACCGCGCATGAACGGCGCCACTACCCGCCAGCCCGCCTCGGCCAGCCGCGGCCCCACCATCCGCCAGCTGTACGCGGTGTCGGGAAATCCGTGCAGGCACAGCGCGATCGGGCCGTCGGGCGGACCCCAGGTCAGTGCCTTCAACTCCACCTCGGGAGCGTGTACGTCGATCCAGCGCGATCCAGTCATCATCCGACCCTTCTCGTCCCGGAGGGCTCGACACCCGCAAACTGCAGCGCGACGAGTATGCCGCGAGCCCGCAACCGCACCCGAACCGCCCCGCCGATCAGAGCGCGTCGAAACCGGACACCAACCACTGCCCGCCGACTTTGTCCAGCGTCACCCGCACACTCGAAGTTCCGCCGACGGTCGGCGAGCCGGGGATCGTGACGGCCTGGTCGACGAACACCAGCACAACGGCGTGATTCCCGGTGGCCGTCACCGACGCGGCCGCGGGAACGTGAGCGATCGCGGTGACCTCGCGGTCTTTCGCATTGGGCACCAGGACGTCCCGGGTCGCCTGGGTGTAGCTGTCGCGGAAGCGGCCGGTCAATCGAGCCCGCACCGCCTCCACGTCCTTCTCGGCGGTGTCCGGCCGGAAGGACAGCAGAGCGATCGTGGAATCCTTTGCTGCCGTGACGGATTGGATACGGGCGATGTCGTCGTCGCGGGCCGCGGAGTCATGCCACTTCAGCAAGCCGGCAGCCGACGCAAGCAGGAAGGCAACTCCCGGCAGAAGCCCGTAGACGAGCACGGAGAACCAGTCGACAGGTGCAGCCTCACGGCCCAGGCCGCCGCGTGCTCGGGTCATGACACGAAATCGACCTTGGCGATCTTCGCGCCGTCACCCGTCTTCTGGACGGTTATTCGCATCCGCCACTGCTGCGGTTGCCGCTCGGGCCCAGCCGATTTCGCCGACGTCACCGCCACCGCCACCAGCACCTGCCCCGCGTCGCCGGCCTGCGTCTCCAACCCGGCCTCGAGGACCGTTCCCACGGATTTCGAATGTGACTGCCGGACGCTGTCGACGAACGCCCGGGACCGCCGGGAGAAGCTGACCCGGAACGCGCCGGTCGCCGAGTCCAGGATCCGCTGCGCGTCGGCGTCGGCATGCTCATCGTCGACGGTGCTGAGGTCGACGGCCGCCTGCCGCGCCGCTTGCACGAACAGATCGCGCGTGGCCGCGAACTCGTGGGACTCGTAGGCACGAAAGCCCAGCCAGCCGACCAGTGCCGCCAGTACCACAATCACGGCCGAGACGGCGATCAGCGCGTCCCGGCTCACCGGCCTCGCTCGCTTGGTCGACGCGCCGGTGTCGACCCTGCTCTCCCGATCCGCCGCATGCGATTCCACCGCGTCCACCGCAGACCCCGCTTGCGCCGCGTCATCTGCCATGCCCTGCTCCGGCTCGGAGCCGCCGGATGGGCCGGACGGGGCGGATGGGCCGGATGGAGTAGTGGAATTCGGCACCTGACTTATTCTAATGTCTCCCCATGGCGGTACCCGCCCAGAACCAGACCCCGGTCAAGTTGTGGGCGAACTCGGCGGACTCGCACTTCATCGAGCCCGACGACCTGTGGCGGTCCCGCCTACCCGCACGGCTTGCCGATCTGGTGCCGCGGACGGAAAAGGATCCGGACGGACGCTGGGAGACCATCCATGTCGACGGGCAGACTTTTCGCCGCCGGCTGCCGAGCCTCGCCCAGCAAGAGTTCATGCGGACCACCGTGGCCGCCGCCGGGTCGCGGGACGTCGGCAAGCGACTGGCCGACCTCGACAACGAGGGCATCTTCTCCGAACTGGTGTTCCCGTCGCTGGGGATGTGGTCGAGCTCGTTCCGGACGCCGGAACTGTTGCGCGAGGCCATGCGGGCATCCAACGACTGGGCCAAACAGACGATCCTGGATTTCTCGCCGCGGCTGATCCCCACCGCGCAGGTGTCCACACTGGACGTCGGCGACGCTGTCGGCGAGCTGGAACGCTGCGCCGCGCTCGGGTTCAAGGCGGTGTTCTTGCCGGTGACACCGCATCCGGCGCAGCGCGACTACAACCACGACGAATGGGAGCCGTTCTGGGCCGCCGCCGAAGACACCGGCATGGTCATCGCCTTCCACATCGGCACGGAGCCAATCGATTTCGCTGGTGGCGGCGCGATCGGGGTCAGCCACCACGGTCCCGGTGGCGCCGTGCTGAACTACACCGAGACGTCGTTCGGCGGCCAGCGGGCGGTGACCAAGCTGGTCGCCTGCGGCGCCTTGGACCGTCATCCGGCGCTGAAGGTGCTGGTGGCCGAGGGCGGCGCGACATGGGTTCCGTTCATCGCCGACCGCATGGAAGAGGGCTACCGACAGCACGCAATGGTGGTGCGGCCCAAGCTTGGCCGCAGCCCGCGGGAGATCATCTACTCCCAGGTGTACGCGTCGTTTCAGCATGACGCCTCTGCGGTTGCCGTGGCCGCGGCGATGGGTTACCGAAATGTGCTGTGGGGCAGCGATTATCCGCACATCGAAGGCACCTTCGGACACACCCAGCAGACGCTGCATCGACTGTTCGACGACGTCGCGCCGGACATCAGGGACCGCGTGCTGGTCGGCACCTTCGCCGAGTTGTTCCCGGATGCGCCGGTCCCGCCGGCGATACCGTAAGGTCACACCCCGTGACGACCACGCCGCACACCGTGAAGTATCCGGGTGCCGGCGGCATCACCCTGATTGCCGACGAATGGAACCCGGGCCCGGATACGCCGGCAGGCCGGCCGGCGATACTCATGCTGCACGGCGGCGGCCAGAACCGCTTCTCCTGGAAGAACACCGGCCAGATCCTGGCCGACGAGGGATTCCGCGTGGTGGCGCTCGACACTCGCGGGCACGGCGACAGCGATCGTTCACCCACGGCCGACTACGCCATCGAGACGTTGACCGAAGACGTCCTGCGCGTACTGGACACGATCGGCCGAACGGCGGTGGTGATCGGGGCCAGCATGGGCGGGCTGACCGGCATCCTCGTCGCCGACCGGGCCGGCCCCGAACGAGTCACCCGGCTGGTGCTGGTGGATGTGGTGCCACGGTTCGAGAAAAACGGCAGCGCGCGCATCCGCGATTTCATGTTCGCCCACGCGGACGGCTTCGACTCGCTGGAGGAGGCGGCAGACGCGGTCGCCGCGTACCTGCCGTATCGCCGCAAGCCGCGCAGCCCGGAGGGGTTGACGAAGAACCTGCGGCTGCGCGACGGGCGGTGGTACTGGCATTGGGACCCGGCGTTTTTGACCAAGCCTGCCGACGACCCGCAGCTGCGGACCGAGATGCTGGAGCAGGCGGCCATCAACCTAACGATCCCGATCCTGTTGATCCGCGGCAAGCTGTCCGACGTGGTCAGCACCGAGGGCGTCCAGGATTTCCTGGCGAAGGTGCCCACCGCGGAGTTCGTCGAACTGCCGGGGGCCGGGCACACCGCGGCGGGCGACGACAACGACGCGTTCAGCGACGTCGTGGTCGAATTCGTCGGCCGCTGAGCTACGGCGCCGCCTTCTCGTCGTGCCCGCCGAACTGCTTGCGCATCGCCGACAGCGCCTGGTCGGCGAACAGGTCAAGGCGCCGCGAGGCGAAGCGGGAGTACAGCGCCGACGTCAGCACCGGCGCGGGCACACCCTCGTCGATCGCCGCAATGGAGGTCCAGCGTCCTTCGCCGGAGTCGGAGACCCGGCCGGCGAAATCGGACAGGTCGGGTGATTGGCGCAACGCGCCCGCGGTCAGATCCAGCAGCCAGGAGCCGATCACGCTGCCCCGGCGCCACACCTCGGCGACCTCGGGAATGTCGATGTCGTACCGATAGAACTCGGGGTTCTCCAGCGGCGCCGTCTCGGCGTCGCCGTCCTGCTCGCGGGTGCCGACGTCGGCGTTGCGCAGGATGTTCAACCCCTCGGCGAGCGACGCCATCATCCCGTACTCGATGCCGTTGTGCACCATCTTGACGAAGTGCCCCGCCCCGACGGCTCCGCAATGCAGGTACCCCTTCTCGGCCTGGGTGACCTCGCCGTCCCGACCCGGCGTGCGCGGGGCCGCGTCGACTCCGGGTGCGACGCTGGCGAAGATCGGCTCCGCGTGCGCGAACGCGTCGTCGTCGCCGCCGATCATCAGGCAGTAGCCGCGCTCCCGGCCCCACACGCCGCCGCTGGTCCCGCAGTCCAGCAGGTGAATCCCGTTCTCGGCCAACATCTTCGCGTGCACAAGGTCGTCGCGGTAGTAGGAGTTGCCGCCGTCGATCATGATGTCGCCGGCCTGCAGCGTCTTCGCCAGGTCCGCGACCACCGCGGTGGTGATGTCCCCGGCCGGCACCATCACCCAGACCACCCGCGGAATTGCCAGCTTTTCGGCCAACTCCGCCGGCGACGACACCCCGGTCGTCCTGTCCTCACCGGCCATCGCCGTGACCGCGTCGGGATTGTGGTCGTAGACCACGCAGTCGTGTCCGTCATTGGTCAGGCGGCGCACGATGTTGGCACCCATCCGGCCCAAACCGATCATCCCCAGCTGCATGTCGTCGCGTTCTCCTCAGTGTGATGTGGTGGTGCCCGGCACCCATGGCTGCTGCCAACCGCGGTGGCCGCGCAGCAATGCCGCCGCTGCCTTCGGCCCCCAGGAACCGGGTTCGTAGGGATGGACCTCGCCGGGGGCGTCGAGCAGCGGCTGCACGATCCGCCACGTCTCCTCGATGCTGTCCTCCCGTGCGAACAGCTGGCGATCGCCCGTCAACCCGGCGTGCAGCAGCCGCTCGTAGGGCCGGATCGGTTCGCCCAGATCCGCAGCGAACGACGAGTCCAGGTGCACGTCACGCCACGAGTCGCCCTCGACGGCGGCCAGTTGCAGACGCATGCCGGGATCGGGATCGACGCGCAGCACGATCTGGTTCGGATCGACCCGGGTGGGTTTGGGCAGAAACGCCAGCGCCGGGGTGCGACGCAGGAACAACCGCACCTCGGTCACCTTCTCCGGAAGCGCCTTGCCTGCCCGCAGGAAGATCGGCACCCCCGCCCAGCGCCAGTTGTCGATCTCCAGGCGCATCGCGACGAAGGTAGCCGTCTGGGAGTCTGCGGCCACCCCGTCGATGTCGGTGTAGCCCGTGTACTGCCCCCGCACGTAGCGCGCCGGGTCCAGCGCCGGCATCGCGCGGAACACCTCGGCCTTTTTGTCGTTGAGGTCGTCGGCGCTCGGGCCGGCGGGCGGCTCCATGGCGACCAGTGCCAGCACCTGCAGCAGATGGTTCTGCACCACGTCGCGCAACGCGCCCACGACGTCGTAAAACCTGCCCCGGTCCTCCACCCCGAAATTCTCCGCCATGGTGATGTGCATCTCGGAGACACTGTGACGGTCCCACAACTCGGCCAGCGCCAGGTTGGCGAACCGCAGGTACTCCAGCTCCACGATGGGCTGTTTGCCCAGGAAGTGATCCACCCGCAGGATCTGCTCCTCGTCGAGCACGGCATGCAGGCGCGAATTGAGCTCCCGCGCCGAGGCCAGGTCGTGGCCGAACGGCTTCTCCACCGCCACCCGGGCCCGCTCCAGCAGGCCGGCTCTGCCCAGGTTCTCGACGATCGGCGCGAACAGCGACGGCGGCATCTCCAGGTAGTACAGCGGCCGGCGCCCCGATCCGATCGTGTCGGCCAGTTCGGTGTATAGGGCGCTGTCGGTGACGTCGCCGTGCAGGTAGCACAACCGGTCCGCCAGCCGGTCGAACACCGTGTCGTCGAGCGGCTCACCGGTCGCGATGATCGACTCCCGCGCCCGCTTGACCAGCTGCTCAACGGTGATGTCATCGATGGCCACGCCCACGATCGGGCAATCCAGCAGGTTGCGGCGCTCCAGTCGGTACAGCGCGCGAAAGGTCATCTTGCGGGCCAGATCTCCGGTGATTCCGAAGATCACCAGAACATCCGAGGGGCTCGCACCGCGTTCGGCCAATCCGGGACCTCCACGACAACTCGACGACATCAATTCGGACGGCAGTGCGTGTAACGCGACATGTGACTCGCCCCCGCGGCGGCCAGGTCCCACCCTAGACACCGCCGTCGGGCCCGACAACCGTCCGGCGCGTTGTGGGTAACCGGCCGGCCGGTCAGCCATACACGGCGACTAA
>NZ_JAVKSH010000142.1:0-7198 GCF_039583805.1 Mycobacterium sp. | reverse complement strand
CGAATCGTTCGGCCAGTCGATCGGGTGCCGGCTGGTCGGACGCACGCGCCGGCAGGGTAAGAAGTCGGCCGTCCATCTCTTGAAGGCCGTACCGCAGCATCGGCCCGTCGATTTCATCCATGAGGGCGCGATTGATGTGGACGACGTAATCCGGTGAGATGCCGAGCAGGTTTGCGTCGAAGGCAGCGTGGTGGATCTTGCACAGGCTCAGACCGTTTTCGACGATCGGAAGGCCATGCTGCCTGTTGTCGCCGATGATGTGGGCGGCATCGAGGAGCTCGCCATGCCGGAGGCGGCAGACAGTGCACTGTGTTCGGTAGGCGAGGAGGACGCGTCCACGGAATTCCGGCTGGTGAAGGCGTTGCCTGACGATTCGTTCGGCATATTCGCGTTCGGCTGGTTTGAGCTGAAGCGGGTCGGAGACGAAGCGAAGGCTCTCGTCGAGAGCGAGGAGGAACCGCCGGTGAGCAGTGTCATCGGCGATGACGTAGACAGGAAATATCGGCACGAAGATGCCTGGGTGGATGGTGCGGAGCAAGATGATCGGCAGGCCGAGTTCGACGGCCCGCCGCATCTTCCGATTGTCACCGTCGGTGCTGCCTGCCCGGTAGTCGTAGGCGTAGAGAGCGTCGGCTATCTGCGCATCTGCGTATGGGCCCCTGGGGTTGGAGATCACTGACAGCGTCGCCAACAGTTCTTTGGGGTTCCGTATACCTCGGTTGCGGTCGATTATCCGCCATTGCTGGTCTCCGACGTGAAGTTGTTCCAGCTCGGACCGGGTGACGACGCCGTTCGCGGCGACGATGTCGGCAAGCCGATCGAAGATCAGTTGGCGAAGATGCAGCTCAACCGCACTGTCGTCCATGGCTGCAGTCTCCCAGGCCGGCCAGGGTTTGGACTATATCTTTGGTCAACAGGTAGAGATCCGGGTTGGCCGGGTCGTCGGTATTGAACGGTTCGAACCCGAACCGTTGCCACCAGCGGAACGCATCAGCGTTGAGCGCAGTGACGACGACGCGACAGGCCGCCTTGATGTTCAGTTCGGCCGCGGTGGCCAGGACGTGCTTGACCATCTCAGTCCCCGGGCCAAGTCCAGCCACGCGAGTGTCTGTGGCCAGCCGACCAATCACCAGCGCGGGAATCTGCCGCGTTGCGCCCTTCCTCAGACTTTCGGGGCCGGCGGACCGATCGACGGAGGTCATCGACAAGGTGGCGGAGCAGACGACCGTCTGGTTCGCATCCGTGATCGCCCACACTGCGGCGGTGTTGCCGCGCGGTTTCTGGCCGGCATAGCGACGCAGCCACTCATCTAATAGTGTTGCGCCAGAACAGAATTCGTCTCAGTGGTGTCTGTCCGGGTCAAGCACTGTCGGCCGGTGGAACCGAATCTCAGCCGAGCCAGCCACACTTCCCCGGCCGCTGCTGCGCGATAGCTCGCCGCGCTCGCAGCGACGTTGATTGCCCCCATCGCCGTTATCGGCACTGGTTTCAGACTTGATCAGACCTGTATTCGATACCGTACGGTATCATCGGAGCATGACTACATTGCCGCTGACCGAAGCAAAGGCAAAGTTGAACGAGTTGATCGACAGCGCGATCAACACCCACGAACGGGTGACAATTACCAGGCACGGCAAACCCGCGGCGGTACTGATGTCCGTGGATGACTTGGAGGCTCTCGAAGAGACGCTGTACTGGCAGTCGCAGCCCGGTGTACACGAGGACATCGCGAAGGCGCGCGAGGAAGCCGAGGCTGGTGCGCTGATGACAGAGGCCGAGGCCCGGCGCCGCTATGGCGTTGGCCATCTGTGAGCTAGATGGTCGGACTGGCCAGCAGTGCCCGCCGGGATATCGACAAGCTGCCGCCGCGCGTCATACCCGCCGTGGTGGAGTTCATCTACGGTCCTCTTGCTCGCGATCCGCGCCGCGTCGGCAAGCCGTTGCGAGAGGACTTTGAGGGCCAATGGTCTGCACGCCGCGGCGACTACCGCGTGCTGTACATGCTCGACGAGCAGCGCCAGCAGATCGTGATCACCAGGGTCGGCCACCGCTCCCAGGTCTACAGATCCCGATGATCGGCAGGCCGAGTTCGAAGGCACGCCGCATCTTCCGATTGTCACCGTCGGTGCTGCCTGCCCGGTAGTCGTAGGCGTAGAGAGCCGAGGCGTGAGCGCGTTGACCGTCAGCGCATCCGGACCCTGAAGTGCATACCAAACCGGTACCATCGATGACGTGAGCACACAAATTGCGGTCCGGTTGCCCGACGAGATCGTCGCTTTCATCGATGCCGAAGTCCGGGGACACCATGCCCGCAGCCGTGCGGCCGTCGTGCTGAGAGCGCTGGAACGGGAACGACGCCGTCGTCTCGCAGAACGCGACGCGGAGATCCTCGCGGCCAGCATGTCAGCGCCGAGTGATGTGGATGCGCTGGCCGGCCACTCTGCTCGTACCGCCCTCGACATCGACTGATGCGACCGATCCACATCGCCCAGCTTGACAAGCCCCGACCTGTCCTGATTCTTACCCGCGAGGTCGTGCGTCCACATCTGACCAACGTCACCGTCGCCCCGATCACGACGACCGTCCGAGGGCTGGCCACCGAAGTCCCGGTAGGCGCGGTGAACGGGCTGGATCAGCCGTCTGTCGTCAGTTGCGACAACGTCCAAACGATCCCGGTGTCTGACCTTGGTCGTCACATCGGCTACCTGCTCGCGTTGCAGGAACCAGCCCTTGCGGACGCCATCGGCAACGCGTTCGACCTCGATCGGGTCGTGTCATAGGTCAGCGCGAACATCGCGCTCAGGACTCGGCAAGCAGAGCGCTCGTCTACGGACATGCCGTCCAACCAACCAATTGTGTTGTGGCGCTCATGGTTTTAGAATAGCGGCGTGCCGAGCGTGCAGATCAAAGATGTTCCGGAGGAGACCATGGGGTCTTGCTCGGGCGGCACAGTGACGTTGACAGCACCGGTGACCCACGTTCGCAAAGACCGTGATCGTCGTTGACGCCAGTGCGCTGGCGGTAGCCCTCGGCGACGACGGGCGGGACGGCCGCCGCCCCGAGCACCGCAGCGCGGTGCCCGCCGCGCACCGGTCACGATCCGGCGAAATTCACATCCTTGGTCACGCTCTCCCATTCGTCGATGGACGCCGTCAGCGCAGTGATCTTGTCGCGCATAGCCTTGAGGACGTCCCGGCCCAGCAGCAACCGCAGCGGCGGGTGATCGAGCGTAGTCACCATCAGCACCGCCTCGGCCACTTTGCGCGGGTCGCCGGGCAGCTGGTCGGCGAACTGTTTGATCAGCTGTTTGCGTGTCGCCACCTCGGCGTAATCGGTTATCGGCGTGCGTGTCTCCTGCATCGAACGGGTGGCCCAGTCGGTGCGGAACGCCCCGGGCTCGATCGCGGTGACCTTGATGCCCAACGGCCGCACCTCGGCCGCCAGCGCTTCGGTGACAGCTTCCAACGCGAACTTGGTGGACGAGTAGTAGGCGTTGGGCGGGTTGGCCACCAGGCCGGTCATCGACGAGATGTTGACGACGTGACCGGAGCGGCGGGCCCGCATCCCCGGCAGCACCGCCCTGATCATGTCGACTGCGCCGAAGTAGTTGACGTCGAACAGTTTTCGCACCGCCGCGTCCTCGCCCTCTTCCACCGCGGACAAATAGCCGTGTCCGGCGTTGTTGACCAGTACATCGATTCCACCGAACGCGTCGCCGGCCGCCGCCACCGCGGCGGCGATCTGGCCGGCGTCGGTCACGTCGAGGCCGGCGGCCACCGCCCGCTCGCCGAACTCGTCGACGAAACCCTGCACCGCCTCGACCCGTCGCGCGGTCACCACGACGCTGTGGCCTGCCGCCAGTGCGGCGCGGGCGATTTCGCGGCCGAAACCCGTCGAGCAGCCGGTGATCAGCCAGCGGGCCATCTCAAATTGTCCCTTCCGGCAGCCGGCGCAGATACCCCTGCCGTCGCTGCGCGAGCGTCGTAGCGCGGTCCGCGGCGCTCATCGCGGGCAGAGTCACCTCGGCGTCGAGACGGTCCAGCGCTACCACCCGTCCGCGCGCACCCAGATCCGAGCGCGGGCCGGTCTCGCCGAACTCCGCCATCCGCAGCGTCAGGATGCCTTCCCGCAGCCCGGCGGAGTCGATCCAGTTCGCCACGCCGGGATCGACCGGTGAGATGACGTAGGTGTAGCTGCCGCCGTCGTTGGCCGCCGACTGGGCCTTGTTGAGGCTGCCGGTGCGGTCCACGATGTCCAGCGTGGTGCCCCAAATATTGCTCAGCGGCACCGTAAAGTATTGCGCGCCGCCGTCGTTGAGGTCGACGACGAACGCCTCGTCGGGGCCGAGGTCGAAGCGGCCCATCACGTAGACCTGGTTGCGCATCGCGCCCACCGTGTCCGCCGACCACGCCAGGTTGACATAGTTGGGCGGCATCTTGTACGCGCCGTGGCTGAGCTTGCCGGTGAAGTCGGCGAAGTGCGCCATCATCGCCGCGGTCGCCTCGGCCTGCTCGTCGACCGTGCGCGCCGACGTCCCTGCCCGTCCGCCCAGGCGCTCGACACCGAGGTGGTTCGGGTCGTCGCGGTCCCAGTCGAGCAGCACGTCGCGGATGTAGAACTCGTGTGCCGCAGGCGAAGTCTGCACATGGTTGGGCCGCCCGGCGGCGGGATCGGCGTCGACGGTGATGGTGAAGCTGCCGTCGGAGTCGACCTGCATGGTGCGGCCGTTGAGCACGGCGACCGTGCCCATGTGGGCGTCCCACAGCGTGAAGTAGTTCTCGGTCATCCGGTACTCGCCGACCCGGCCGTGAATCTCGTAGCGCTCGTCGCCCGATATCGGGATCACCCGGTACACACTGTCGGGATTGTCGATACCCCAGCGTGATCCGGGGACGCGGCGGCCGTCGACCGGATGCGCGAGCCGGGTGATGCAGGTGATCCTGGGCCGCAGCACGTCCTGGTTGGACGACCACATCGCCGCGGAGAACATCACTTCGGCGAACGCGTCGTCGAACCGCTGCCGCATCGCCTCGGAGGCCTTGGCCCGGCCCAGCCAAGTCTCGGCGACGCTTCGGTAGGCCGCCTGCACGGTGGGGTGCTCCATCAGGTCCAGCGCGGCCAGTTCCTGTTCGTGCTGGGACGCCGTCGCGACGGGGTGGTCAGCCATGCAATGCTCCCTCTGATCCGAAACGCTTGTTGTACAACGCAAACCGCTCATCGACCTGTTCGGGCCGCAGGCCGTAGTCAGCCAGCCGGTAGGGCGGGCGGGCTGACTCACGCGGACGATAACGCAGCCAGCGCCGCATAGCGCCTTCGGCGTCCACGGTAAGCGGCAGGCCGACGGCGTCGTACACCCGGGCCACGGCTGCGATCGGGTCGGCGACCGCGTCGTCGAACGCGATGTCGGTCACTCGGCCGGTTTCTTCGTCGGCGTCACAGGCCCAGGCCTCGCGGACCGCCATCGCCCGGTCGTTGGCCCAGCCCATCCGCGCCAGCCACTGCGCGCCCACCCGCGGCAGGTCGACGGTGTCGGCGTGCATGGCGTGCAGGGTGACGTTCAGGCTGGCGCCGGACGCGACGGTGGTGCAAGGGTCGCGGTGCATGTGCACCAGGTGCAGGTCGGGGAACTGTGCCCGCAAAACATCCAGATATCCCAGGTGCGCAGGCGATTTGAGCACCCAGCGATCGGCAACCAGGCCGCGCTGACGTTTCTGCCACTGCAGGAACTGCAGCATCCGATACAGGTAGGCGTAGGCGGGGGAGAAGTCCTGCGCGTCGAGCCAGGACCGGTAGTTCGGAACGTGTGCCCCGGATTCGGGCACATGCGACAGAAACGCGTCGGCGAGGAAGACGATTTCCTCCTCGGCCTGCGTCGCGTACATCGGGTGGATGGCGAACAGCTCCGGCGCCAGGTGACGCGATCTCGCCTCGCGCGCTTCAGCGACCGCGATGCGCGGATCGGCCCCGGTGAAGTCGTGGTCCTCTGGCGGCGCGACCTGGACCACCTCCCAACCGTGGGCGCAGTGCAGCCGCGGGTCGGCGGCCAGCAGCCGCTGCAGCAGGGTGGTTCCACTGCGCATCATCCCGACCACCACGATGGGCGCGGTGATCCGCTCGTCGAGAATCTCGGGTGCCGTCCGATCCACTCCTGGGTGCGCAGCCGCATCCGCAGGCTGTGCACGATGCCGGAGCGCAGGATGTGCGTGCCGACGGCGTTGAGTTCGGCATGCAGGCAGGCCCGGCCGTAGTCGGCCAGGAGCATGCCCAGGGGAGTCGCGAATTCCCCGGGGCCCCAATCGGTCAGCTGCTCTTTGCGTTGCGCGTCGGCCAGCACGGCGGCCATGTCGAAAGCGCCGGCGGTGCCCAAGGTTCAGAACTTGAGGTGTTGGCTGACGTCGCCGATCTGGTCGACGAACATGGTCCGGGTGTCGAACCACCACACCCCGTCCAGCCGGTGAAAGGTGTCGCGGTAGCGCCCGGTCACGATCACCTGCAACGGCAACTCGGGGGTGGCCTGGGTGACGCAGTAGTACGAACTGCCGCGTGCGGTGCCGGCCGCCTCGTCGACGTCGAGTTGCACGTTGCTGGTGTGGTGTTTGGTCTTCGGGGTGCCGTCGTCGTGGATACGGGTGGCCATCTCGTACATCCGCCGCACCCCGGCGGTCCCGGTGAACACCGTCTCCGGCGGGCCGCCGTCGACACCGCAGATCCGGCCGTGCGCGAAAAGCACGGCCACCGCGTCCAGGTCGCCGGCGTCGAGCAGTTCGGCGTAGCGGTAGATCAGGTTGGTGATCACCAGTGCACTGTCACCCATGTGCGATCACCCTGAACGACCTTCGCTTTCCGTGCCGGCGTCGCAGACCATGGTGGCAGAAACGAGCCGGACCGCGGTGATTTTCGGTCGAATCGGGACCTGACCGGGGTCAGGATCGCGGATCGCCGGTCGCCACAAGTGCGCCGCAGCCGCCTAGCCCGCAGGCCGGATCGCGCCCGGAGCCGCCGGTCCTGCCGGATGGCCGCGCCGTGCCTGCCGAGCACCTATCCGCGCGGCACGGATGCTTATCCGCGCAGCGCGCAGCGGGAGACGAGCAAGAGGGCCTACCGGTACGCGCATGGATGCGGCTGCCGGGACGGGTGCCGCGGTGGCGGTGGCGATCCCGGGACCCAGGACCCCGCCCAGCCCGATGACCACGACCGC
>NZ_JAVKSH010000141.1:0-7284 GCF_039583805.1 Mycobacterium sp. | reverse complement strand
CTCGACGCCGTTTTCGAGCCCAACCAGGTCGTGTATGCGGCCGCCAAGGACGTCGCCCGCGCCCATAATCTTCCGGAAGGCTGGCTCAATGATGCAGTCAAAGGGTTTCTGCCCGGATCGGACCCCAACGCGACGACGCTCTTCGAGCAGCCGGGCATCAGCGTGCGGATAGCCTCACCGCGTTACTTGTTTGCCATGAAAGCCGCGGCTGCACGTATCGAACGCGACGCCGAAGATCTGCGGTCCCTCTACCGCATCTGCGGCTTTGCATCGCGCGACGAAGCCCTCGACTGCGTCGCGCAGCATTACCCACCGCACCTGCTCTCCCCGAAGAGTGAGCTTCTACTGCGAGAACTGCTCGATCCGTGACTCCATCGACGACGACCCGCCCGTAGGCAATTCGTGGCCGGCGACGGCACCGTCGTTGCCGCGCCAGTGCGCATGACCACCGCCGACCGGTGGGCCGATCCCTCCCCTTATCCCGGCAGACTTCACCGTCCTCGATGAAGTGCTCGCCTTTTTCGCACTTACGAACGGGGCGAACAGCATCCAATCCATTCCTGTCAACCTTATTGGGGCCCGCAAGGATGGGTACGACATCCTTGCCGCCGAGCAAAAGATAGCCAAGGAGGGAGCGGAGGAGGCTTCGGCCGGCGTGCCCGCTGCGGAATTGGTAGGCGGGTTGCGCGCGGGGACGGGCGGCGGTGCCGGGGCGCTGATGTCGGCGAATGCGGGCTCCGGCGAGGTGTTGGCGGCGGCGCGCAGCGCGGGTCAGATCGGGCCGATGTCGGTGCCGGCGTCGTGGGCCGCCGCCCCCACGGCCAGCAATGTCACCGAGCTGTCACACACCCCCGTGACACTGCTGGGCACCGCCGAGCCCCTCGAGGCCGCCGGCGCGGGCATGCCCGGCATACCCGGCATGGCGATGACCGGGACGGGGCGCAGTTTCGGCATCGCACCCCGCTACGGGACCCGGCTGACCGTGATGGCACGCCCACCTGCGGCCGCGCCGGTTGTAGAGTTCGGTCATGGACAGCGGCGTCTGGATTCTCGGCGGCTATCAGAGCGACTTCGCACGCAACCTCACCCGAGAGGGAGTCGACGTTGCCGGCCTGACCGGCGAGGTCGTCGACGCCACCCTCGCCGCGGCCAAGCTGGACGCCGCCAATGTCGGAGTCGTGCACGTCGGCAACGCCTTTGGGGAGATGTTCACCGGGCAGGCCCACCTCGGTGCGATGCCGGCGACCGTGTGCGACGGCCTGTGGCACACCCCGGCCGCCCGGCACGAAGCCGCGTGCGCGTCGGGCAGCGTCGCGACGCTGGCGGCGATGGCAGACCTGCGCTCCGGCAACTACGACACCGCTCTGGTCGTCGGGGTAGAGCTGGAGAAGACGGTGCCCGGTGACACCGCGGCCGCGCATCTGGGTGCGGCCGCCTGGATCGGGTACGAAGGGGCCGACGCGCGGTTCCTGTGGCCGTCGATGTTCTCCCGGGTTGCCGACGAGTACGACCGCCGCTACGGGTTGGACGACACCCACCTGCGGGCGATCGCGCAGCTGAACTTCGCCAACGCGCGCCGCAATCCGCTCGCGCAGACCCGCGGCTGGACGGTGCCCGACCCGATCGCCGACGACGACGCGACAAACCCCGTTATCGAAGGCCGGCTGCGGCGCTTCGACTGCAGCCAGATGACCGACGGCGGCGCGGGCGTCGTCCTGGTCAGCGACACCTACCTGCGCGCGCACCCCGACGCCCGCCCGCTGGGGCGGATCGACGGCTGGGGACACCGCACCGTCGGGCTGGGGCTGCGGCAGAAACTCGACCGCGCCGCCGACGACCCGTATGTGATGCCGCACCTGCGCGCGGCGGCGCTGGATGCCCTGCGCCGCGCCGAGGCGACCCTCGACGACCTCGACGGCATCGAGGTGCACGACTGCTTCACCCCGAGTGAGTATCTGGCGATCGACCACATCGGGCTGACCGGGCCGGGTGAGTCGTGGAAGGCGATCGAGAACGGGGAGATCGAGATCGGCGGGCGGCTGCCGGTCAACCCCAGCGGCGGGCTGATCGGCGGCGGGCACCCGGTCGGCGCGTCGGGCATCCGGATGCTCGTCGACGCGGCCAAGCAGGTCAGCGGGACCGCCGGCGACTACCAGGTCGACGGCGCGAAAACCTTTGGCACGCTGAACTTCGGCGGCAGCACCGCGACGACGGTGAGCTTCGTCGTCGGCGCGGCGGAAGGCCTCTGACGATGGACGTCGAGATCGTCGGCAAGTTCCTGTCCACGCTGCCCGACGACGACGACCACCCCTACCGGACCGGCCCGTGGCGGCCGCAGACCACCGAGTGGGACGCCGACGACCTGACCCCGGTCGAGGGCGAGATTCCCGGTGACCTCGACGGTGTCTATCTGCGCAACACCGAGAACCCGCTGCACCCGGCGTTGCGGTCCTACCACCCGTTCGACGGCGACGGCATGCTGCAAGTGGTCGGATTCCGGGACGGAAAAGCGTTCTACCGCAACCGATTCATCCGCACAGACGGCTTTCTGGCGGAGAACGACGCCGGTGGCCCGCTGTGGCCGGGCCTGGCCGAGCCGCCGTCACTGGCCAAGCGCACCGACGGCTGGGGTGCGCGGGGGCTGTTGAAGGACGCGTCGAGCACCGACGTCGTCGTACACCGCGGCATCGCGCTGACCAGCTTCTACCAATGCGGCGATTTGTACCGGCTCGACCCGTACTCCGCCGAGACGCTCGGCAAGGAGAGCTGGCACGGCAGCTTTCCGTTCGACTGGGGTGTGTCCGCACATCCCAAGGTGGACAACGCAACTGGCGAATTGCTGTTCTTCAACTACAGCAAGCAGGCCCCGTATCTGCATTACGGTGTCGTCGACGAACGCAACGAGCTTGTCCATTACATCGACGTACCGCTGCCGGGGCCGCGGCTGCCGCACGACATGGCGTTCACCGAAAACTACGTCATCCTCAACGATTTCCCGTTGTTCTGGGATCCCGACCTGCTGCAACGCGGCGTGCACGCCGCGCGGTTCCACCCGGACATGCCGTCCCGGTTCGCGGTGCTGCCACGGCGCGGGCAGACCGCCGACATCCGGTGGTTCGAGGCCGAGCCGACGTTCGTTCTGCACTTCGTCAACGCCTACGAGGACCGCGACGAAATCGTGCTGGACGGCTTTTTCCAGGGCGACCCCGAGCCCGCCGACACCGGCACCGGCACCACGTGGCAGCGGGCGTTTCGCTTCCTGGCCCTCGACCGGATGCAGGCCCGGCTGCACCGGTGGCGGTTCAACCTCGTCACGGGTGCGGTGAACGAGGAACAACTGTCGGAGTCGGTGACCGAGTTCGGGATGATCAACGCCGACTACGCCGCCGGCAACTACCGCTACACCTACGCCGCCGCCGGTAAGCCGGGCTGGTTCCTGTTCGACGGTCTGGTCAAGCACGACGTGCGCACCGGCCGCGAGGAGCGCTACGCGTTCGGTGACGGCGTCTACGGCAGCGAGACCGCGATGGCGCCGCGGCGCGGCGGCCGGGGCGAGGACGACGGCTACCTGGTCACGCTGACCACGGACGTGAACGCCGACGCCTCCTACTGCCTGGTTTTCGACGCCGCCCGGCCCGGGGACGGCCCGGTGTGCAAACTCCCACTGCCGGAACGCATTTCCAGCGGAACCCACTCGACGTGGGCTGCGGGCGCGCAGTTGCGGCGCTGGCACACCGCCGACTCGGCGGCCGGTGCGATCGGGCTGTGAAAACCGTCGCGCGCCAACGGTTTCAGCGCGACCGGTGGCCGGCCAACGACGACACCAACGCCCACAGCGAGCAGGCCACCGCGGCGGCAGCGGCCGTGACACCGACATACAGCCCGTAGCCGGCAGCCACCGGCGGGTTGACGTTGACGTGGTAGTACCACGCCGTGAGCGCCGCGAGGAGCAGCGAAATCGCCAGCGCCGCAACCGATGCCAACCGGACCGACAGTCCGCGGCCGGCCATTGCGCCGGCCACGATCAGCACCGCGGACAACACCACGATGAGCTGGCCCGTCCCGAAGCCGCGTGGCAACACCAGGTTGCCGGCGCTGCCGCCGACGGCGTTGGCCCAGCCGCCGCCGTCGACCCTGGTCTGCAGCCACGGCAGCCAGGCGCTAACCGAGGTGATCGCCGCGAACAACGCCACCAGCCAACCGGACTTCAGGCGGGTCATAATGCGACACTAACGCGCGACGGCGCAGGCAGCCTCAGGCCGGCGCGAACACGGTCACGAACTTGTCCAATGATTCGCGGATATCGCTTTTCAGCGCGCCGGCGACGATCATCCCGATCGGCCCGAACAACGCCGGCCCGCCCAGGTGCACGTCGAAACTGACCACCGAGCCGTCGTCTTTCGGCTTGACCTTGGCGAGCAGCTTGACCTTGACACCGCCGACACCGTCGCCGTTGAGCGTCATGGCTTCCGGCGGCTTGTAGTGCACGATGGTCCACCTGATGCGGTTGGGCATGCCCTTGACCTCGACGATCGACTCGATGACCGTGCCCTTCTGCAGCTGCTCGGGTGGTTTGCTGCGCCACACCCGATGGATGGTCAGCCATTCCTTGTAGCGGGCCAGGTCGGAGGCATGCGCCCAGGCCTGCTCCGGCGGCAGTGCCACGGCGATGGATCCGGACAGTTTCGCCATGGGTTACCGCTGCCGGTCCTCGTTCAGGGCCGTCGTGGCCGCGTCCTGCACCGCGTCGACGGTGTCGGTGTTCGCCGGCGGCAGGCCCGTGGCTGTGCCCAGAAATCCCATGTGTTCGTCCTTTCCGAGAGCCGACCTTACCGCCGGTCGGGGCGGATCGGGTCGGCCTCGTCAGTCGAGCAGGCTGTACTGGAGGCACCTGTCGTCGAGCTGGTCGGATACCCAGTGCCGAATGGACACGTCGGGGTCGCTATTCGCCAGCGTCCGCACCAGGTCGACCTCACCGCCGTCGAGCAACCGCTGCAATGCTGCCTTGCGGGGTGCTTTATGGCCCCAGGCCAGCGCCGCGTTCACCACGATGCGCGCCTGATCTTCGTCAAGGCCGGCAGCGACGCGGACGGCTCCGGTCACCACCGCGGCGGCGTCGCGCGCCGGCAGCGACCGTGCGTGGTCGAGGACGTCGGCCGCGCTCGCGCGGTGTTGCATCAGGATCCGCCCGGCAGCCCATGCCCGCAGCGGCGGCCACACGTGACGGTGCGCGGTCGCCGGAGTGTTCGGATCCAGCCGGATCGTCCGGCCGGGCCGGGGCGAACCCAGATCGAATTCGACGAAGGTATTGCCGGTCCACCAGAGCGGGTAGCCATAGAGCACCTGTTCGTTCCACAGCAATGTGTCGGCGAGCCGATCCTGCTCGTCATCGTCGAGGATCGCCGAATCCGCTACGCCGGCAATCACTTTTGCGCTCACGCGGCGCCACCGCCAGTCGGTGCACAGCAGCAGCGCGGAGTCGAAAGCGCCCGGCTCACCGCTGCTGTGCAGTCGCTGGAAGGCGTCTGTCGCAACGGCCGGCGGCAGCTCACGGGCTGTCGCACCGGCCACCAGCAGCCGCCACAGGCTCAGCGCATCGGTGATGTCGGAGATTTCTGTCGACGTCCGGTCGTGCATCGGCTCATCCTGCCAACACTGCGCACGGTTATGAACTACCGTCGTCGGCGTGGCGGACGACAACGGCGAAATCCTGCGGAGTGTCAGGGAGGCGCTGGCGGGAGGCTCCCCCGCCGATATCCAGGCGCTTGCGCAAAGACTGCTTGTCGACGGTCCGACACCGATCGAGCAGCTGCTTGCCGCGACCAAACCACCGCCGCGCCGCCGGCCACGCCGGTCGGAAACGGTGACGCTTCGGGTCCGGGCGGACCTGGCCGGCACGAAACCGCCGGTGTGGCGGCGGCTCGAACTCGCCTCGGACCTGTTTCTGAACGAGGTGCACGAGATCATGCAGGCCGCGTTCGGCTGGACCGATTCCCACCTGCACCGGTTCGGTAGCGGGCCGGCCTGCTACAGCCGCGAGACGGAGTACTACCTGTGTCCGTTTTCGGCCGACGAGGGTGACGAGGGCGTGCCGGAGGAAGAGGTGCGGCTGGATGAGGTGCTGGTCGACGTCGGCGACAGATTGTTCTACGAATACGACTTCGGCGACAGTTGGGAGCACGTGATCCGGCTCGAGGCCGTGCTTGAGCGCGACGCGTCGGCGCCGCGGGCGATCTGCACCGGTGGGCGTCGACCCGGCCCTGCCGAGGACTGCGGCGGTATCGGCGGTTACGCGCTGCTGGTCGCTGCCACCGATCCCGGGCACCCCGACTATGCGGCGGCCCGTGCCGAATATGCCGAGATGTACGGTCCCGACACCGACCCGCAGGGCTGGGCACCGACGCCGTTCGATATCGACGCGGTCAACGAGGCGTTGGCCGATCTGGACGCCATCGTGTCGCCGAACGAGATCGCCGGCCCGCTGCGGGATTTGCTCGACGCGATACGCACCACGCACGGGCAGCGCGAGTTGCGTCGGCTGCTTGCCCGTGCGCGCCTGCAGGATCCGGTGCTGGTGGGCGCCGACAGCGCCGCCGCGGCGGTGCGTCCGTACGCGTGGTTGCTGGACCGGGTCGGCGACGACGGCATCAAACTCACCCAGGCCGGCTACCTGCCACCAGCGCATGTCGCGGCCGCGTTCACCGAACTGGGGTTCGACGAGTTCTGGATCGGCGCGGGCAACCGCGAGGACCTCACCTATCCGGTGCTGAACCTGCGGGAATCGGCGCAGCGGCTCGGGTTGCTGCGCAAGCAGCACGGCCGTTTGCTCGCGACCGCGCGGGGCCGGGCACTGCGTGGCGACCCAGTCGGGTTGTGGTGGCACCTCGCCGAGCGGACCCCGACGGCGTCGCGCGACCGGTGCGGGTATCAAGCCGGACTGCTGTACCTGGCCACCGTGGCCGCCGGGATCACCGAGGATCGCGAGGAGATCGTCGCGGAGCTGCTCGACGGGCTGGGATGGATGTGCGGCGACGGCTCCCGGATCACAGCGGCATCGGCGGCGCGAGCGTTTTCCCAGGTCACAGACACGCTGCGCTGGACGGGCTTGCTGCAACGTCGCGGAGCCAGGCTCGACGAACAGGAGTCGCCCGCGAGAAAGACGGTCGACTTCGCCCGCGCCGCACTCACGACGTGGCCTCGGTAGCAGCGCGTATCACGGGTCGTCGTCTTCGGTTTCGTCGTCGTGCTCGTCTTCGTTGTTGAGGAGTTCGTGGGGGTGGTGGA
>NZ_JAVKSH010000140.1:0-7429 GCF_039583805.1 Mycobacterium sp. | reverse complement strand
CATCGCCGTCGAGTGCGACAGTGATCCTATGAAGGTTGCGATCCTCGACGACTACCAGAACGTAGCGCTGCGCATGGCCGACTGGTCGGAGGTGGCCGCGCGGGCCGAGATCACCGTTTTCACCGATCACCTGGCCGACCCGGACGCGCTCGTAGAACGGCTGGCCCCATTCGACGTGGTGTGTGTGATGCGGGAGCGAACACCGTTGCCGCGCAGCGTTATCGAGCGCCTGCCGCGTCTGAAGATGATCGCCTCCACCGGGCCGTTCAACGCATCCATCGACATGGACGCCGCCAAGGAGCGGGGCATCCATATCGGCACCACCGGCGGCTACATCGAATCCACCGTCGAACTGACCTGGGCGCTGATCCTGGCCGCCGCCCGCCGCATCGTCGACGAAGCACTGTCGGTGCGCGCCGGCGGCTGGCAGACGTCGGTCGGCAATCAGCTGGGCGGGACGGTGCTGGGTGTGCTGGGCCTGGGCCGGGTCGGGGCCCGGGTCGCCCGGGTCGGGACGGCTTTCGGCATGGACGTCATCGCATGGAGCACCAACCTGACCCCCGACGCCGCCGAAAAAGCGGGTGCGGCATACGTTTCCAAAGACGAGTTGTTCAGCCGCGCCGACGTGCTGACGGTCCATCTGGTGCTCAGTGAGCGCACCCGCGCTCTGGTGGGGGCCACAGAGCTGGCACTGATGAAGCCGACTGCGGTGCTGGTCAACACGTCTCGGGGGCCCGTCGTGGACGAGGCCGCACTGGTCGAGGCATTGCGCTCGCGCCGGCTCGCCGGCGCTGGCCTGGACGTCTTCGACACCGAGCCGCTGCCCGCCGAGCACCCGCTGCGCTCGCTGGACAACGTGGTGGCCACCCCCCACATCGGCTACGTGGCCGACCGCGTCTACCGGGTCTTCTACCGCGACGCCGCCGCCGGGATCGCCCGCTGGCTCGCCGGGGGCGGCGGCTGAGCCAGCTGCCGGCGCCGCTCCCACCGCGACTCGAGACGGCCGATGACCAGCGACACGAGTGCGACCAGCGCCCAACCCGCCAGGATGTCGACGACGTAGTGCTCGGCCGAGTACACCAGGGTGAAAGCCATCGCGGCCACGTAAACCACCATGAGCGGACGCCAGCGGGGCCTGACACGGCGCCACAGGAAAACCACCACCAGGGCCGACAGCCCGGCATGCAGCGACGGAATGGCCGCCACCAGGTTGACGCCGGCCTGCCCGGAGTCGACCAGCGAGCTCGCCGACTGCAGGTGCATCGTGCCCCAGCCCCGGGTGGAGATCCGTTCCACGAACGGATGGGCGCCGGCCCGGCTGGTGTGCACGGCTCCGAGCACGCCTCCGCCGGGGACGCCCGCCGGGCTGGTGAACATGCACGCCGGGTTGGACGGACTACCGGCCACGTCGCCGGCGGTGCAGCGGGCGGCTGCCCACGGCGGGGCGGCGGGCACCACGACATAGCCGATCAGCGCGGCGAACGACAAGGCCAGGAAGCGCCGGACGAACGCGGCCCAGTCGTCACGGTTGCGCAGCCACAGGAATCCGGCGACCGCGTAGGGCAGGATGAAAAACGACATGTAGACGGTGCTGATGACGACCTCCCACCACGGCGGCTCGGGCAGCTTGAGGTGCTCCTGCAGCCACACCGTCGGCACCGTCCCGAAGAACAGCCACCGGTCCACCCGCGGCTGCAGCTGCCACCAGGTGGGCGCTCCCATCAGCGTCGCAGCGCCGCGGCTGAGGTCGTAGAGCAGCAGCACCAGGGCGAAGGGGAGCCAGTCGCGAACGACGGCCAGCACCTTCCCGCCGCGGCCGATGCTGGCCGCGATCAGCCCGGTGGCGATGTAGAGCAGCAGCAGCTCACGGTCGAACGCCAGCCCGGCGGTCAGGGTCCGGTATGTCACCACCGCGGCCCACGCCGCGACGGCGGCGCGCCGCAGCAGGGTCAGTCGGCGGTCGCGCCGTGTCGGCGGGCCGGGTTGGCCGACGGCGCCACCCGGTGGCTCCGCGTCGTCGCGCACATCGCGTGCGCCCCACGACTGTGCGACGGCCGGGGAGTCTGGTGAACCCGCGAACGCCTGCGCGTGTCGACCGGTTGTCACTGACACCAGAGCAGACTCCCCACCGCCGAGGGATGCACGTGTTGTATATAGTGCCGTAACCTGCACCGGAAGCGGCGTAAGTTGCGCTGCGACGCGCGGGGCGGCCTCTCTTGCCGGCCCCCCGGTGCGCGGCACCCGGCGCGCGACGTCAGCGGGCTCCCCCGGCCGCCGGGCGCCGGTGGACGTGAATTGCCCGCAGCGCCACGATGGTTCCCGAGGGCTAGCCAGCCACGATGTGCCGCAGAGTGTTTCGATCATTCACCACCGGCTTCCCCGGAGCTGGACGACCGCGCCGGGTGGCGGCGCGATAGCGTGCTTGCTACGTGGACGAGGAGGTTTGTCATGGAGATCAGCGGCAAGAAGGCCGTCGTCATCGGCGGCGCGTCGGGTCTGGGGCGGGCCAGCGCCGAGCTGCTGGCCGCCCGCGGCGCACGCGTCGCGGTGCTCGACCGCGAAGGTTCGGACGGCAAGGACGTCGCCGCCGGTATCGCAGGCGTGTTCTATCCGGTCGACGTCACCGACTTCGCCGGCACCGAGCAGGCCCTGCAGGCCGCGGTCGACGCCCTCGGCGGCCTGCACGTCGCGGTGACCACCGCCGGGGGCGGCATCGCCAGGCGCACGCTGTCCAAGTCCGGCCCGCACGATCTCGAATCCTTCCGCCAGGTGGTCGATCTCAATCTCGTCGCCACCTTCAACATCAGCCGGCTGGCCGCGAGCCACATGAGCCGAAACGAACCCGAGGACCCCGAAACGACCGGTGAGCGCGGCGTCATCATCAACACCGCCTCGATCGCCGCGTTCGAGGGGCAGATCGGGCAGGTCGCCTACACGGCGGCCAAGGCCGGCATCGCGGGGATGTGCCTGACCATGGCCCGCGACCTCGGGTCGTTGGGAATCCGGGTGCTGGCGATCGCGCCCAGCCTGTTCGCCACCGGGCTGACCAAGGGCATCCCCGACGAATACGCGACCGTGCTCACCAGGGACGCGGCGTTCCCCAGGCGCCTCGGCCGTCCCGAGGAGTTCGCCAAACTGGTCGCGGCCATCGTCGAGAACCCGATGCTGAACGGTCAATGCCTGCGGCTGGACGCCGGACAACGCTTCGCCCCCAAGTGATCGACGGCTCGCATCCCGCCCGTCGGCGCCGGGGTGCGGCCACCTCGGTACAGTGAGGGCACCGGCCCGTCGAGTCCACCAGGAGGGCGCTGAATGGGTATCGCCCGCATGGGTATTGCCCGCATGGGTATTGCACTGACCGACGACCATCGCGAACTCGCCGACGTGGCCCGGGCGTTTTTGACCGCGCAGAAGGCCCGCTGGGCGGCGCGGTCACTGCTGGACGCCGCCGAGGAGACCCGCCCGCCGTTCTGGGGCGGACTTGTCGAACTCGGCTGGCTCGGCCTGCACATCGACGAGGCGCACGGCGGTTCGGGTTACGGCCTGCCGGAACTGGCGGTGGTGGTCGAGGAACTCGGCCGGGCGGTGGCGCCCGGGCCGTTCCTGCCGACCGTGATCGCCTCCGCGGTGATCTCCCACGCGGGAACTCCCGAACAGCAGGCCCGACTGCTGCCGGGGCTGATCGACGGCACGCTCACCGCCGGCGTCGGGCTGGGCGGCGAGGTCGCCGTCGACGGCGGAGCCGCCAACGGCGAGGCCGGCATCGTGTTGGGCGCCGGGCTGGCCGACGTGCTGCTGATCGCCGCCGGCGACGACGTGCTGGTGCTGGAACGCGGTCGCGCCGGCGTGTCTGTGTCGGCGACCGGGGGTGTGCGTGAGAACCTCGACCCGACCCGCCGGTCGGGGCGGGTGACGTTACGCAACGTCGATGTCACCGCCGACGACATCCTCTCCGGCGCAAGGGAATCCGCGATCGCCCGGGCCCGCACTCTGGTGGCGGCCGAGGCTGCCGGCGGCGCGTCGGACTGCGTGGACGCCGCGGTCGACTACGCCAAGGTGCGCCAACAGTTCGGCCGTACCATCGCCACTTTCCAGGCGGTCAAGCATCACTGCGCGAACATGCTGGTCGACGCGGAGTCCGCGATCGCCGCGGTGTGGGACGCGTCGCGCGCGGCGGGGGAGGACGAGCAGCAGTTCCGGCTGGCCGCCGCGGTCGCCGCGGCCCTGGCGTTGCCCGCCTACGCCCGCAACGCCGAACTCAACATCCAGGTGCACGGCGGTATCGGGTTCACCTGGGAGCACGACGCCCACCTGCATCTGCGTCGGGCCCTCACGGTGCGGGCGCTGTTCGGTGGCGACGCGCCCGCGCGAGACGTCTTCGACCGCACCGCAGCCGGTGTCGTGCGGGCCGACAGCCTGGATCTGCCCCCGCAGGCCGAAGAGTTGCGCACCCGAATCCGCGCCGACGCCGCCGACATCGCCGCGCTGGATGACAAGGCGCAGCGGGACAAGCTGATCGCTACCGGTTACGTGATGCCGCACTGGCCCACGCCGTGGGGCCGGGCCGCCGATGCCGTCGAGCAGTTGGTGATCGAGCAGGAGTTCACCGCGGCGGGTATCAAGCGACTGGACTACTCGATCACCGGCTGGGTGATCCTGACCCTGATCCAGCACGGAACCGATTCGCAGATCGAACGATTCGTCGAGCCGGCGCTACGCCAGGACGAAATCTGGTGCCAGCTGTTCTCCGAGCCCGACGCCGGATCGGATGCGGCCGGGATCAAGACGCGGGCCACCCGCGTCGACGGCGGCTGGAAGATCAACGGGCAGAAGGTGTGGACCAGCGGCGCGGCGCACTGCCGGCGCGGGCTGGCCACCGTGCGCACCGACCCGGACGCCCCCAAGCATGCCGGAATCACCGCGGTGATCATCGACATGTCGGCGCCCGGTGTCGAGGTGCGGCCGTTGCGCCAGATCACCGGCGGCTCGGAGTTCAACGAAGTGTTCTTTGCCGACGTGTTCGTGCCCGACGAGGACGTCGTCGGCGAACCCAACGCCGGATGGACCGTTGCCCGCGCCACCCTGGGCAACGAACGGGTCAGCATCGGTGGCGGCGGGTCGTACTACGGGGGCGTCGCCGGGCAACTGGTGCAGCTGGCCCAACATCGCGCAGATCATCTGGCGGGCGCGCAGATTCGCGTCGGCAACTTTCTGGCCGACGAGCACGCGCTGCGCCTGCTGAACCTGCGTCGCGCCGCCCGCAGTGTCGAGGGGGCGGGACCGGGGCCCGAAGGCAACATCACCAAGCTCAAACTCGCCGAGCACCTGGGCGACGGCGCGGCGATCGCCGCGGCGCTGATGGGACCGGAGATCGCGCTGACCGACGGGCCCGCCGGCTTTGTCAGCCGGATGGTGATGGGCGCCCGCGGCATGGCCATCGCGGGCGGCACCTCGGAGGTCACCCGCAACCAGATCGCCGAGCGGATTCTCGGCATGCCGCGCGACCCGCTGATCAACTGACCCCGCGGGGGATGCCGGCCGGCGCGAACACCGGCACATAAGCTGCGTCGGAGCGCTCGAACCGCACTTCGACGGCCATCCCGCAGGCCACCGAATCCGGCTCGCAGTCAACAATATTGGCGGCCAGGCGGAGATCCTGCTGCTCGGCCAGCTCGACGATCGCGATCACGTACGGCACCGGTACGGCAGGGTTGTACCGGTGGTGGTTGACCGTGTAGGTGAGCACCGTGCCGCGTCCGGACACCGGTCGGGCCACCAGCGCCCCGCCGCAGTGCGGACAGCTGCCGGCCGGCGGGTGCACCCAGCGCGCGCACTCGTCGCAGCGCTCGATCAGCAGGTGCCCCGTTGCTCCGCCGGCCCAGAACGCCCGGTCGTGGCCGCCCCGCCGGGGCAGCGTCCGCGCGGACGGCGCCGGCTTCGATTCCGCCTCCACCCGCAGTACAGTACTCGTATCCGACTGGACGACAGAGGGTCTTGCGAGCACGCGCCGATGCGGTACTTCGAGAAGCACGCGATCCTGTCCGGAGTCGGTATTTCGCGGATCGGCCGCCGGGCCGGCATTGCCGGGATAGAGCTGACGTGCGAGGCGGCGCGCGGGGCGATCGCCGACGCCGGCTTGACCGCCGGAGACATCGGCGCCGTCGCCACCCTGGGAGACACGCCGGCGGCCGACGCCGCGGCCGCGTTGAAGATCGACGCCGCCGAGTGCGAGTCGGGTTTGGACGCCGGCGGTTTACTCAACCCGGTGGTCTCGGCGTGCCGGGCGGTCGCCGAGAAGCGGGCCCGCCATGTGCTGGTCTACCGGACGGTGCAGATGATCGGCGGCACGGTCCCGACGCCCGGGTCCACTCAGAACGCACCACGACCGGCGTTGGCGCGGATAGTCCAGCCGCCCGCCGACGGTGACCGGCCCGCAGTCGGGCCGATGGACGACGTCGCCGATCTCGTTGCCGCACATGCATATTCGGCTGCCAACTGGCTGGCGTTGAACTGCCGTCGGCACATGGAACTGTACGGCACCACCAAGGAGCAGTTGGGCTGGCTGGCGATCAACAGCAGGCGCAACGCCGCACTGAATCCGCGTGCGGTGTACCGCGAACCGATGAGCATGGCCGACTACCTTGCGGCGCGGCCGGTCTCGTCACCGTTCGGCCTGCTGGATTGCGACGTTCCCGTCGACGGGTCGATCGCGGTGGTGGTGTCGGCCGCGGAGTATGCCCGCGACTGCCCGCACCGCGCGGTGGCGGTGGAGGCGGTGGGCGGGTCCAACGGTGCCGGCGGCTGGTTTCATCGGCCGGACTATCCGAAGATGGCGTCCACGGACGCGGCGGCGCAGATGTGGTCGCGGACCGACCTGAAGCCCGCCGACCTGGACGTCGCCGAGCTCTACGACGGGTTCACCTTTCTCACCCTGGCCTGGCTGGAAGCGCTGCGGATCTGCGGCGACGGTGAAGCCGGTCCGTTCGTGGAAGGCGCCGAGCGGATTGCGCGGGACGGCGCCCTGCCGCTCAACACCTACGGCGGCCAGCTCTCCGCCGGCCGGATGCACGGCTACTGGGTGCTGCACGAGGCCTGTCTGCAACTGCGCGGCGCGGCCGGGGAGCGGCAGGTGAGTCCGCGTCCCGAGGTGGCGGTTGTGGCCGCCGGCGGCGGCCCGATCGCCGGATGCATGGTGCTGACGTGCTGAATCGGGGGCGTGACCGGCGGAGCGCTGCGCGAACCCGGATCCGTGGGGTCGGCTTTGGCCGCGGGCGGGTCGAGGTGTTTGTGGTTCGAAAATCGGATGGCGAGCGGGCACCCTCCGACTTTCGGCCTAACCGCATCGGCGATCTCGGTTTGCTGAGACGATTGCCGCATGACCACCTCGCCCGGCTCGCGTGTCGGCGAACTGTTCGGGCCCTACGATTTG
>NZ_JAVKSH010000139.1:0-7570 GCF_039583805.1 Mycobacterium sp. | reverse complement strand
AGATTCCAGTCCGCGACCGCGGCCAGCTCGGCGGCCGTGGCAGGGTCGACCACCGCCAGCCGGTGCCGGCCGGCCATTTTCCCGCTGGGTGGGATGTCGTCGTCGTGGAGGACGTCCTTAGGTGCGCCGGGATCGACACCGGCGAATTGTGCTTCGGTGGCGATCACCGCCCGCAACCCCACTTCGTGGTGGGCCGCCCAGGCCGCGATCGCCGCGAACGGATATGTGGTCCAGCGCGCGCGCAGCGGCGCCGGGACCGCCGCGTCGGCGGAGACCAGCCGCACCGGATTGGGCAGGTCGACGCCGTCGGGGATGTAGGCCATGCCGTAGCTGTTGGCCACCACGATCTGCCCGTCGGTGCTAACCCCGGTGACCCAGAAAAAGTTGTGGTCGGATCGGCCCGGCTGATCCGGGGCGTTGAGCGCGGCCGCGATCCGCTTGGCCAGCGACAGCCGGTCGTGCCCGCCGCTCTGGCGCCTCGCCGCCCCCGCCGCGGTGGCTCGGGCGAGGAACTCGCGTTCGGCGCGTGCGGCGGTGACCGGGATCGGCGCCGGCGCGCCCACCTGGCCCGCGTCTTTGGCTGACGCCGGATACACACCCGGCCCGGACGGCCCCGCGGTGCCCGACGGCTGCCCCGCCGCCGCTGTTTGCCCACTGGTCGTCGAGGACGCCGGCGCGGCCGGCGCGGGTGTTGGCGGCGGACCCAACGGCATCGGCGCGGCCGGGGCACCCGACCCCGCCCCGGCGGCTGCGCCCAGGCTCCCCAGTCCGGCGCTGGCCACCGGCGTGGCGGCAGCTCCCGGCGGCGTGGTCGACGTGGCGGCGCCGGCAGGCGTCCCGGCGGCCGTCGATGACCCAGCCTGCGCCGCGTCCATGGCCGCTGCCGCCGTGCCCACCGGCGCTGCCGCGCCGCCCAGCGGCGCCTGGCCCAACCCCTGCGCCGGCCCACCTGCCTGCGGACTCGTGGGCGCCGCACCTCCGGGCTGGCCCGTCGAGGCGGCCGGGCTCGACGGCGCGGCCGGGCTCGACGGCGCGGCCGAGCTCGACAGCCCACTCGCGGCCGGACTCAACGGCGCGCCAGCCGCCGAACCCAGGCTGCTGCCTGTCCTAGCGGGCGAACTCAGCCCCGGGGACGACGCGGCCGGCATCGGAGCCGCGGGCGGGGATGGAGTCGGCATTACGGCCGAGGGTCCGCCGGCCGGCACTGATTGGTGGGGAAGTTGCGAGGAGCCAGAGGTGCCGCGGCTGGTGCTGAATTTGTTCGGTGACTCTGGGGGATTTGCGTCTGCGGTTGCAGGGGTCAGCTGCGGGGAGTCGGAGTGGCTGCGGCTGGGGCTCCATCCACTGGGCGGCAGCACCGAAGGTGTCGACGCGGGGCCAGCCGACGGCGGCTCAGGGACGTTCGCCGACTGACCCGGGCGAGCGGCTGGGGGCGGGGTTTTCTGGTTGAGCAATTGTTCGAGGGCGTTCGGTGAGGGTTTCCAGGCGTCGGCTGTGGGTATCTGCGCGGCCAGGCCGGTGACTACGGCGACGTTCATCTCATGAAAAAGGCTGATCACTGCCTGGATTTCGCTGCTGCGCTGGTCGGTGTCGAGGTTTGAGTCGTTGTGGATGGTTGCGATCTGCTGCTGCGCCTCCTCGATGAAATCGGTGATCTTCGATTTGGCCTGCACCACCATGCCGGCGACGTGGTTGTTCCAGGTGATCGCACTGGTCAGATGATTCTGCTGTTCGCTGAACTGGCCGGCGTAGGTGCCGGCCTGGCTGTCGGCAGCGGTGGCGGCCCCACCCGACCAGATGCCGCCGTCGAAGGTTTCGCCGCGCTCATGCGCCCACGGCTGAACCGCCTGAAAGCTCAGCTGCTGCAGGGTGCGGGTCAACTCGCCGGCACAGTCGTAGAGCTCGTGTTCGTCGGCATCGGGCCACCCCCCCGGCTCGGTCAGGTCCTCGACGTAGTCACCCGTCGGCTTACCGGTTGCCATCAGCTCACCCCCGCCGACTCGCATGCTCCCAGGACTACGTAACCGGTTTGGATGGAGGCGGCCGTCAAGTACGCATCCGCTCGGGTGTAGGTCGGCAGGGCCTGCACGAAGGCGCGGCGATACTGGGCGTCCAGTACCGCGAAATCCTGGAAGGTGGGGTTGGCGCTACGGCGGCCGAGCCGGTCGGCCGTGTCGGCGTAGCCGCTCATCATCGGCGCCGCGGCGTCGTTGAGGGCTTTCTGCTCTGGTGACCACTGGCTGCGCGCGACATTCGGGTCGGTGTTCGCCCACGCGGCGATGTCGGCCACGAACCGGTCCAGGGCGGTGTTCCAGTCCGGGCACACCGGATCGGAGCTGGTCAGGAAGCGTTTCGGGTTGGCTGGGTCACCCAGCGGCGCCACCGCCGCCGGCGGGTCACCCGGCGGCACCAGTGGCCCGCGCGCTGCCGCCGACCCGTATTCGATGGCCTGGCAAACGTCACCAAGAGCCTCGGTGACGGCGATTGCTGTGAGTGCCAGCTGGTCGTCGGGCGGGGTGTAGACCGGGATGCGCTCGGCGTAGGCGCGAGCGTAGGCGATGAACTGCTCGTAGAGTTCGCGCATCACCCGATGCGGGGTCATCTTCACTAGCGGCACGGTCTGATCGGCGGCGGCCCGCATCGCCTGGCCCACTGCCGTGTACCGGTCGCGCACCCCGGGAATCCACGCATCTGCCGGGATCGACGGGTCCCGCTGATCCCACCCGTTTTTCTCGGCGTCGGCGAGGGTGTTTTGAATGGGTTTCCACGGCGCGCAGGTGGGGTCTTCGGTGATGACGGTGACCGGCCCGGTGTCGTTAGCGCTGGCAAAAGCCGACGCCTTGCCAGCACCCGGCGCTGGCGTGGCCGGCGCCGTCGCAGCGGAATCCTTTGCCGAACCACCGCGGGTGACCAGCAGCGTCGCGCCGACGGAGATCGCGGCCACCGCGATCACCGCCAGGCCCACCAACGCCCACTTCCAACGCCGACGTCCCGGGGGTGGGGGCGGCGGCCACGGTGGCTGCCCGTTCCACGGCGGCGGGGCCGACGGGCTGCCCGGATACGGCCCCGGCGTGCCCTGCGGGGGAGTGCTCCACGGACCCGGCGGCGGGGGAGGACCGCTCATCGCCACACCCCCGCGCTACGGCGGCGGGCGGCCTCACAGCGCACGGTATTTCCCCGGCTCGTGCCCGCGAGGTGACGCCGGCGCCTGCGCGGGCGGCGCGGTCGGTAGCTGCGCGTCGGTACGCGGTACCCGCCCCGGCCCGGCGCCCTGCGCAGTGTCCTTGTCGTCGGCAGGCTGGGCGGGGTCGTCATCGGCCGGCCTGACGTCGTCGACCAACGTCTCACCCGCAGTCTCGCCGGGCCCCTCGCCGCCCCCGCTGCGACCGGTCTGCGCCACCTGGCTGACCTGCTGCAGCGGCTCCTGCAGCCCCTGCATCAGAGCCTGCGGAAGCGCGCCAGCCATACCGGCCACCTGAATCGGGATCTGCGCGGCCGTCTCCATCGGCATCTGCATCAGCTGAGCGAACTCGCCCATCCCCCCGGCGCCCGCGGAGCCGTCCGCCGCGGCCGCGCCGGCTGCGCCACCGACACCTGAGCCTCCACCCGGTGCGGGGATGCCCGCGGCGCCGGCGTCGATGGCGGCGGCGTGCTGCTGGTCGGCGTCCTGATAGGCGCGGGCCGCGGCGAGCACGTTCTGCCCGAATTTCGTCGTGTTGGCCTTCAGCGCCGGCAAACCCGCAGCGACCGGGGCGATGAATTTGGGGGCTTGGGCGGCGATCGCCGACGAGAGCGCATCGCCACCGGTCGGCACGTACGGCGCCGGGGCCTGCGGGATGGAGTCAGCGGCCGCCAGGAACCGTCGGCCGGCGCCGGCCAACCGCTCGGCGTCCACCCTCAACGTTTCGGGCGCCATCGGCTACCTCCGCTCGTCAGCGTCGTCAAGTGCAGCTGAATCCGTCATAACCACTGCCGCAACAGTTTTGGACGCGTCACGCTGTTCAGGGAACCCCGGGGCTGCGCCGAGCATTGCTGCGTTGCGCATCGGCCGACTGTCCTGCAGGGGTCCGACAACCGCGGCGGCCGCCGAAAGCGAACGCGGCGCCGACCTTTGCCCGCCGACATCCGCAACCCCCTTAGCGACGGGACCGCACAGGATCGTACACAGCCGGCAAACACCCCCGGTGCAGAAATTCCGGGGCACCACACGCGTCCGCTCAGCAGCTCTGCGAGCGTGCCGTCCAGGTGATTCACCCGAGCGGTGCGCCGTTGGCGTCGATCCTGGGACACCCGCACTGTATCGACTTCGCCTGTTGCCGTGAACGTTTCGCAGTCCAGGAGCAATGCGGGCGACGGGCGGGCCGGTCTTCGCGGTCACGTCGCCTCGCTGGGAGCGGTGCTGTTCTGGGTATCCTTGCGCCGGCGGGCACCGATCACCTGCTCGGTCCACGGCCGGTCCTCCTTGTAGAGCTCCTCGTCCGGCGACAAGCCCGGCGACCGCCGCTTTTCCTTGCCCTGCTGAGCGCCGTGACCGCCCATCGGCATCCCGCCCATGCCGCCACCCATGGCACCGCCCGGGCCGGCTTTTTCTGGTTCGATGCCCTGCGCCCCGCCGCCCGCACGTGACGGCGCCACCGCCGAGCCCGTCACCGACGGCCGCAGCGGCATCTTCGGGGCGCCGCCACCACCGCCGGCACCCGCGCCACCGCTACCACCACCGCACGACGCCGGTTTGAGGCTAGGCCCCGTGGGCAGCTGTGGGGTGGCCTTGGCCGCAGCCGGCATGCCCCCCGGCAGACCGCCGCCCGGTGCGCCGCCCGGTGTACCGCCGCCGGGCATTCCGCCGGGCGTCCCTCCCGGCGCTCCGCCGGTTTTCGCAGCTGCCGAGTCCGGCGTTGCGGGCATCTGCGGCATGCTCGGCATCGATGGCGTCGCGGGAGCACCGCCGCCGCCCGGCGCGCCGCCGGCGCCGGGTGCTCCCCCGAGCGGTGTTCCGGGCGAAAACTCCGCGACATCGTCGGCCTGGACCGGCGCCACACCGCCGCTGCTCGGCGGGGGCTGCGGGCTGATGCGTTCGAGGTTGGTGTGCTGCGCGTACGCGTGTAACGCCGCCTCCGACCTCGTCTGGAACCACGACCACCGGGCCAATTTCTCAGCAGGGTCAAACGACGCGACGTTGTTGCGAAAGTTCTGCAGATCCTGCAGCGTCGGGTGATCGGCGACGAGCTTGTCGTGCGCGTCGGCCAAAGTCTCGGCTTGCCGGCCCAGCTGCCGGCAATTGTCGGCCATGTCCTGCAGCCAGTGCGAGTGGTTCTGCATGGCAATCTCGCAGGCCTCGGCCGCCTCCCCCTCCCACTCGGCCGGCGCCGTGAAATGGCCGGCATGATCGGTAAGACTCTGGCGGTACGCCTTCCACTGGTCCCGCAGGTACTTCACCGACGACGCCCGGGTGTCTCCGGCATAAATTGTCTCGGTCGCTATTTCCCAGTCGGTGAAGACATCCCAGCTGCCCGGCGGAGGGTAGTCCAAACACCGGGTGATTGGCGCGGCAGGCACATTCGTCAGATCCGGGGTGACCGGGTTGACTGCCGGCGCCGAACCGTTGCCGTTCATCGGGGCGTCCAGCGCGGCTTTCCGTTCCGCGTCCACCTGGTCGTAGGCGTTGGCGGCGGCGATGAGCAGCTGCGCGAGGCGTTGCGCCTCGACGTCACCGGCGCCCAGCATCATCGTCATCATCGCCTCGGAGGCGGCGAGCTGGGCCATCGCGGCAGTGGTTATCGCCAACGCATCGGGTGGATTTGCCGGGCCCGGGCCCGCCGGCCGGGGTGTTTGAATCTGCTGGGCCGTCTTCGTCAGCTCGCCCGACGTCACCTTCACGTGCCCGCCCATAGCGACTTTCCTTCCTGTAGGCCTCCAGATGGGCCTGAGGCGGTCGGGCGGCTTCCGCCAAGCCAGCCGTTTCTGCTGGCTAATGCTACCTACGGCGCGACCCTGCTCAGCACACAAATCCCGGGCGCCGGCGCAGCCCGGTGCGCCGCGCCGCCCGCCGTCCGTCCCTGTCGCGCCGAGTACCCTCACGGCCATGGCCGACGGGGAGCAGACCAAGCCCACCGCCGAGGATGATCACGCCGAACCGTCGAGCGGGCCGATGTTCACCACCTACGGGGTCGCGTCCGCGGTCCTCGGCGCGATCTCCGTCGCGGCGATCGCGCTGGGCCTGACCATCTGGTCGGTGCACCGTGGCGACGTCGACGAGCGCGCCTACCAGAGCCGGGTGCTGCGGACCGCCGCCGAGTGGACGGGTGTGCTGATCAACATGAACGCCGGCAACGTCGACGCCAGCGTGCAGCGGCTCCACGACCACACCGCCGGAGAACTCAACGCCGATTTCGACGCCGCGATGCAGCCGTACCGCAAGGTGGTGCAGCAGCTCAAGGCGAGCAGCACCGGACGGGTCGAGGCGGTGGCGATCGAAACGGTGCACCATGACCCCGAACCCGCGCCGGGCGACCTCCGCAGACCGGCCGCACTGCCGCCGGGCCTGGCCCGCCGCACCGACACCGTCATGGTGGTCGCCACATCGGTCGCCGAGAATGCCGGCGGTGAGCCACAAACCGTGCACTGGAATCTTCGTCTGGACGTCTCCGACGTGGACGGCACGCTGCTGATCTCACGGCTGAGCTCGATTCGATGATGGGCTCGATTCGATGAGGAACATCTGGCGGATGCTGGCGTTCGACCTCGCGGCGCCGCTGGCCACTATCGTCGGGTTGCTGGCCATCGGCGTGGTGCTGGGGTGGCCGCTGTGGTGGGTGTCGGCCTGTTCGGTGCTGATGGTGTTGGCCGTCGAGGGCGTGGCGATCAATATCGCGCTGTGGCGCCGCGATTCGGTGACCGTCGGCACCGACGACGACAGGCCCGTCCTGCGGCTGGCTGTCGTCGGCCTGTGTACGGCGGCGCTGGTGGCAGCCGTGCTGACCGGCTACACCCGTTGGACGACGCCGGACCGCAACCTCAAGCAGGACGCCATCGACGTGGTGCGGGTCGCGACCGCGATGGCCGAGGCGACGGCGACGTTCACCCCCCAGCATCCGGCGGCCTCGATGGACCGCGCCGCAGCGATGATGGAGCCCGACCAGGCGATGGCGTTCAAGGACCAATTCGCCAGAGCCACAGCGGATCTGGCACGCCGCAACGTCAGCGCGCAGGCGCGGACGCTGGCGGCCGGCGTGGAGGCGATCGGGCCGTCCGCAGCCAGCGTTGCGGTGGTGCTGAGTTCGACCCGGAACGCCGCGGGCCAGGAGCCCAGCCGGACGGTGCTGTCGCTGCGGGTGACGCTGACCAAGCAGGGCGAGCGCTGGTTGGTGCGCGGCGTGTCGCCGATCAACGCCCGCTGAGCGTCCAGATTGCCGCCAGGGTCGTGAGGCGCCGAGAATCACGACCCTGGCGGCAATCTCGTGGCAATCAGATCAGCCGGGCGTGCTCGACCATCAGTGCGTCCCGAGGGGGCCGGCGGCTTGAGCCGTCGGGGGAATCGGGACTTCCGCCGCGTGGCGGCGGATCTTGTCGT
>NZ_JAVKSH010000138.1:0-7573 GCF_039583805.1 Mycobacterium sp. | reverse complement strand
ACCATGGTAGTAGTTTAATACTACTCACATCACCCGCGGGCGAACCTCTGCAAATAGGCCGCTGCTGCGGCGCGCGACTCCGGGTCACCCAGCGCGGCGACCAGCGAGTCGGCGTCGCTCCAGGCCCGCGCGGCGCCGACCATCCCTTCGGTGACCGCGTTGGTGTGGCGCTTGGTGACGGTCAGGGTGAGCGCCGACTTGCCGACCAGCTCACCGACCAGCTCGTCGACCGCGGCGTCGAGACCCGACGCGGGAACCACCCGGTTCAGAAAGCCGGCTGCCAACGCTTCGGCGGCGCTGAACGGACGGCAGGTCATCACCAGCTCCTTGGTCCGGGCCGGACCGATCTCGCGTACCAGCCTGGGGATGCCGCCCCAGGCGAGTGGAATCCCCAGGTCGACCTCGGGGATGGAGAAGCGGGTGTCGTCCGCCGCGATGCGCAGGTCGCACGCCGCAACGAGCACCACCGCGCCCCCCACACAGTGGCCGTGGATTCTGGCGACGGTTACCGCCCGCATCGCCTCGACGGCCTCGGCCATCCGTCGTCCGGTGTCGGCCGCCGCACGCCGGTCGGCGGAATCCGCCGACGCCGATGCGAAAGACGCCAGGTCCGCCCCGGCGCTGAACGCCCGGCCCCGCCCGGAAACCACCACCACCTTGACTTCCGCGGCGGTGTCGAGTTGGCGGGCGGCCTCCACCAGTTCGGTGCAGGTCGTGGTGCCCAGCGGGTTCAGCTTGTCCGGTCGGTTCAGCCTGATAGCCGCCCGGGGGCCGTCGACTGTCACCTCGATCTCGGAGAATTTCATGCTTCACCGTACGTTGGGGACAGGGCAGTAGTCAGTTTCGACATTGCCGCTTCGCAGGTCGAGGCCCTGCCGGCGCTGTACGCCGACTGTTCCGCAGTCGTGCCCACCACCGGACCCCCGAACACACTCATCCGACCCGGCTGGCCGACGGCGTTGCCGTCTTCACGGCGCTGGTCGAGGGCGCACGGGCGCCGGTGTCGACGGGACGTTGTCTGTGGTAGACGGTATGAAGCACGCGTTTCCTGATCGTCTGGATCGCCTGCTCTGCGGAGGACGACGAGGAAATCCGCAGGATCGCCCCTGGCACGCCGGAGGAACACCGCGATGACTCACCCTCGCGCACACGCCGACTTTGACGCCGTCGTCGTCGGCGCCGGCTTCGGCTTCGGCTTCGGCTTCGGCGGGATTTACTTGCTGCACAAGCTCCGCGACGAACTCGGACTGTCGGTGCGGGCGTTCGACAAGGCCGGCGGAGTCGGGGGGACCTGGTTCTGGAACCGCTCTCCGGGGGCGTTGTCCGACAGCGAGGCGTTCGTGTACCAGTACGCCTTCGACCCGGGCCTGTCGCAGGAGTGGGAGCTCACCAGGAGGTACGCGGCGCAGCCGCAGATCCTGGCGTACCTCGAACATGTCGTCGACCGCTACGGCCTGGCCCGCGAGATGGCGCTGAACACCGGTGTCACGTCGGCGCACTTCGACGAGCCGCGCAAGCTGTGGAGCGTCGTCACCGACACCGCCGAGACGCTCACGGCGCATCACCTGATCACCGCGCTTGCTCCGCAGGTCGGGCATCTGACGGTGTTTCAGCGCTCGCCGCAGTACAGCGTGCCCAGCGGCAACGGTCCGCTGCCCTGCGAGTTCGCCGACGCGATCAAGGCCAACTCCCCCTCGATCTGGGCCGACGTCCGAAACTCCGCTCTCGGATTCGGATTCGGATTCGGGTTCGCTGAGAGCACCGTGCCTTTGATGAGCGGCCTCTGATGAGGGTGTCCGACGAGGAGCGCCGGCGGGTGTTCCAGGAGGCATGGGATGCCGGCGGGGGCTTCCGCTTCATGTTCGCCACGTTCGGTGACCTCGTCACCGACGCAGACGCGAACGAGGCCGCCGCCGCCTTCGTTCGCGGCAAGATCGCGGAGGTCACCCCGACCGGGGTCCGCACCCGCGACGGCGTGGAGCACCGGTTGGACGTGTTGATCTTGGCGACCGGTTTCGACGCGATGGACCGCAGTTACACCCGGATGTACACCCGGATGGATCTGCGCGGTCGCGGCGGCACCTCCCTGGCCGATCACTGGCGCGCTGCTCCGACCAGTTACCTCGGCGTCGCGACGACGGGCTTTCCGAACATGTTCATGGTCCTGGGACCCAACGGTCCGTTCGCCAATATGCCCCCGTGCATCGAGGCTCAGGGCGACTGGATCTGCGATCTGCTTGCCACGGCGGCGCGGGCCGGCGTCACCACGATCGAGACGACGGCCGCGGCGGAAAGCAAATGGACGTCGCCCTGCGCGGAGCTCGCGGACGCGACGTTGTTCTCCAAGGCCGAATCCTGGATCTTCGGTGCGAACATCCCGGGTAAAACCCGCACGGTCATGTTCTACATGGGTGGGATCGCGCGGTACCGCGACGAACTCGACCGGGTTGTCGAGAACGGCTACCTGGGCTTTGAGCTGCGCAGCCGGGCCCGCGGTGCTTGACGACGGCGCGGCCGCGGCGGCGGCGTTGCGCGCAGGATCGCCCGGCCGCGCGGCGATCCGGTACGCCTCGGTGGCCTCGCTCGGCGGCTTGCTGTTCGGCTACGACATCTCGGTGACCAACGGCGCCGTCAAATCGTTGCAGGCGCAGTTCCAGATCGGCGACGCCGGCCTGGGTTTGGCGGTCGCGGCGGCGCTGATGGGCGCCGCCGCCGGAGCGGTGATCGCCGGGCGGGTCGCGGACCGGACGGGGCGCCTGGCGATGATGAAACTTTCGGCAGCGCTGGTGTTCGCGTGCGGGCTGGGCGCCGGGCTGGCGAGCAGTGTCTGGATGTTCGCCGCCTTCCACGCCGTCGGCGGCATCGGGATCGGCGTGTCCGCTGCGATCGTTCCCGCCTATATCGCCGAGATATCCCCGCCCGGCGTCCGCGGCCGGCTCGTCTCACTGCAGCAGCTGGGCGTCGTCTGCGGGATTTTCCTGGCACTGGCGGTCGGCGTGCTGCCGTTTCATGTCGCCGGCGGCGCGCACGGGCAGGCGTGGCTGGGACTGGCCGCCTGGCGCTGGACGTTCCTCGGCGAGATGGTCCCGGCGCTGGTCTATGGAGCACTGCTGTTCACCATCCCGGAGTCACCGCGCTACCTCGTTGCGGCGCAACGCAGTACCGAGGCGCGCCGGGTTCTGCGCACGTTGGGCCTCGACGCGGAGACCCTGGTGGGCGCCATCGCCGAGACGGTCCGACACGAGACGCCGCCGTCGTGGCGTGACCTGCGCACGCCGACCGGCGGGCTGGTGCCCATCGTGTGGGTTGGGTTGGGGCTGGCGGTCTTTCAGCAGCTCGTCGGCATCACGGTGATCTTTTACTACTCCGACGCGCTGTGGCAGCAGGTCGGGTTCGGCGAGCAGTCGTCGACTGTCATCGCTCTGGTCACGTCGGTGGTCAACGTCGCGATCACCCTGGCGGCCATGGCGCTGATCGACAGGATCGGCCGCAGGCCGCTGCTGCTGGCCGGCTCGGCGGGCATGACGGTGACGCTGGCGACGATGGCGATCGTGTTGGGCAGCGCGCCGACGGTCGACGGCAGGCGTGTCCTCGGCGGGGCTTGCGGGCTGACCGTGCTGGTCGCCGCGAACCTTTTCGTCGTCGCATTCGGCATTTCCTGGGGCCCGGTCCTCTGGGTTCTGTTGGGGGAGATGTTTCCCAACCGCATCCGGTCGGTCGCGCTCGGGCTGGTCTCGGCTGCCCAGTGGTTGACCAACTGGGCTGTCACCGTGACCTTTCCGGCGCTGCGCCACACGCTCGGGTTCGCCTACGGCTGCTATGCGACGAGCGCGGCGCTGTCGTTCCTGTTCGTGTGGCGGTGGGTCCGCGAGACCAGAGGGGTGCCGCTGGAGGACATGCGCGCCGAGCTGACGGGAGACCAAGAGTAGCGTGATCACGTGTTCTACGCCCGGCGAACCGCCGCCCCGCCGCCCGAACAATCCTCTCTCACCATCGGCACGCTGCCACGACAACACGTAGCGCTGTCCTGCGGAACGGTGTCCTACCTGAGGCATGGCCGGGGCCCGAGCCTGCTGCTCGTCCACGGCATCCCCACCTCGGCGCGGTTGTGGGAGCCGCTCTTGGGAGCCCTGGGTGAGCATTTCGACTGCATCGTCCCCGACGTGCTCGGTCTCGGGCGTTCCCGCCCCGCGCCCGGCGCGGACCTGGCCAGCCCGGGACAAGCCGACATGCTCGCCGAGCTGCTCGACTCGCTCGGCATAGACGAGACCCTGCTCGTGCTGCACGACCAGGGCGGCGCGCACGGGCAGCAGCTGTTGGTCCGGCACGGGTCGCGGGTACGCGCCGTGGTCTTCTGCGATGTCGTGTGCTTCGACAACTGGCTGGTCCCGGTGATTGATGTGCTCTCGCAGTTGACGCGCCACCCGGGGGTGGTCCGCGCACTGGGTCGTCGCCGCGTGCTCCAGCTTCCGATGCGCACCGTCTACCCGCTGCCGCAGACCGTCGTGCGCGGCCCGCTGCCCCGAGCCCTGGTCGACGACTGGTTCCACCCCCTCGACACCGGCGACGGCCTAGACGACTGGTGTCGCTACGTGCGTTCCCAGGATCCGCGCTGGACGATCGAGGCGGTGCCCACGCTGCAGGCCTGGACGAAGCCGGCCCACGTGATCTGGGCGGCGTCGGATCGCTTCCTGCCACCGTCGTGGGCGGTGCGGCTGGCACACACTATTCCCGGCGCCGATGACCGCCCGACACTGCTCGCCGACGCCGGCCATTTCTTCCAACCCGAGGTGCCCGTTACGGCCTCGGCGGCGCTGCTCGATTTCCTGCTGCGTTTCGTCTGACCGCCGCCGGCGGCGAAACTGGGGTGACCGTCGCGTCGCGCGCATGACAGAATCGCTGCCCGTGAAGACCTTCGAGGATTTGTTCGCCGAACTCGGCGAGCGTGCCCGCACCCGGCCGCCGGGCAGTGCCACGGTGGCCGCGCTGGACGGTGGGGTGCACGCGCTGGGCAAAAAGGTCCTGGAGGAAGCCGGCGAGGTGTGGCTGGCTGCCGAGCACGAAGCCGCCGACGCGCTCGCCGCAGAGATCAGCCAGCTGTTCTACTGGACGCAAGTGCTGATGATCGCGCGCGGGCTGACGCTCGACGACGTGTACCGGAACCTGTGATGGCCGCCGCTCACCCGGCCGGCGTGGCGCCGCGGCTGCGGGTCGCCGTTCCGAACAAGGGCGCGTTGAGCGAGCCGGCCGCCGAGATCCTCGCGGAGGCCGGCTATCGGCGCCGGACCGACCCGAAGGACCTGACGGTCATCGACCCGGTCAACAATGTCGAGTTCTTCTTCCTGCGGCCCCGGGACATCGCCATCTACGTCGGGTCCGGCGAACTCGACTTCGGAATCACCGGACGCGATTTGGCGCGCGAGTCGCAGGCCCCGGTGTCCGAGCGCCTGGCGCTGGGATTTGGATCGTCGAGCTTCCGTTACGCGGCCCCCGCCGGGCGGGATTGGACGATAGCCGACCTCGCCGGGCGGCGGATCGCCACCGCCTATCCGAATCTGGTGCGAAACAACCTGGCCGACAACGATATTGATGCGACCGTCATCCGGCTCGACGGCGCTGTGGAGATCTCGGTGCAGCTCGGGGTCGCCGATGCGATCGCCGACGTCGTCGGGTCCGGCCGCACCCTGAGCCTGCACGACCTGACGCCCTTCGGGGAACCGCTGTGTGATTCGGAGGCGGTGCTCATCGAACACGCGGGCCCGGACGCCGGCAGCGGCGGGCCCGGCACCGCAGGCAACCAACTAGTGGCCCGGGTGCAGGGCGTGGTGCTCGGGCAGCAGTACCTGATGCTGGACTACGACTGTCCGCGATCGGTGCTCGACGACGCCACGTCGATCACGCCGGGACTGGAGTCACCCACCATCGCCCCGCTCGCCGACCCGGCGTGGGTGGCGGTCCGCGCGTTGGTGCCGCGCCGGGACGTCAACGCGATCATGGACGAACTCGCCGCCATCGGAGCCACCGCGATCCTGGCCTCCGAAATCAGGTTTTGCCGGTTCTGAACCCACGGCGCCGATGCCGGCGCCGACGCTGTGTTAGCGTCCGGCTGTTCATGTCCTGCCGGGAGGGCCGCCGTGACGCATCTGCTTGTCCTGCTGCTTGCCCTGCTGGTCGGCGTCGTCGCGGGCCTGCGTCCGCTGGTTGCTCCCGCTGTGATCGCCTGGGCCGCGGCGCTGCACTGGATCAACCTCGACCGAACGTGGGTGTCGTGGCTGAGCCAACCGGTCACGGTCGCGGTGCTCAGCGTTGTGGCGGTCGCCGAACTGGTCGTCGACAAGCTGCCTGCGACACCGCGCCGCACCGCTGCGGTCCCGTTTGTCGCCCGGATCATCCTGGGCGCCTTCGCGGGAGCCGTCATCGGCACCGCGTGGGCCTACACCTGGACCGCGCTGGGCGCCGCCGTCGTCGGCGCCGTGCTGGGCACGGTGGGCGGCTACCGGGCGCGCACCCGACTGGTGGCCGGACACGGCCACGACCTGCCCATCGCGCTGTTGGAGGACGCGGTCGCGGTACTGGGCGGTGTCGCGATCGCCACCATGACAGCTGTTCTGTGACAAGGCATTTCAGCCTGACTGAGGCCGCGTCACCCACACCGTCGGTGCCCGGTCATGCCGCCGGCGTGTGCGGCAGCGTGCCGGCGCCGTCCTCGCCCGGCCAGCCGGGGTAGGGCGGCGGCGTGCCGCCGAAGATCGGGCAGTGCGCATGGTGCGGGCACCAGTCGCACAGCCGCGACGCTCGGGGACGGAAATCCCCAGTGGAGCCTGCGGATTGGATGGCTCGCCAGATCGCGATCAGCGTCTTCTCGAAGCGCAGGAGCTCGTCTTCGTCGGGGGAGTAGTCCAGCAGCTCGCCGTCGGCCAGGTAGATCAGCCGGAGCCGGGTGGGCAGCACGCCCCGCGAGCGCAGCAGCGCCACCGCGTAGAACTTCATCTGGAACAGCGCCTTGAACTCCGCGAGCGCCCGCGCCGCCGGCGGTGCCTTGCCGGTCTTGTAGTCCACCACGCGCAGCTCGCCGGTGGGCGCGACGTCGATCCGGTCGATGTAGCCGCGCAGCGGTGTGCCGTCGGCCAGTTCCACCTCGATGCGCTGCTCGCAGCTCTGCGGGTCGAACCGGGTGGGGTCCTCCAACCGGTAGTAGCCGGACAGCAAGGCGCGGGCCTCGTCGAGCAGGGCGCTGCGCTGTTCGGCGTCGAGGGCCGCGGCCAGGCCGGCGTCCCCGGCGACCAGTTGCTCCCAGGCCGGCACCACCAGCGACCGCGCGGTCTCCTGGCCGCGCTGGGGTGCCGGCAGGCTGTAGAGCTGTTCCAGCGCGGCGTGCACCACCGAACCGCGCAGCTGTGCCGTCGACGGCGGCTCAGGCAGCCGGTCGATCGCCCGGAATCGGTACAGCAGCGGGCATTGCTTGAAATCGGTCGCCCGCGAGGGCGACAACGCCGGCGGGGGCCGACGGGGGGTTGCACCGGGCTGGTCGTTCATACCGGCAGCCTAGATTCGGGTCCCGACAACGTCCCGA
>NZ_JAVKSH010000137.1:0-7631 GCF_039583805.1 Mycobacterium sp. | reverse complement strand
GCTGCGCCCTCGGGTGTGGCTGCAGCTTGACACCGAGGAAGCCCCCGATGATCTGTGGTGGTTGTCGGTGCACGGCATCTACCGGCTCCGCCCGGATCTGCCGGTTGGCCTCGGGGCGCTGTCCCATCGCATTGGCGACGTCGGTTCTGGTGTGGATCTCGGCGCCGCCGGTGAGCTGCACCCGAAATACAAGGTCGCCATGCAGTGCTTCGCCTATGTCGGCGCCGCGAACGACACCCATACCTGGAAGTTGCCCTATCTGCTGGCTGACGGCATCACCCCGGACGTCAGGCGGCTGCCGAAGGCGATCCAATGCATCTTGAGCAACTACCGCGGCACCGTGGTGGACATTCCGGAAGCCGACGTCGGCGATGTCCTGGTGCGACTCGGGACGGCGGCGTCGGTGCTGCGCAAGATGCCCTGCCAGAAGCCGTCGACGGCCGCCGCCTACCGCGAAGCCCACCAATTCCTCGAGCAGCTGGACCGGCTCGCCGATGTCGGCTGTTGCCCGAAGGAGTAGCCGGCGCGCACCGCATCCCGCGATGGCGCCTTCTCGGCAAACGCCTGCGCCGACCGCTGTCTGGGCGGATACTGACCGTGGCGAAAGGAAGCAGGGAGTGCGGTGAAGTTGCTCGTCGGCGGGATGTTCGGCAAGTACAAGGTCGTCCGACTGCTCGGTACGGGCGGCATGGGCAAGGTGTATGAAGCCTACGACACCGACAAGGGCAGAACCGTCGCGTTGAAGCTGCTCAACGAGCAGTACGCCGACGACGAGAAATTCCGTGTCCGCTTCCTCCGCGAGTCGCGTGCCGCGGCGATCCTGCAGGAGCCGCACGTCATCCCGATCCACGACTGGGGCGAGATCGACAACGTCCTCTACATCGACATGCGGCTGGTCCGGGGCCAGACCCTGCACGACATACTCAAGAAAGGCGCCCTGGACCCGCAGCGAGCCACCGACATCGTCGGCCAGATCGCCGCCGCACTCGACGCCGCCCACGCCGAAGGACTGATCCATCGCGACGTCAAACCGCAGAACATCCTCGTCACGCCGGACGACTTCGCCTACCTGGTCGACTTCGGCATCGCCGAGACCCGGGGCGACACCCACCTGACGATGGCGGGCTATCAAGTGGGCAGCTTCGACTACATGGCACCGGAGCGGTTCGGGGGCTCCGAAGCGACACCGGCCGTCGATATCTATGCGCTCGCATGCGTTCTCTACGAGGCGTTGACGGGCCACAAACCGTTCTCGGGCCACAGCGAGCAGGTCATCGCGGCCCACCTGTCGTCGTCGCCTCCGCGGCCCAGCACAGTCAGTGCCCGCGTTCCAGCGTCGTTGGACGACGTCATCGCCCGCGGCATGGCCAAACACCCCGATGACCGTTACGGCAGTGCCGCAGCGCTGGGCCGCGCCGCCAAGCGGGGCCTCGCACCGGAGGTGTCGGCGGCCGGCGCGCCCACGATGCCTGCGCCCCAATACGTGGCGGGGCCGGGTAGCTACCCACCCCTCAACGCCCAATACTTCACTCCCCCAACGATTCTGGCGCCACAAGGCCGAGGAAAGTACTTGCTGCCAGCGTTGATTCTTACCGCCGCGCTACTGCTCGTCGGCGTTGTGGTGCTGACGATCGGATTCGTCGCCACCCGCGACACGGAGCCGCAGACCTCCTCACCGACACTCGCCTATACCCCACCCAGCGTGCTCACCTACCAGACGGAGCCGCCCTCGACCACGCAGCCGGTCTATCCGCAAAGCTCGGCCATCGCCGCGCCGCTTGACGCTGAGCAGCGACTGCGCGAAATCGCTGATGAGGACCGGCCATTCGTGGCCGCCACCCTCGCCGACCATTGGGTGCCGCAACTGAGTTCCAAGCGCCCCGGCGTCGTCGATCAGGGTGTGGTGTGGGACAACACCATGACGCTGCAGGAGCATTTGGACCTCAGGCAGCGCTATCCCGACGTACGGCTGCTGTGGTCGGGTGACTGGTCGACCTTTTCGGCACCCGACTTCTGGGTCACCGTGGTCGGCGTGGCATTTCCCGACGCGGCCGGTCCGCTGGCATGGTGCAGGGCCCAAGCGCTGGACCGGGACCACTGCATCGCCAAGCTCATCAGCACGACGCATACGGTCGAGGGAAGTACGGCCTACAACTGATTCGGGACATCTCAAAGCCCGCGCTCGGGCATCGTCACGCATGGTCAACGCCTGCAACCTAATCTGGATTTCGCCAGCCGCCCGGGTGCCGGCGCTTCTTCTGCAGGTGCTAACCGGCCGGGTGCGGGTCGACACCATCGCGCCATAGCCGTTTCCTCAACCCACCAGCCTGCCTCTTCGCGCAGCGTGTCACGCAGGGCGGCCCGGTACGCGCCCGCGGGCAACGTCGTGCGGTGTGCGTCCGGAGGCTCGAATGATGTCGGGAATCTCGTCTCGGACCAGTTTGCCCGCGCGGCCCCTTTCGCTGGCGATAATGCGCGGTGGTGCAGTTCGACCTCACCGGGCTGACGACACGGGTGCACCGTGGATGACGGGGCCGATCCGCTGCTGCTCGGGCAGCGGGTGGTGGCGATCCCCCAGTCGGAGGCCAACACCCGGCCGTCACCGACCACCACGATGTGTTCAGGGCGTTCCGCGCCGCACCGGACGGGGTGTAACCCTCTTACCGAGAGCGGGTTTCGCGTGTTTCGCGCATCGTCAACGGTACTGCACGATGCCGAGCCCATCGATACGACGGAAATCGGCGGTGTTTGCGGTCACGATCGGAATTCCCAATCGCAGGCTCGCACAACCGATCCAGAGATCGTTGGTGCCGATCAATTCGCCGCGGCGACGGAGCTCGCGGACCACCCTCGCGTAGACGAACGCGGTTTGAGCGTCTATCGGAACGACGGTGTGCCCCTCGCGCATGGCCACGACGATCGGGTGCTCAGCGTGGTCGAACCCCTCGGCAAACTCGCCCAGCGCGATCGTTGACAGGAACAACTCGGCGTCCGGCGATCGCCTGAGGAATCGGTGCGCGGCGCCGTCGTCGTCACCTCCGGCTCGTTCCCGCTGCAGGTCGATGAGGAATGTGGTGTCGACGCTCAGCCGAAGCGCCACGGGTCCCCGGGTGGTGCGTCCGCGTGCTGGGCTTCGTCAAGGCGCCGGAGACCGTCTTCACTCACCAGTGGCAAATCGGCGAGCGCCTCCAAAAGCACAGCGGCCGTCCTGGACTCATTGCGCCAATGCGCTCGCTTTATGACACGCGAGAACGATTCGTTGGGCGAAACCCGAGCCGCCCGAAGGCGCTCATACGCCTCAAGGTCGATCGATATCGTCTTGGTCGCCATAGTGTATGTATACATGTATGCATGCATGTCTGCAATCTCGATCGCGGGTATCCGCAGCCACGCCACCTCGCTCGGGTCGCTGGTTCTCCGCCGACGCGCGCGACTGGTAGCTGACGGTGTTGCCGTCGCGGAATCCTTTGATGGTTTCGACGCGGTCGCACGACCGCCGGGCCGTCACGCTGCTCAAGCCAGTGGCGGCATGAGCGGCGACTAAAATCCCTCAGCGCCTTGCCGACTCGCTCTCGAGCGCCTTCGCGCAGCCGGCGAGGACGGAGAGAAAGCTCGTGCGAAGCAGCCGAGAGGTGACCGCCAGGTGCTGGAGAAGATCGCATCCGAGATTCAGTGGCCGACCCAGCGTGACCGCGTCGTCGCCGCGGCGCTCGGTATCTACCGGGTGCAGCCTGCAGGCGTGCCGATCTGGTCGGGCTACAGGCAGATCTCACGCCTCGACATCAGCTTTCCGTTGTCGTGGACGTGAGCAACTGGTGTCGCGAGTCGAAGCTTCGCCCGCGCCGCACGTTGGATGTCCAGGCACCAGGCCAGGCGGGGGCACTTGATGCTCCCCACGGCCGTGGGCACACTTGTCGGATGCAGCTACGTGATCATGCCGCCGTCGTGTCGCCCGCAGCGCCCCCGACGTCGCCGCGGCCGGCGTGAGCGTGACCGCCGACGGGCCTGGGCCACAGCGCCCACTGACCTGCCTCTCGGACGTCCGCGCGTTCTTTCACACCAACGCTGTGCCGCTGTACTTCGTCTCACCAACCCCGTTCAACCTGCTCGGCATCGACCGCTGGATACGGAACTTTTTCTACCTGACCTACTTTGACTCGTTCGAGGGCGTGCATTCGCGCGTGTTCGTGCCCCGCCGCCGCGACCGCGTCGATTTCGACGGCATGGGCGACGTGTGCAACCACCTGCTGCGTGATCCCGAGACAATTGATTTCATCGCGAGGCGCGGACCCGGCGGCAAGGCCTGCTTTGTCATGCTCGACGAGGAGACCCAGGCCCTCGCGCGTCAGGCGGGGCTCAACGTCATGCACCCCCCGGCGGAGCTGCGCCACCGCTTGGGCTCCAAGACCGTCATGACACGTCTGGCCGACGAGGCGGGTGTGCCGAGCGTGCCTCACGTGATCGGACGGGCCGGCTCTTACGAAGAGCTGTCAGCGCTTGCCCACAGCGCCGGGCTGGGAGACGACCTCGTTGTCGAGGCGGCTTACGGCAATGCCGGCAGTGCGACGTTCTTCGTTCGTGGTGAGCGCGACTGGGACAGTTGCGCTGCCGGCGTGGCGGAGCAGGCAGAAGTCAAGGTCATGAAGCGCATCCGCAATGTCGAGGTGTGCATCGAGGGCACGGTGACCCGCCACGGTACCGTGATCGGCCCCGCGATGACGAGCCTCGTCGGTTACCCGGAGCTGACCCCGTACCGGGGCGCCTGGTGCGGCAACGACGTCTGGCGCGAGGTGCTGCCGCCCGCACAGACGCACGCCGCGCGGGAGATGCTGCGCAGGCTGGGCGACGTGCTGAGCCGCGAGGGATACCGCGGCTACTTCGAGGTGGACTTGTTGCACGACCTGGACGCCGACGTGCTCTACCTCGGCGAGGTCAACCCGCGCCTGTCCGGCGCGAGCCCGATGACCAACCTGACCACCGAGGCCTACGCCGACATCCCGCTGTTCCTGTTTCACCTGCTCGAGTACATGGACGTGGAGTACGAGCTCGACGTCGAGGAGATCAACGCGCGCTGGGAGCGGGGCTACGGCGAGGACGAGGTGTGGGGTCAGCTGATCATGTCGGAGACCTCGCCGGATCTCGAGCTGTTCACCGCGACACCGCGCACCGGCGTGTGGCGCCTCGACCAGGACGGGCGCGTCTCCTTTGCCCGCCCAGGCAACGACTGGGCCACGCTGCTCGACGACTCCGAGGCGTTCTACATGCGGGTCGCGGCGCCGGGCGACTTGCGTTGCGAGGGAGCCCAACTCGGCGTGCTCGTCACCCCCGGGCACCTGCAGACCGACGACTATCAGCTCACCGAGCGCTGCCGGCGCTGGGTCGACGGCCTCAAGGCGCACTTCGCCTCGACACCCCTGGCGCCGGCCACGCCGATCGTCTCGCGGCTCGTCGCGCGAGCGTGAGCGGCGTTCCGGCCGATCTGTCCCTGGACAACTGGCTGTCACCACCCCACTCGCACTGGGCATTCCAGCACATCGACGACTTCATGCCGACCGCGGTCATCTCGCGCGGGACCGGGCCGGCCGTGGCGTTGCCCGCTGCCAGTGCGCCGATCTTCGAGATCGCGGTGACCCGCGTTAACGGGGCGGTTAGCACCGTCGGCGCGGTGATGGCCGGCACCGGCACCGACGGGTGGGCCGTCGCCCACCGCGGTGCGCTGGTGGCCGAGGAGTACCTCGACGGCATGGGTGCGCAGACCCGGCACCTGCTGTTCTCGATCAGCAAGTCGCTGGTGGCGGCCGTGGTCGGCGCTCTGTGCGGGGCCGGTGCGCTCGATGTCGACGCGCCGGTGACGGATTACGTTGGGGCACTGGCAGAGTGCGGCTATGCCGGTGCGACGGTGCGACACCTGCTGGACATGAGGTCGGGGATCGCCTTCTCGGAGAATTACGGTGATCCGGAGGCGGCGATACATGTCCGCGAGCAGGTGATCGGGTGGCAGCGTCAGACCAGGCCGGATCTCCCGGCCACGCTGCGTGACTACCTGCTGACCCTGCGGCGCAAGGCGGCGCACGGCGGCCCGTTCGAATACCGCTCGTGTGAAACCGACGTCCTCGGCTGGATCTGCGAGGCCGCCGGCGGCAAGCGGATGCCCGAACTGATGTCGGAACTGCTGTGGAGCCGCATCGGCGCCCACTGCGACGCCACGATCGGAGTCGATCCGGCAGGCACCGGAATATTCGACGGCGGCATCAACGCATGCCTGACCGACATGATCCGGTTCGGGTCGCTGTTGTTGCGCGACGGTGTCTCGTTGACCGACCAGCAGGTGGTGCCCGCGGCGTGGATCGCCGACACGCTCATAGGCGGGCCCGACTCGCGTCAGGCGTTCGCCGCCAGCCCCGAGGACACCCAGATGCACGGCGGGATGTACCGCAACCAGGTGTGGTTTCCCTACCCAGGCAACAACATCGCGTTATGCCTGGGCATGTGCGGTCAGATGATCTACGTCAACCGCGCCGCGGAGGTGGTGGCCGCCAAGTTGTCCGCCCAGCCCAACCCCGGGGATCCGCAGCTGCAGTTGGACACGTTGCGCGCATTCGATGCGGTGGCAGACGAAGTGGGTGGGGGCACGGGTTCAAAGGCCGTGTGACGTCAGGGTGTCGTGGGAATGAGTACCGCCACATCGCTGTGCAGGTGCGCCAGGCCGCTGTCGAGAGTCGCCAACTGCCCGTTGCGGCTTCGTGCGAGCTGGGCAAGGTAAGCATCTGTTACTTGCCGGTGACCGACCACACCAGCGATTTCCACATCGGCGAAAGAGACACTATCGGGCCAGAATTCGTGATGGGCCGAACTCTCGACCGCGCCGACGACATCGCGCGCCGCCGCCGCGGATTGCCCCGTCCGCACCAGGAATCGGACAAGACTTCCTTGGGTGATCGGGCACGTAGCGAATCCCGTGTCGGATGCCGATAGCCATTCCGCGGCGGCATCGTGGTGCACATGCTCGGCGACGACCAGCGCGATGAGCACGTTCGCGTCGAGCAGCGCCGTCACTGCTCATCCTCCAAGGACCGGACGTCCTCGGAGGTCACGACCACCCCGACGCTCACCAGAGGCAACCCGGTCCTGGGGTCTCGGGAGATTGTGGCGGGGCCGCCGGCTCCGAGGCCGCGCCGAATGAGGTCGGCGACGGTTTCGCTCAACGTGCGGTGGGTGTCCCGCGCGATTGCCAACGCCTGTTTGTGCAGGTCGTCGGGGAGGTCAACGGTGGTGCGCACGCCCCATCTTAACATCACTGCATCATGATGTACGTATGCGATACGCGCAGGTAATTGTCCACGGCCAGCGGGATCGTGGGCCGCCGGCCCGGCGCCGGAAGCGTCACGTCTGTCACAGCGGTCACCGCTGCCGAACCATTATGCGAAATGCCCCGAGGTCGTCCGTCTCGCGCGCACCATCCGCCGCTACTGCGACCTCATCTGGAACACCCTCGACCACGGGCTGCCGAATGCTCGATCCGTAGCCACCCACGACTACCTGCGGACACTGGCCGAGCGTGCCTATCGCTACGGCGCGCCCAGCGCATCCAGGTCGAGGCGCAACGGCACGGGAACACTGGTCGTAAATTC
>NZ_JAVKSH010000136.1:0-7655 GCF_039583805.1 Mycobacterium sp. | reverse complement strand
TAACGAGCCCCAGGAGGTAATCCCAAATGGCGAAGCCAAGCCCTTACAACGCGGCCGTGGTGGTTCCGCTTCCCGATGATGCCGAGTTAACGGCGCTGCTCGGCGATGCATACAACCCCGACACCGCGCTCAACGTCATGAAGATGATGAGTGGCACCGGTGACATGTTCCCTGCCCTCATCGGCATGGTGCAGGCCGTCTTCAATGAACCCGATATTGACGCCAAACATCGGGAAGTCATCATCCTGCGTGCTGCATCCCTGCTGAACTGTCCCTATGAGTGGCAGGCCAACGAGCAGATGGCCAAAAACGCCGGACTAACCGATGCCGAGATTGGCGCGGTCGCTGGGGAACTCACGGATGACGGCCTTTGCGCCGATTACAAGCTCTTGATTGCCGCCACAGATGAACTCCTTGTTTCGGGCACCCTCACCGATAATGTCCTCCAATCTCTACTCGATGCGTTCGGGGTCACCGTCACACGCAAGTACATCGCGACGATCGGCTGGTTCAGCCTCTTGAGCTTGTTCCTTAACGGCACGCGGGTGCCGTTGGAAACCACTGACAAGATCGGTTCACGGACCTCGCCGCTAGGGTGATGTCATTTCGCCTACAGTTACGCGATGCACGGGTGGGCCGGTAGGTCAAGATCGGTGGCCACGACGCGCCGACTGTCGGCGAGCAGTTGACGCACGGTCTCCGTACCGACGAGGCCGAATGCGCCGCTGACCAGAACAATTTCGGTCATAGCGCATTACGCTACACGTAGACGCGGAATGTCCCGGCTACTCGGCGACTGCGGGTCCGCCTACTGCTATCGGATGCGGATCGGCGGCGGCGGCTTTCATCTGGTCGAACAACTCGGTGTAGTACTGCAGACACTCGGACATCGCCTGCTCTGTGGTGAACAACGGGCGGTAGCCCAGGTCGCGGGCGGCTTTATCGATCGAGAAGTAGTTGTCCAAGTACACCCGTTCGACGGCCAGCGGTTCCAGTGGTGGCTGCGGCAACCCGAACCGGAAATGTAGCCGCTGCCACGCCAACATCGCCGCGCGAACCGCGGCGCCCGATATCCGTAACCGGGGCAGGCGCTCGCCGCACGCCTCGATCACCGGCCGGGCGAACTCGAACATGTTCACCGGTTCGGCATCGTTGATGAAGTACGCCTGACCGGGTGCGGTTCCACCGGGTACCAGGTGCTCGGCGGCCAGGATGAATCCGTGAATCAGGTTGTGCACGTAAGAGTTGTCCAGGCGGGCGCTCTTACGGCCGACCAGCACCTTGACGTGGCCGGCCAGCACGGATTCGAATACTTTGCGGAACATGGTCTGATCGCCGCGGCCCCAGATTCCGCTTGGGCGTATCGAGCAGGTCAGCAGGCCATCAATCCCGTTCTGGGACAGCACAAATCGCTCAGCGACTACCTTCGTCTCGGTGTAGAGGTCGTTGAACCGGTCGGTGTAAGGGAGCGTCTCGTCACCACCGGCGATGCGCTTGCCGCCCATCACCACACTGTTGGACGCCGTGTAGACGAATCGCTTGACCCCGGCGCGTTGTGCGGCGTGTACCAGGTTCTTGGTTCCCTCGACGTTGACGGCGAAGCTGCGCTGCCGGTACTCCTCGGTGACCGATGCGCCGCCCATCAACTCGATCAGGGCTGCGGTGTGGACGACGGTGTCGATGCCGTCGACCGCGCCGGCGACGATGTCGCGGTCGCAGATGTCGCCTTCCAGCACCTCGAGACGCGAACGGACGGGCAGCGACGAGGGTGCTCGGTCCAAAGACCGTACGTGGTAGCCGCGGTCGAGCAGGGTGGTGACCAGGTTGGCGCCGACGAATCCCGCCCCGCCGGTGACCAGAACTCGGTCCAGTGGGGCAGTCGGCGATTGTCCGGTGTTCTCAACCATGCCGAGGAGAGTAGCCGATGGGAATAACTGAAAAGTGTTCCCTTTTCGCGCAGATCTACGCGTATCAGTCGCGTTGTCGAGAATCTTCGGGGTCACCGGCGGCCAGCGCATCGGTGACCCGCAGACGAGCACCAGCTAAGTGCTCTTCACAGCGTTTAGCGAGCTGTTCGCCTCTTTCCCACAGCGTCAGCGACGCATCGAGATCGAGCCCGCCCTGCTCCAGTAGCCGGACGACCTCGATCAGCTCGTCGCGGCATTTTTCATACCCGAGCTGACTAACAGGTGTGGCTTCCTCACTCGCCATCGGCTGGTCCTTCGCTCATCGCCGCGATCGCGCCGTCGCCGACGCGTACCCGCAACCTGGTCCCGGCCGGGGCATCGTCGACCGATCGCAGCACCACCGGGTCTGTACCGTCGACTGTCTGCACCACCGCGTAGCCCCGCGCGAGGGTGGCCGCCGGTCCCAACGTAGCCAGTCGGGCCCACAGGTGTCCGACGCGTTCGGTTTGCCCGTCGATGATTCGGGTGATGTCGCGGCGCACCGCGGACCGGGCCCGGTGAATCTCGTCGGCGCGCGCTGCGAGCGCGGCCAGCGGTTCGGCCAGCACCGGCCGGCTGCGCAGTTGTGCCAGCACCCGTTCTTCGCGGCCCACCCAGTTGCGTAGGGCCTGTGCGCTGCGCCGCCGCAGGTCGGCGACCAGCCGCTGCTCGGCCGCGGCATCCGGCACGATACGCTTCGCGGCGTCGGTGGGAGTGGCGGCCCGCAGGTCGGCGACCAGGTCGCACAGCGGGTTGTCGGGTTCGTGACCGACCGCGCTGACCACCGGGGTGGTGCACGCCGCGATCGCGCGGCACAGTGTCTCGTCGGAGAACGGCAGCAGGTCCTCCACGCTGCCGCCGCCACGCGCCACCACGATCACGTCCACGTCCGGGTCAGTGTCCAGTTCGCGCAGCGCGTCGACGATCTCCGCGACAGTGTGGGGACCCTGCACCGCGGTGTTGCGCACCGCGAACCGCACAGCCGGCCACCGCGCCGCCGCCACTGTGGTGACGTCGTGTTCGGCGGCGCTGGCCCGCCCGGTGATCAGTCCGATCACGTTGGGCAGGAACGGGATCGGTCGTTTGAGCCGTGGATCGAAGAGGCCCTCGGCGTCCAGCAGCCGGCGCAGCCGATCGATGCGTGCCAATAGCTCGCCGATGCCAACTGCGCGAATTTCGCTGAGCCGCAACGAGAATGTGCCGCGTCCGGTGTAGAACGCGGGCTTGCCGCAGACGACCACCTGGACTCCTTCGGCGAGTTTGACCGGTGCGTTGAGCACCAGATCGCGCGGAGCGGTCACGGTGAGCGACATGTCTGCTGCCGGGTCGCGCAGCACCATGAACACCGTCCTGGCGTCGGGCCGGATGGTGACCTGGGCGAGTTGGCCTTCCACCCACACGGTGCCCAGCCTGTCGATCCAGCCCGCGATGCGGACGGCCACAGCGCGAACCGGGAACGGGTTCTCGGCCGAATTAGCCGGCTGAATCGGCACCGCTGGGGTCACTTGGCGGTGGCGCGGGTGATCCTGTTGGCCAGCAGCGTCTGGAACGGCGCCCGCGCCCTGGTGGCATCCTCGTAGGCCAGCAACGCCTCGAGTTCGTCGACATCCAGCGTGTTCAGCCGGGCCCGCAGCTGTGCCAGGGTCAGCGTCGCGTAGTCGAGTTCGTGGGCCACCGGCGGCGCGGGCACCGCCGCCACCGCCTTCTTGGCCGATCTGGTGGACACCGGCCGGGTCGGAGGATCGTCCGCGGTGTCGGGAGTCGAGTACAACGCAAACCGGCCCTCGGCGCGGCGGTCGGCGTCGAGCGCGTCGACGCCGGGCTGGTAGCCGCCATCGTCGGGAAGATCCTCGTCGAAGGTCGCCCAGTCCGGTTGCTCGGCTGTCGGGGGGAACAGGGCCTCCAGGGTGGTGTCGCCCTTGATCACCAGCTCCGCGAGGTTCTGTTGGAAGCGCATCGCGAGGTGCGCAGCCTGGCTGGCCAGCGTCATCGGGTACATCAGGATCGTTTTCGGCAGCTTCAGGGTCTCCTCGACGGCGACCGTCGCCGCTCCGACCAGCAGCCGAAACCCGTACGGTGCAGTAACCATGCGTCCCAGACTGCCTTAACCGGCGGCCAACTCCAAGCTGGCGGCGCAGTGTCGCCGGGAAGGTCCGCGGAAAGTAACCTGGGGCCATGCCGCCGACTGTCAACATGGGCCCGGACATCAACATCGGCCCGGACATCAGCATCAGGGCGCGCGCGTCAGGCCCGGTGGTCGAGCCCGCCACCGGCAAGCGGGTGCTGTTGGCCGAGCCCCGCGGTTACTGCGCGGGCGTGGACCGCGCCGTGGAGACGGTCGAGCGCGCGCTGGAAAAACACGGTCCTCCGGTCTACGTGCGCCACCAGATCGTGCACAACCGGCACGTGGTGGACACCCTCGCCAAGGCCGGGGCGGTGTTTGTCGACGAGACCGACGAGGTGCCCGAGGGCGCCATCGTGGTGTTCTCCGCGCACGGGGTCGCGCCGGGCGTTCACGCGTCGGCCGCCGAGCGCGATCTGCAGGTCATCGACGCCACCTGCCCGCTGGTCACCAAGGTGCACAACGAGGCCAAGCGCTTCGCCCGCGACGACTACGACATCTTGCTGATCGGCCACGAGGGCCACGAGGAGGTCGTCGGCACCGCCGGCGAAGCCCCCGATCATGTCCAGCTGGTGGACGGTCCGGACGCCGTCGACGGTGTCAGCGTGCGCGACGAGAACAAGGTGGTGTGGCTCTCGCAGACCACCCTGAGCGTCGACGAAACCATGGAGACCGTGCAGCGGCTGCGGGAGCGCTTCCCGAACCTGCAGGACCCGCCCAGCGACGACATCTGCTACGCCACCCAGAACAGGCAGGTCGCGGTCAAGGCGATGGCGCCGGAGTGCGACCTGGTGATCGTCGTCGGGTCGGCCAACTCGTCGAACTCGGTGCGGCTGGTGGAGGTCGCATCGGGCGCCGGAGCGCCGGCCGCTCACCTGGTGGACCACGCCGGCGACATCGATCCGGCCTGGTTGGACGACGTGACGACGGTGGGGGTCAGCTCGGGTGCGTCGGTGCCCGAGGTGCTGGTCCGTGGGGTGCTGGAGCGGCTCGCCGAGCATGGCTACGACGTGGTGCAGCCGGTGACGACAGCCAACGAAACGTTGGTGTTCGCGCTCCCCCGGGAGATCCGCCCCGCGCGTCAGACACCGTAGTCCGGCCCGTCAGGCGCCGTACTCCGGGGCGTCGGTGTCCGGTGTGCGTGGCCGGCGTCTGCGTGGCGTGGCCGGCCCCTCGTCCGTCGGGCCCGAACTGCGGTACCGGACCCGCGAGATGGGGTGATGCGTCGCCGTGTTGGCGGCCGGCGCGGGTCGACGACGCGGCTCGTACGGGTTGCGCGGGTCCCACGGCTCGATCGGTGGGTAGGGATGCGCGCGGCCGGTCTGCCGGTCCTCGCGCGGATAGGGGTCGCGGCGCGGTTCCCGCACCGGCCGGCCGTGCAGATCCGGATCGCGCGGCTGCCGCGGACGCCGCGAGGGGTCGCCGACGTCGCGGGCGGGTGTCGGGCGCCGCCGCCGGACACGGGTGGCGTCCGGCACGGCGGCGTCGTCCGGCGGAGGGACATGCCGGGACCGGGACGCGGCCGGGCGCGCGGCAGCCCGGGGTCTGTCGACGGGTTTCGCGGGCTTGGCGGTACGGCCGACAGCGTGGCCCCGCAGTGAACTCAACGCGTCGTCGGCGGCGGCGGAACCCCGGTCGAGGAGCGCCGTCAGCCGCGCGGCGAGTGCGGTCCAGTACCGCCGGCTGCCCGCGGTCTCGGCGGTCGTGTTCGGGGCCGCCGCCGAGCGCGCCGTCATCCCCAGATACCAGCGGATCATGCCGATCAGCAGCACGCCGGCCGAGGTGAACAGCATCAACGGGAAACGCTCGATCAGCGGATAGCCGCAATTGATCAGCAGGTCTTTGAGGCTGGTGAGTTTGCCGTCGTGGAACAGCCAGTAGGCGCCGGGCACTGCGCAGAACAAGATCAGCGGCGGCTGGATGACCGCGGTGAAGACGCCGGACTGCCGCACCGTCAGCACCGCCGCAACGCAACCCACCACGTAGAGCGCGGCGAAGACGCCGGTCAGCTGCTTGGCGCCGGATCCGGCGTCGAAAGCGAAGCCCACCGCGGTGTGCGTCGTCGCGATCACGACGGCGGCCCACCCGGGCACCCCGGGGAGGTTGGGAAGGATGGAGCGCTGATCAGCCGCTACCGGTGATCGCGCCCGCTGTGCTGACACATGACGACCGTACCGGCTGGGCGCCCAAAGGCCGTAAACCCGCGCGGCCGTGGCGTTGGCGCGCCGCACGTCGCTCGGTCGGCAGCTCCTACACTTGGCTTCCTGTGAGCCTGAGCCTGGGGATCGTGGGGCTGCCCAACGTCGGCAAGTCGACGCTGTTCAACGCGTTGACCAAAAACGACGTGGTGGCGGCCAACTACCCGTTCGCGACGATCGAACCCAACGAGGGCGTGGTGCCGCTGCCCGATCCCCGGTTGGCGACGTTGGCGCAGATGTTCGAGTCCGCGCGGATCGTCGCGGCGCCGGTGCGGTTCGTCGACATCGCCGGGTTGGTCGCAGGCGCGTCCGAAGGCGCCGGCCTGGGCAACAAGTTCCTGGCCAACATCCGCGAGTGCGACGCGATCTGCCAGGTGGTGCGGGTGTTCTCCGACGACGACGTGACCCACGTCGCCGGCCGGGTCGACCCGGCGTCCGACATCGTGGTCGTCGAGACCGAGCTGATCCTGGCCGACCTGCAGACCCTCGAGCGCGCGGTGCCGAGGCTGGAGAAGGAGGCCCGCACCACCAAGGACCGCAAACCCGCCTACGAGGCCGCGGTGGCCGCCCAGCGGCTGCTTGACGGCGGCACGACCCTGTTCGCCGCGGGCGTGGACGTCTCCCTGCTGAGGGATCTGAACCTGCTGACCACGAAACCGTTCCTGTACGTCTTCAATGCCGACGAGGCGGTGCTGGCCGACGCCGCGCGGGTCGCGGGGTTACGGGAGCTCGTCGCGCCCGCCGACGCGGTGTTCCTGGACGCCAAGACCGAGGCCGAGCTTGCCGAGCTCGACGACGAGTCGGCCGTCGAGCTGCTGGAGTCGATCGGGCAGACCGAGCGGGGCCTGGACGCGCTGGCCCGCGCCGGATTCCACACGCTGATGTTGCAGACGTTCCTGACGGCCGGGCCCAAGGAGGCCCGGGCGTGGACCATCCACCAGGGCGACACCGCCCCGAAAGCGGCCGGGGTGATCCACAGCGACTTCGAGAAGGGTTTCATCAAAGCCGAAATCGTCTCCTACGACGACCTGGTCGCCGCCGGGTCGATGGCCGCCGCCAAGGCTGCCGGCAAGGTGCGCATGGAGGGCAAGGACTACGTGATGGCCGACGGCGACGTGGTCGAGTTCCGGTTCAACGTGTGATTCGGTGGCGGTTCAACGTCCGGGTATGGAGTTTGCACCGGGAACCTCCAACGGTAGACCTACCACCGAGGCCCGCACCTGGGGAATTCCGTGACGGCAGCCCTGGGGAATTATGTGACCGTCGACATCGACCCCCAGCACGGACCCTGCCTCGCCCAGCGTGAACGCAGTGCGCAAAATCGCGCGCAAAATCGCAACCAGTTCACGTTCGGCGCGGGGTCCATACTCGGCAGATCGGCACACGCAT
>NZ_JAVKSH010000135.1:4922-7825 GCF_039583805.1 Mycobacterium sp. | reverse complement strand
CCTAGTCGCTGGCCGGCAACGGCTTGGCCTCTTTGACGCTCAACGCCGTGCCACCGATGGCCAGGGTGCCCGCGCCAGCCTTGGTCACCAGCACCTCGGCGCCGGTCTCGTCGACGTAGCGTTTGCCCATCACGCTGCCGCCGGCGAACGCCGGATCCGGCTCACCGGCCCGCTCCGCGCCCAGCGGCACCATCGGCGCGCCGCCGCAGCGCAGGTCGTCGAGGGACTCCGCGCTGCGCACGACGATGACCTGAGTGTCGCACACCTGGCTGGCCAGCCGGGTTCCGTTCTTGATCATGCGTGCAGTCCTCCCAGCTCCTCGACGATCTCGCGGCGCAGCACCTTTCCGGTGGCGGTCGTCGGCAACTCGTCGCGGAACACTACCCGGTCGGGGGTTCGCGACCCGCGCAGGTTCGTGCGGACGTACGCGCGCAGCTCGTCCGGGTCGGGGGCGGCGCCGAGGGCCGGCACCACCACCGCGACGATCGCCTGACCCCATTGTGGATCGTCGACACCGACAACGGCGACACTGCGGACATCGGGGTGTTCGATCAGCACGTCCTCCACTTCGGCCGGCGCGATGTTCTCGCCCCCGCGGATGATGGTGTCGTCGCAGCGTCCGCCGACGAACAGGTAGCCGGCCTCGTCGAGCATGGCGATGTCGCGGGTGGCGAACCACCCGTCGGCGTCGAGCACCGAGCCGATTCCGGTGTAGCGGCCCGAGATCTGCTCACCGCGGACGAACAGCTCGCCGGTCCGTCCCGGCGGCAGCACGGCGCCGTTCTCGTCGCGGATCTGCACCTCGACGCCCGTCACCGGCTGTCCGACCGAGCCCAGCCGGCCGCCGACGGCGGGCTCGGTCGCGGCCTGCGCGTGGCGGTGATCCTCCGGGGTGAGCACGGCGATCGTCGAGCTGGTCTCGGTCAGGCCGTAGGCGTTGACGAACCCCACGTTCGGCAGCAGTTCCAGCGCCCGCCGCAGCAGCGGCAACCCGACCTTGGCGCCACCGTAGGCCAGGGTCCGCAGCGACGGCAGCCCGTGCTCTCCCCGCTCGAGCACCGCGACGATGCGGTCGAGCATGGTGGGCACCACCGTCGCGGTGGTGATGTGCTCGGCCTCGATCAGCCGCACCCACTCTTCGGCGTCGAAGGTGTTCAGGTACAACAGCTTTCGCCCCGCATACAGGTTGGACAGCGCAGCGGCGACTCCGGCGATGTGGTAGGGCGGCATGCAGATCAGCGCCGCGTCGGCCGGCCCGGCGGCGTCGAACTCCACCGTGCCGGTGACATAACTGGTCAGGTTGTGGTGCGAGAGTTCGACGGCCTTGGGCTGCGCGGTGGTGCCCGACGTGAACAGCACGACAGCGGTCGCGTCCGGGTCGGGGAACTGGGCGGCCGGCTCGGCGCTGCGGGCTGCGTCCACGAACTCGTCGGACTCCATCACGTGCTTGTTGCCGTCACCGATCATGTCTCGATAGCGGCGCTCCACGACCACCAGCGGTTCGGGGAGCTGCCGAATCAGAGTCTGGATTCCCTCGGACGACAGCCGGTAGTTGACTGGGGTGAACGCGCGCCCGGCGCGCGCCGAGGCGAACAGCAGCAGCGGCAGCATCGCCCCGCCGGTGCCGACGTAGACGACGTGCTTGGCGTGGGACGCCGCGATCACAGCGGCGCCGCCGTCGGCGAGATCGCTCAACTGCCCGGTGGTCAGCCGGGTGTCGTCGGCGACCACCGCCGTTCTCTCAGGGTGGCTCGAGACGGCCATCTCCAGCAGTACTGCGATGCTCACGGCGGGGGCGTCAGGTGCCGGTCCAGCGCGGCGGACGCTTCTCGGCGAAGGCGATCGCCCCCTCTTTCGCGTCGTTGGACGCGAACACCGGGATCATGATCTTCAGCTGCTCGGCGAACATGGCCTGCGGGCTCCAGCCGCGCGACTCGACGATGATCCGCTTGGTCGCGGCCACCGCCAACGGCCCGTTGGCGGTGATCTTCTCGGCCAGCGCGATCGCCGCCTCCAGCGCACCGCCCGGCCCGGTCAGCACGTTCACCAGCCCCAGCGCGTGCCCCCGCTCGGCGGGCAGGTGCTCCCCGGTCAAGGCCAGCTCCATGGCAATCGAGTATGGGATGCGGTCGGGCAGCCGCAGCAGCCCCCCGCCGCCGGCGACCAGGCCCCGCTTGACTTCGGGGATGCCGAACGCGGAGTCTCGGGACGCGACGATCAGGTCGGTGGCCAGCGCCAGTTCGGTGCCGCCGGCCAACGCGAAGCCCTCGACCGCCGAGATCAGCGGTTTGGCCGGCGGGCGCTCGGTGAAGCCCAGCCCGCGTCCGTCGACGACGACGCTCTCGCCCCGGGCGAACGCCTTGAGATCCATACCGGCACAGAACGATCCGCCGGCGCCGGTCAGGACCCCCACCGACAGGCCGGGGTCGCCGTCGAGGCGGTCCATCGCGTCGGCCAGGCCCCTGCTGACTGCGGCGTTGATCGCGTTTTTGGCGTCCGGCCGGTTGATGGTGACGATCAGGATCCGGTCGCGCTGTTCGACGAGGACGTCGCTGTGTTCGCTGACGGTGCTCACGACGGTGTGACGCTCCTTCGACATCTCGGTGACGGCTGCTCAGGCGATGCTATCCGTGCGGCGTGCGGCGTCGGTCACCCCCACCGTCGAGCTGTGCGCCCTGACCCCGAGGTGACGGAGAGCGTATCAGTGCTGACGCAAGCCCTGCTCGTCCCGGCCAACGCCACCGACGTTGTCTTCAACGCAGGCAACATCGGCGGCCTGGAAAGTGTCGTCGACCAGGGCCTCGCAGCGCTCGCCGGATTGGTGGCGTCGGCCCTGTCGGCGTCGGCCCTGTCGGCGTCGGCCCTGTCGGCGTCGGCCCTGTCGGCGTCGGCCCTGTCGGCGT
>NZ_JAVKSH010000135.1:0-4822 GCF_039583805.1 Mycobacterium sp. | reverse complement strand
GTCGGCCCTGTCGGCGTCGGCCCTGTCGGCGTCGGCCCTGTCGGCGTCGGCCCTGTCGGCGTCGGCCCTGTCGGCGTCGGCCCTGTCGGCGTGAGCGCGTCGGCGCCCGCCTGAGCTACCGGTCACACGCGTGGGCGAGGTGACCGCCGATGATCGTGGCGGCGACCATCCCGGCGTCCAGCTCGGCCAGCGCCACATCCGGCGCCACCGTCAGCAGGCACAGGTCCCCGGGTTGTCCCGCTGCGACCGTGCGTCGTCGGGCGGGACAATCCGCGTAGCCCAGGAACAGCATCACAGCTGTTCGCGCCGTGACTGATTCGGCCGGGCCCAGCACGGCGCCGGCGGGTGTGGTGCGGTGCACCGCGGCCCGCATCGCCGCCCACGGATCGCCGGCGCCGAACGGCATGTCGGTGGAGAACGCCACCGGGATCCCCGCGTGCAGCAGCGACGCCACCCGCCACAGCTGGTCGCGGTCGGCGACGGGAACCTCGGCACGGTAATCGTCGCCGCGCTCGGCGACGAAGTTGGGCTGGGTCACCACGGTGACGCCGAGTTCGGCCAGGTCAGCGATGCAGTCCGGCGGAACCATCGCGGCGTGCTCGATGCGGTCACCCGGGTGGGTGCCGGCCTGGCCCAGCGCCGCGATCGTCACGACCAGCTGCGCGGCGGTCACGCAGTGCACGGCCACCGGTCCGCCGTCGCGGTGCCGCTGCGCGATCCAGCTGGTGAGCTCATCGAGGTCGAGCCTGTCGTCGTGCAGTACCCGCTTACCCGGCGCCAGCGTGTGAACCCGTTGACGCAGCTCGCCGTGGCGGTGCAACTCGGCCAGCCGCACCATGTCGCCGACGTCGAGATCCGGTGTGGCATCGGTGATTCCGGTGACTCCACGGCTGCTCAGCACACGGCTCAGGTCAGCCAGGCCGATGTCGCGGCGTCCCAACGCGGCCGACCACTTCTCGTCGCTGCGCAGCCGCCCGTCGGGGTGGCCGGCCAGGCCGACCCGCGCCAGGCCCGCCGAGTTGAGCATCCACAGCATCCCGCTGCGGTGCTGCACCCGCAGCGGTATGCCGGGCACCAAGGCGTCCAGCGCGGCTCGGTCCAGCGGCCCGGCGACCGAATCGTGGTAGCCGACGGCCCGGATCCAGCCGTCCTCGCCGACAGCGACGCCGGCCAGCGCGGCGGCCAGGCCCGCGCGGTCACGCACCTGCGGCGGCCCCACCCGAACCGACGTGCTCGCCGCGGCAGCCGAATACAGGTGGACGTGATGGTCGTGCAGGCCCGGGAGCACGGTGCCGCCCGCGGCGTCGAAGACGTCTTCACCGGGCAGCGGGTCCAGGCCATTGCCGACAGCAGCGATTCGCGTTCCCACCCGCACATCGACCGGCGCGCCATCCAGCGTGCGGGCACGTTGAATCAGCATGGCGCGGAGAGTCTTTCCGAGACGATACGGCGAACGACGACATTGTCGGCGCCCATCGCGGACGCCGGTGCGCTCGGTGGAGGTGGCCGGGGTGCGGCGCTTGGGCGACCGGACACCGGCGCTGCCCGCGGCAGCGCCGCGTAGCGGGCGGCGACCTGCGCCAGCGACACGTCGATCACCTCGCCGCCGCCGCGGCGCAGCGACTGTGCCACCGCGCGCGCCGCCTCCAGGCCGGCCAGCGGGTCGGCGATGGCGTCGCCGCAGAACACCGGCCCATCCGGCCCGGCGCCGACCAGGCCGCCCGCCAGCGCGGCGTCGTCACCGAACGCCGGCCGGTCGGGCGCATCGGCGTGCCCGCCGATGCGCAGCCACACCCGGCCGCGCCGGGCAGGCACATCGGCGCTGCCCAGCCCGCGGCGGCGCAGCGCCGCCGGGCGCGAGCCTTCGACGACCACGTCCGCGGCCGCCAACAGCTCCCGCAGCGTATCCGCATCGGCGCCGAAATCGGTAGCGTAGCAGAGCTTTCCAGAGTTCATCCAGTCGAAGAACTCCGGCTTGCCGCTGCGGGTCCCGTCGGGTCGCGACGGGCTTTCCACCTTGACGACGACCGCCCCCGCGCGGGCCAGCAGCCGTGTGCACAACGGGCCCGCCCACAGCGACGACAGATCGACCACCAGCAGCCCGTCGACCCCGCGCGGTTCAGCGGCGCCGCCGGCCCGTCGTACCGCCGGTTCGGCCGGACCGGCCTCCCCCAACGCGGCGACAGCGATGTCGAGCAGCCCCGCCCGCGTGACCACCTCGTCGACGGAATGCGTTGCGGCCCAGTGTGTCAGTGCGCGCCACGGGTCCGTGACGGCGTCGGCGCGCAGCAGGGCGGGTAGCGCCGCGACGTCCTCGGCGCGGGGCAGCGCCAGCGCGCACCAGCCGTCGCCGGTGGCCAGCAGCCGGGTGGCGCCACCGCTCGAGACGCGGCCGCGCCGGGTCAGGCCCAGGATCGCCGCGCGGCCGGCCAGCACCGTGGCGGCGTCGGCGTGCACGCCGGTGAGTGCGGCGATGTCACGACAGACTCGGCGGGCTTCGGCCAGGACGGCGGCGCGGGAGAAGTCCGGCGGCCCGTCGGGCGGGCCGGTCAGCCAGGCCAGCCCGCTGCCGGCCCAGTCCGCCGCCGCGTCCACGTCCCCATTGTGCGCGCGGTGTCAGAATTGCAGCGCGGAAAAGCGCCAGTCCAGCACCTGCCGGTCGGGTTCGGTCTCGGGGTTGCCGACGGCGAAGACCAGCGATCGCAGTCCCAGCACGCCGCCGTGCTCGGTCAGCTCGGCGGATTCGACGTGCAGCTCGCTGTAGAGGGTGTCGCCTTCGTGCACCGGGCCGGTGTGGGCGCAGGATTGCCAGCTCAACACCGTCGCCACATTCGGCAGCAGCCGGGTGGCCTGCGCCAGCGCCAGACCGATGGTGTGTCCGCCGTACACCAGCCGGCGGCCACTGACCCGTGAATCACGGTGTACCGCAGCGATATTCAAGGTTAGTCGGGCCAGCTCGGCCGCGCCGCTGACGACGTCGGCGCTGCTGTGCAGCACTGTGCCGGCCATGTCGGGGTCGAAATGCGGTCCCGGGACACGCCGACGGAACACCTCACCGTTCCAGTCGCCGGCCGCCGGCGGCGCCGGCGCCGGGTCGGCGCCGATCGCCGACAGGTCGTCGGTGTGCGGCGCGGCGCTCGACTCGGCGTCCGGGGACAGCGGCAGCATGGCGCAGCGGTAGAAGTCGAGCACCAACCGGTCGGCCTGGTCGACCGTCGTCATCCGCAGCGCCGCCAGCCCGGTGGGCGCCCGCCCCGGCGTGACCGAGTTCGTCTTCAGGCCCACCACCTCGGTGCGGGTGGACAGGGTGTCACCGATCGCCGGAAACCGGTGAAAGACCAGGCCGCGGTAGAACAAGTTGGCCTTGACCCGCGCGGTGACCACGGTCGACTGGCCGATCGCGACGTCGCAGACCAGACCGGGGTGGGCCAACGCCGAGCCGGTGACGGCCGTCGACAACTCGGCGTCCAGCGGCAGCCGCAGCCGGTCGCCGAGGATGCTCTGATGCACGGCGGCCAGCCCGGAGGTCAGCGTCATCGACGGGGCGGCCGAGAAGACCTGGCCCACCCGCAGCTCCTCGAAGTACGGGCCGCCGGTCATCGCGGAGTCGGGCATGTCAGCATGGCCGTAGGTATAGCAGAAGGTGGTCAATGAGCACGGGGCGCAGCGACGACGAGGCAATGCTGGTCGACACCGTGCGCCGATTCGTCGACCGCGACGTGAAACCGACCGTCCGCAAGGTCGAGCACGCGGACGAGTACCCGCAGGCCTGGATCGAGCAGATGAAGCGCATCGGCATCTACGGGCTGGCCATCCCCGAAGAGTACGGCGGCTCGCCGGTGTCGACGCCGTGCTACGTGGACGTCACCCAGGAACTGGCGCGCGGCTGGATGAGCCTGGCCGGCGCGATGGGCGGGCACACCGTGGTGGCCAAGCTGCTCGCCCTGTACGGCACCGACGACCAGAAGCGGCGCTACCTGCCTGCGATGGCCACCGGCGAGCTGCGGGCCACCATGGCGCTGACCGAGCCCGGCGGCGGCAGCGACCTGCAGAACATGTCGACCACCGCTGTGCCCTTTGGCGCCGACGGCGCCTCGGACGAGTTGGTGGTCAACGGCTCCAAGACCTGGATCAGCAACGCCCGCCGCTCCGGGCTGATCGCATTGTTGTGCAAGACCGACCCGCACGCCACCCCGCGTCACGCGGGCATCTCGGTGCTGCTGGTGCAGCCGGGGCCGGGCCTGACGATCTCGCGGGATCTGCCCAAGCTCGGCTACAAGGGGGTGGAAAGTTGTGAGCTGTCGTTCGACGACTGCCGGGTGCCGGCGACGGCGATCCTGGGTGGTGTGCCCGGCCGCGGTTTCGCGCAGATGATGAAAGGCCTTGAGACCGGCCGTATTCAGGTCGCCGCCCGCGCTCTCGGCGTCGCGACCGCCGCGCTTGAGGACGCGCTGGCGTATGCGCAGCAGCGGGAGAGCTTCGGCAAGCCGATCTGGAAGCACCAGGCCGTCGGCAACTACCTGGCGGACATGGCGACCAAGCTCACCGCCGCGCGTCAGCTCACCCGGTATGCCGCCGAGCGCTACGACAGCGGCGAGCGCGCCGACATGGAGGCCGGGATGGCCAAGCTGTTCGCCTCCGAGGTGGCGATGGAGATCGCGTTGAACGCGGTCCGCATTCACGGCGGCTACGGCTATTCCACCGAGTATGACGTCGAGCGCTACTTCCGCGACGCGCCGCTGATGATCGTCGGCGAGGGCACCAACGAGATCCAGCGCAACGTGATCGCGGGCCAGCTGGTCGCGCGCGGCGGCATCTGACC
>NZ_JAVKSH010000134.1:0-8061 GCF_039583805.1 Mycobacterium sp. | reverse complement strand
CGCCCACGGCCAAAAGGTGCAGTCCGCCGGATCCAACATGGCCTCCACCGACTCCGCCGTCGGCTCCAGCTGGGCCTGACCGCCACCACGACGGTGGCCCGCACACCATCCGGTGTGCGGGCCACGTCATTGTCCGGGCTATCCGGCGATCGGCGAGTGGGGGAGCATCGCGGAGCGCATCCCGATTCGCTGCAGAGCGCTGTCGGCATCGCGGCCGGCCAGGTTCGGGAAGCTGATCCTGGGCATGCTCGAAGCATGCGTCGACACCGTCTGTACGGTGCCCATGGTGCCGGCCGGCAACGGCATTGCGTTGGCAGCGCCCACGGATCCCGGCGAGGCGACGGTCCCGGCCCAGCCCTGCGGCACCGACAACCCGCCGATCGGGGCGGCGTTGCCTACGCTCGCCGCCACCCCGGTGGCACCCACCCCGCTCACCGGGCTGAACTCGCCCAGCGGGCTGAACCCGGCGAGCGGGCCCACGCCGCCCAGGCCTACAGCGGGGCCGAGGCCGAGGGGCGCCTCGGCTTCCTGTAACCCAGTGACCCCGGCGAAGTCGAGTCCCAGCCCGCCGAAGTCCGTACCGAGGCCGCCGACGTCGGTGCCCAGACCCGCCCCGTCCGCGCCGACCCCGGCCAGCAGGCCGTTTCCCAGCCCGTTGAAAGCGCCCTGACCCGCGCCGGATGCGGACGCTCCGGCACCGGCGCCCTTGACAACGCTTTTGGTCGACGCCCCGGTCAGTCCCGAGAGCGCACTGACCGGCCCATAGCTGGCTGACGTGGCTGACGTGGCCGCCGACGTTCCGGCGCCCAACGCCGCCTGCGAGAGGCCGGACCCCGAGGTGCCCCCGGCGTGACCCACCGCGGCGGCCTGCGCGGCGCGTCCGCCCGCGTTGGTGGTCTGCGGCGCCGGCGAGAACGGCCGCAGTGTCGCGGCGGCCGCCGAGCTCGCGGCGTAGTCGTACATCGCGACGGCGTCCTGTGCCCACATCTGCATGTAGTGGGCCTCGGTGGCCATGATCGCCGGGGTGTTCTGGCCGAGAACGTTCGTCGCGACCAGCGCGGCCAGCTGGGCGCGGTTGGCGGCGATCACCGGCGGCGGCACCGTCATCGCGAACGCCGCCTCGTAGGCGCTTGCCGCCGCCCGGGCCTGGCCGGCGGTCTGTTCGCTGAGCGCGGCGGCGCTCGTCATCCACGTCAGGTACGGCGTCGCGGCGGCCGACATCGCCGTCGACGACGCGCCTCGCCACGCCTGGGCGGCCAGTCCGGCGACCACCGAGCCAGCGGAAGCCGCCGCGCGATCCAGCTCCGCGGCCAGATCGCCCCAGGCCGCCGCGGCGGCCAGCATCGATCCTGCCCCGGGCCCGGCGTAGATGCGCGCGGAGTTGATCTCCGGAGGTAACGCTCCGAAATCCACTTCATGTCCCTTTCTTGTGTTAGTCCTTGTGTTAGATGGACGCGACCGTGGTGGCGTGTGCACGACCATCCCCGGCCGCCGCCGTCCGCAGACCGGGATGCGCCGTGACATACGTCACGAAAGACATTGCAATTCATACCTTCTTCGCAGCGCCACAGAGTGAACTCTTAACCTTTTGGGGCGCAACAGGATACGTACCTATCGTCGCCGATCCAGTTGGATTTAAGGTCAACTACCATGTACCAGAGTATTTTTCGGCTCTGGGCGATCTCAAGCATGTCGGCGTCCTCCATAGAGAACGCATATCTCGTCGGGCTCGCCGGTGTCCGGCCGGGGCGAAAAAATTTGAGAACGCTATGAGCTCCGTGACAACCCGGTGTACGGCTGGGAGAATCAGAGAGACATGTCATCACCCTCGGGTCAGGCGCGCGACCAGCGGCCCCGCCGGGCCATCCTCGGGCAACTGCCGCGCATCCACCGTCCCGACGGATCACCGATCCGGGTTTTGCTGGTCGACGACGAACCGGCGCTGACCAACCTGGTCAAAATGGCGCTGCACTACGAGGGCTGGATCGTCGACATCGCCCGCAACGGCCGCGAGGCCGTCGCCACGTTCGACGAGATCGGTCCCGACGTGCTGGTCCTGGACATCATGCTGCCCGACATCGACGGACTGCAGATCCTGCAGCGGATCCGCGAATCGGACGGCTACACCCCCACCCTGTTCCTCACCGCGCGGGACTCGGTGATGGACCGGGTCGCCGGCCTGACCGCGGGTGCCGACGACTACATGACCAAACCGTTCAGCCTCGAGGAGCTGGTCGCCCGGTTGCGGGGCCTGCTGCGCCGCTCCGCTCAGCAGGCCCCGCCGGCTGCGGACGTTCTGCGGGTCGGCGACCTTGCGCTCGACGGCGCCAGCCGCGAAGTCACCCGCGCCGATGCCCCGATTTCGCTGAGCTCGACCGAGTTCGAGCTGCTGCGTTTCCTGATGCGCAATCCGCGCCGTGCGTTGAGCCGCAGCGAAATCCTGGACCGGGTCTGGAACTACGACTTCGCCGGGCGCACCGGTATCGTCGACCTTTACATCTCCTATCTGCGCAGAAAGATCGACGCCGGCAGAGCGCCGATGATCCACACCGTGCGTGGCGTGGGGTACATGCTGCGCCCCCCGCAATGACACCGGCCGGCAGCCCATCGTGGTGGCGGCCCCGGACGGTGCGCCAGCAGCTGCTGCTGGGCGTAGCCACGGTTGTCAGCCTGGTGGTGGTCGCGGTCGGCGTCGTATCGTTGCTGAGCTTGCGTGGCTACGTCGTCTCGATGGTCGACGCCGAGGTCGCCGAATCTCTCGACGCACTGAGCCACTCCTACACCAGATACCGCAGTGGTGAGGCGACGCATTCCGATTCGCCCGTCGAGCAGGCGATGCTGAAATTCACCGGGCAGACGCCCGGAAACCTCGTCGCGGTGCTTCGCGACGGGCGTGTGGTCGGTTCGGCCGTGTTCTCCGAGGACGAGCCGCGGCCCGCGCCTCCCGACGTGGTCCGCGACATCGAAGCGGGGTCGTGGACCGACGGCCCGACACGTACCGACGATCTGGGCAGCCTGGGGCCGCATCGCGTGGCCAGCCGGGCCGACGGGAACGACCGTCTGATTGTCGGCGTGTCGCTGGATCTCGCGAACCGGGTCGTCTCTCACAGAATCGTCACCACAGCAGCGCTTTTCGCATTCGCACTGCTGGTCACCGCGGGGCTGACGCTGTCGGTGGTCGGTTACGCGCTGCGGCCGCTGCGCCGGGTGGCCGCGGCCGCCGCCGAGGTCGCCGGCATGCCTCTGGTCGGCGACGAAGAGCAGCGGATCACGGTCCGGGTCCGACCTCAGGACACCGACCCGGCCAACGAGGTCGGCATCGTCGGACACACGCTGAACCGGTTGCTGGACAACGTCGATGGCGCGCTGGCGCATCGCGCCGAATCCGACCGCCGGATGCGGCGGTTCATCACCGACGCCAGCCACGAACTGCGCACGCCGCTGGCAGCGATCCAGGGCTACGCCGAGCTGACCCGGCAGGACAGCTCGGCGCTGCCGCCGACCACCGAGTACGCGCTGGCCCGCATCGAGTCCGAGGCGCGGCGGATGACGTCGCTGGTCGACGAACTGCTGCTGCTGTCGAGGCTGAGTGAAGGCGAGGATCTGCGCACCGAGGACGTCGACCTGGGCGACGTCGTCGTCAACGCGGTCAACGATGCGACGGCGGCGGCGCCTACCCACCGGTGGCGCACCGACCTTCCCGACGAGCCGGTGTGGATCCGGGGTGACCGCGACCGCCTGCACCAACTGATCAGCAATCTGCTGAGGAACGCATGGGTCCATACCCCGCCGGGAGTCACGGTGAAGACGGCGATCGCGGTGCACCAGCCCGGCGCGGACGGGGCGTACGCGGAACTGACGGTCAGCGACGACGGGCCCGGCATCGACCCGGAGCTCATGCCGCACCTGTTCGAACGATTCGTGCACGCCGACACGTCGCGCTCCGAGGGGTCCGGGAACGGTCTGGGACTGGCGATCGTCGCCTCGATCGTCACCGCGCATCGCGGTACGGTCGGCGCCGAATCCGGTGGCGGCCGCACCGTTTTCCGGGTGCGACTGCCGATGGTCGAGCGGACGGCCGGCTAGCGCGGGTCACCGGGCGTGTTCGGTGAGCCGCGGGTCAACGTGCTGCAACTGAATATCGCACTGGATCGGCGGCACCCGCTCACTGGTGGATGATGGTCAGGTGAGCGTCGCCGACCATCGCCGTACACGCGGGGAGTTGCGCGTCTACCTGGGCGCGGCCCCCGGCGTCGGCAAGACGTACGCGATGCTCTCCGAGGCGCACCGAAGGCTGGAACGCGGCACCGACCTGGTGGCGGCCGTGGTCGAGACGCACGGACGCCGCAAAGTCGCCGAGCTGCTGGAGGGAATCGAGGTCATCCCGGGCCGGGCTATCGACTACCGCGGCAGCCGCTTCACCGAGCTCGACGTGCCCGCCGTGCTGGCCCGAAATCCACATGTTGTGCTGGTCGACGAGCTCGCCCACACCAACGTGCCGGGCAGCAGGAACCACAAACGATGGCAGGACGTCGAGGAACTGCTCGACGCCGGTATCACGGTGATCTCCACGGTCAACATCCAGCATCTGGAGAGCCTCAACGACGTCGTCGCGCAGATCACCGGCGTCGTCCAGCAGGAAACGGTGCCGGATTCGACTGTGCGGCAGGCCGCGCAGATCGAGCTCATCGACATCGCGCCGGAAGCGTTGCAGCGCAGACTCTCCCACGGCAACGTCTATGCCCCGGAGAAGATCGATGCCGCACTGTCCAACTACTTCCGCAGCGGAAACCTCACCGCGCTAAGGGAACTCGCGCTGCTGTGGCTGGCCGACCAGGTCGACGCCGCGCTGGCCAAATACCGGGCCGACAAGAAGATCACCGACACCTGGGAAGCCCGGGAGCGGGTGGTGGTGGCGGTCACGGGCGGCCCGGAGTCCGAGACGCTGGTGCGGCGGGCGTCGCGGATCGCGACGAAATCCAGCGCGGAGCTGATGGTGGTGCACGTGCTGCGCAGCGACGGGCTCACGTCGGGGACGCGGATCACCAAGATCCGCGAGCTGGCGAACAGCCTGGATGCCTCGCTGCACATCGTCGCCGGTGACGACGTGCCCTCCGCACTTTTGGATTTCGCCCGCGAGATGAACGCCACCCAGCTGGTGATCGGCACGTCCCGGCGGTCACGGTGGGCGCGCATCCTCGACGACGGCATCGCCGCGCGGGTGATCCAGCGATCCGGCACGAGCGACGTGCACGTCGTGACCCACGAGGAGTCCGCTCGCGGTTTCCGCGCGGCGCCGCTCTCCCCCCGGGAACGGCGAGCCGTCTCCTGGCTGGCGGCACTCGTCGTGCCGACCGTCATCTGCGGTATCGCAGTGGGTGTGCTGGACCGCATACTTGGCATCAGCGGCGAAAGCGCGCTGTTCTTCGTCGGCGTTCTGCTGGTGGCCTTGCTGGGAGGTATTGCCCCGGCAGTGCTTTCGGCGCTGCTGTCGAGCCTGTTGCTGAACTACTTTCTGACCAATCCGCGGCACACGTTCGCCATCGCCGATCCCGACGCCGCGGTCACCGAACTGGTTCTGCTCTTCGTGGCCGCGGCGGTCGCCGCCTTGGTCGACGGCGCGGCCAAACGGGCCCGGGAGGCCGGGCGGGCAGCCCGGGAGGCGCAACTGCTCACACTGTTCGCGGGGTCGGTGTTGCGCGGCGCGGACCTCGAGACGCTGCTGGAGCGGGTGCGCGAGGCATACTCCCAGCGCTCGGTCAGCGTGCTGCGGGAGACGTCCGACGCGGGCGAGGTTGTCGCCTGTGTCGGCGCAACCCCCTGTGCCAGAGTCGATTCCGCCGACACCGCGATCGAGGTCGGTGACGACGAGTTCTGGATGCTGCTGGCCGGCCGCAAACTGGCCGCCCGAGACCGCCGGGTGCTGTCCGCGGTGGCCAAACAGGCCGCGGGCCTGATCCGGCAACGCGAGTTGGCCGAAGAGGCCGGCCGGGCTCACGCCATCGAGCAGGCCGACGAACTGCGACGCTCCCTGCTGGCGGCGGTCAGCCACGACCTGCGCACGCCGCTTGCGGCGGCCAAGGCGGCAGTGTCGAGCCTGCGCGCGGAGGACGTCGCCTTCTCGCCCGACGACACCGCCGAATTGCTGGCCGCCGCCGAGGAATCCATCGACCGGCTCACTGCTTTGCTGGGCAACCTGCTCGACTCGTCCCGGCTGGCGGCCGGGGTCGTCCGGCCCGAACTGCACCGCGTGTACCTGGAGGAGACCGTGCAGCGCGCATTGGTCAGCATCGGCAAGGGCGCCACCGGCTTCTTGCGATCCGGCCTGGACCGCATCAAGGCCGACGTCGGCGGAACGGTGGCGCTCGCCGACCCCGGGCTGCTGGAACGAGTGCTGGCCAACCTGATCGACAACGCGCTGCGCTATGCACCTCACAGCGTGATCCGGGTCAACGCCGGACAGGTGGGCGACCGCATCCTGATCAACGTCATCGACGAAGGCCCCGGAATCCCACACGGCAGCGCGGACCAACTGTTCGAACCGTTTCAGCGGCTCGGCGATCGCGACACCACGAGCGGCGTGGGCTTGGGCCTGTCGGTGGCGCGGGGCTTCGTCCAGGCGATGGGCGGCACGATCCAGGCGACCGACACCCCCGGCGGTGGACTCACGATGATCGTGGATCTGGCTGCGCCGCAGCAGGAGCGGCATCCGTGACCCGCGTGTTGGTGATCGACGACGAGCCGCACATTCTGCGCGCGCTGAAGATCAACCTGTCGGTGCGCGGCTACGAGGTGATCACCGCAGCGACCGGCGCGGGTGCGCTGCGGGCGGCTGCCGAACGCCGCCCCGACGTAGTGGTCCTCGACCTCGGCCTGCCCGACATCTCCGGTATCGACGTGCTGGCCGGGTTGCGCGGCTGGCTCAACGCACCCGTCATCGTGCTGTCGGCGCGGACCGATTCGTCGGACAAGGTCGGAGCGCTGGACGCCGGCGCCGACGACTACGTGACCAAGCCGTTCGGCATGGACGAGTTCCTGGCCCGGCTGCGCGCGGCGGTGCGCCGAAACTCCGCCGCATCGGAGATCGACCAGCCGGTGGTCGAAACCGCCTCTTTCACCATCGATCTCGCCGCAAGGAAGGTGACCAAGAACGGCGCCGAGGTGCACCTGACACCCACCGAATGGGGCATGCTGGAAGTGCTGGCGCGCAATCGTGGCAAACTTGTGGGTCGCGAGGAGCTGCTCAGGGACGTGTGGGGCCCGGCGTATACGACCGAAACCCATTATCTGCGTGTCTATTTGGCACAGCTACGGCGCAAACTCGAGGACGACCCGTCGCATCCCCGGCATCTGCTGACCGAGGCAGGCATGGGCTACCGGTTCGAGGTGTGAACCACGGCTGCTGTCACATCTGCCCCACCCGTACCCGCGCCGAGGGAATGCGCCGTGTGCCCGCCTTCGAGCGACAATCGGGCTGCCGCGCGTAACGCCCGCACGCGCCTGTGGATCCGGTATTCGGTGGAGCGCGGCATCCATGCGGGTCCGTATCGGCCGCGTCCGCGCCGAAAAACCCTGCCGTGCTCGACCTCCCAGCGCAGCGCGTCCGACACGGTCTTCGACGCCCGCCCCCGAATGGAAAAACCCTGCCGGGTAAGCGCATCGACCATGTCGGCGATGGACGCCGGTCCGCTGTCGAACAGGTACATCGTGACCACGTAGCGAAGCTCGATTCCATGAAGTTGCATCGCCGAAGGGTCCCACCCCGGTCTGACATCGACCGCGCCGGACCGGCCCGCCGGAGTCCATCATCCCCAGGGCCCGCCCTCCCTGACCTGACTTGGCTCACGATTCGCGGTTTGTGGTCGCTGCAGCCCGCTGAGCTACCGAATGGCGTGAACGCACCGTTGAGCCTGCCGGGCGGCCGCTCAGCCGGCAGCACCTGCGCGCGAAGCGACAACTCGGAACTACGTTGCCGCGCAACACACCTCAAACGCCGTTGGTGCCGTCGCGAGCCGACCGCCACCCAGGTCCCGACCGCCACCCAGGTCCCGACCGCCACCC
>NZ_JAVKSH010000133.1:0-8250 GCF_039583805.1 Mycobacterium sp. | reverse complement strand
CAATTGGCACAATCAGCTTCACATGCCAGCAGGCCGCGCCCCACCGAACCAGCCAAGCCGCGCGAAAAATCGAGGTTAGGGGGCGAGGCTCGTGAGATCGCCGATAATCGTCGCGGCCGCATCTAGGACACCGACGAATTCGAGGCCGCCCGCAAACGTGCCTACGCCTAGGTCAGCCGCGATCGGCAAACCGACAGCGTCAAGCAGGTTACCGGCCTGCAAGCTGTCCACGAAGATGCTGACGTCATACGCGGGGAGGCTGGTGAGCAGGGCGTTGACGATATCTGCCGTCGGCAGCAGAACGCCGTAGGCGGTCGAAGTCACAGCCGAAAGCGTGTTGACCAAATCGGTGAGCGATGAGGCGGGATCACTGGCGAGAGCTGACAATCCCGTCGACAGGTCGGCCAACGCGCTCGTCGTCCCCGACGAGGGATCCAGCAGCGAACTGAGCGAGCCGAGCGAGAGCGTCACCGGGTTAGGTCCGCTACCGGTGAAATCGCCGACGAAGTTATGGATACCCTGCTCGGCTCCGCTGACCAGAAGCCCGGGGAGCTGTTCGATATCGCTGAGGCTCGGGAAAAGCCCGAACGGGGTGGCTACATTGGCGGGGCTGGTCGACCAGCCATAGAGCGGGTCGCCGAAGCCCAGGTTCACCAGATACGTCAGGTCCGGCTGCAGCAGGTCGGCGATCGGGTTACCGATAATCGGGATTTCGCGCACCGGGTCCAACAGCGGCAGATCCGTGGTGGGGATCATGTAGTAGGTGGTTTCGGTGGCGCCCGATGTCGGCAATTCTATAGCCGTAGCGAGCTGCGCGGACGTGACCGGATAACCCGCATACAGGAATCCGGTCAAAGCGTTCAGGTCTGTTAGGACGTCGATGGGGTACCGCGGGAAGTCGGCCAAACCGTCGTATTCCGTCGTGTAACTGACGGTGGTGAAGTCATCAGCGGGGGCCGCGCCGTAGAACCGAACCCCCAAACTCGCGAGGTCCAGGCCAGCGAAGCGCTCCAAGATGCCGCCGTTGGGATTCATTTCGCTACCGATGAACACGAAGTGCACCGGCAGGTTACTCGGCGTGCCGGACGGGTCGAGCGCCTCCATTTCCAGCGAGGCGATAACCGCACTCTGCGAGCTGCCGAACACGGTGGTGGTGTCTCCGGCTGCCAGATTGGCCTGGATTGAGTTGTTCAGAATCGTGACGCCCTGAGCCACCGACGTGTCGAAGGGCAAGCTTTTTACGCCGGTATACGGATAGAACTGCGCGGGCGTGTACAGGCCGCTTGCCAACGCCCCAGGGTACTCGGTGCCCGGGAACGTAGGCTGCCCGGGAAAGGGCGTCGTGGGCTCGATGTAGACAGCGCTCACTACATCCACGTATCCGGTACCAGGAATCGGTTGCGTGGTGCCGCCCATCACCAACCCGATAGCCCCCGGCGCGGGGTCGGTGACGTCCGGGGCATCCGGATACGCGAAAGCCGGCGTCATCACCGAGGTCAGTGTCAATAGGCCGGCACTCGCCAGCATCCCAGGAGCAAACCAACTGGACTTGTCGGTCATCAATGCGGTCTCCCTGAGATAGTGAGCTTCAACACATAACTTTGGGACACTAACAGGTCTCCGATGACACAATCAAGATCTGCTTTCGCACCCTGGAGCCTGGCCCACACGCAGTTTCCGTACGTGTGCGATGGCGTCCAAGAACAGATAGTCCAGCTCGACCTCGTCGAGGCGGCGCTTGCTCCAGGACTCGAACTGGGTCTTGATGTCCTCGCACACCCGCGACACCGTGGACTTCGACATCGTGGCGGCCTCGCCCAGCGCCTCAGCCAACGCAGCCTCCACATCGCGCACCGACAATCCGCGCACGAATCCGGCGATCACCAGCGCCTCCAGCGCGTTGGTCTTGGTCACCCCCTTGCCGAACAGCTGGGAGGCGAACCGCTCGGTGGTGCCGCGCACCTTCGGCCGCTCCAGCGTCACCGGCCCGGCAGTGGTCTTCACCGTGGTCGGGCAGTACCCGTTGCGCATCCCCGCGCGGGCATCCTGGCTGCTTGCGGCCCGCTCGTAGCGGTCTCGGCCCAAAAACGCGGTCACCTCGGCCTCGATCGCGGACTGCAGCAACAACCGGGCGCCGAGCACCGCGACCTGATCGATTGCACCCGCCAGGTCCTCGCCACCGGCTAACACCCCATCAATTTCTGCCTGCAACCGCTGGGCAGGCGATATCCTCTTCGACACGGACGTGGGCTCCTTCCATCAGACTTGCTGGTCTGCGAGGGAACCTACGTCCGAACCCTTTTACACCGCTGGAAGGACACGACCGCGTGTTCTGCGATGAGCCGGTGAGCGATACTGAATGCCACCTCCACAACGTGACGCCGGGAGAAAGACCATGTGCGCCGACAAGCCGACCATCATCTACACGCTGACCGACGAGGCGCCGCTACTGGCCACGTACGCGTTCCTGCCGATCGTCAAAGCCTTCACCGAGCCGGCCGGCATCGAGGTCAAGGCCAGCGACATCTCTCTGGCGGCGCGCATCCTGGCGGAGTTTCCCGACTACCTGACCGAGGAGCAGCGGGTGCCGGACAGCCTGGCGGAGCTCGGCGGGATGACGCAGCTGCCCGACACCAACATCATCAAGCTGCCCAACATCAGCGCCTCGGTGCCGCAGCTCACGGCCGCCGTCGCCGAGCTGCAGGACAAGGGCTACGCGATTCCGGACTACCCGGCCGACCCCAGGACCGAGCAGGAAGAAGCTATCAAGGAACGCTACGCCAGATGCCTGGGTAGCGCGGTGAATCCGGTTCTGCGCCAGGGTAATTCCGACCGTCGCGCCCCGAAGGCGGTCAAGGAGTACGCACGCAGGCATCCGCACAGCATGGGTGAGTGGTCGATGGCCTCGCGGACCCATGTCGCGCACATGCGGCACGGCGACTTCTACGACAGCGAGAAGTCGATGACGCTGGACCGCGGGCGCGACGTGAAGATGGAGCTGGTGACCACGGGCGGCGAGACGATCGTGCTCAAGCCGAAGGTGTCGCTGGATCGCGGCGACGTCATAGACAGCATGTTCATGAGCAAGAAGGCCCTCTATGAGTTCTACGAAGAGCAGATGCAGGACGCCTACAAGACCGGCGTGATGTTCTCCTTGCACGTCAAGGCGACGATGATGAAGGTCAGCCACCCCATCGTGTTCGGGCACGCAATACGGGTCTTCTACAAGGATGCGTTCGCCAAGCACCAGGCGCTGTTCGACGAGCTGGGCGTCAACGTCAACAACGGGTTGGCCAACCTCTACGCCAAGATCGAGTCGCTGCCGGCGTCGCAGCGCGACGAGATGATCGAGGACCTGCACCGCTGCCACGAACACCGTCCCGAGCTGGCGATGGTCGATTCGGCCCGGGGAATCTCGAACTTCCATTCCCCCAGCGACGTGATCGTGGACGCCTCGATGCCCGCGATGATCCGTGCGGGCGGCAAAATGTATGGCGCCGACGGAAAGCTCAAGGACACCAAGGCCGTCAACCCCGAGTCGACCTTCTCACGCATCTACCAGGAGGTCATCAACTTCTGTAAGACCAACGGCGCCTTCGATCCGACGACGATGGGCACCGTTCCCAACGTCGGCCTGATGGCCCAGGAGGCCGAGGAGTACGGGTCGCACGACAAGACGTTCGAGGTCCCCGCGGACGGCGTCGCCAACATCGTGGACCTCGCCACCGGCGAGGTGCTGCTGAGCCAGAACGTGGAAGCCGGCGACATCTGGCGCATGTGCGTCGTCAAAGACGACCCGATCCGCGACTGGGTGAAGCTGGCCGTCACCCGCGCGCGCAACTCCGGCATGCCGGTGTTGTTCTGGCTGGACCCCTACCGGCCGCACGAGAACGAGCTGATCAAGAAGGTGAAGACCTACCTGAAGGACCACGACACCGACGGCCTCGACATCCAGATCATGTCCCAGGTGCGCGCCATGCGCTACACCCTCGAGCGGGTGATCCGCGGGCTGGACACCATCGCCGCGACCGGCAACATCCTGCGCGACTATCTCACCGACTTGTTCCCGATCCTGGAGCTGGGCACCAGCGCCAAGATGCTGTCCATCGTGCCGCTGATGGCCGGCGGCGGTATGTACGAAACGGGAGCGGGCGGCTCGGCGCCCAAGCACGTCAAGCAACTCGTCGAGGAAAACCATCTGCGCTGGGATTCGCTGGGCGAATTTCTCGCGCTGGGCGCCTGTTTCGAAGACATCGGCATCAAGACCGGCAACGAGCGGGCCAAGATCCTGGCGACGACGCTGGATGCCGCGACCGGCAAGCTGCTGGACAACAACAAGAGTCCGTCCCGTAAGAGCGGCGAGCTCGACAACCGGGGAAGCCAGTTCTACCTTGCCCTGTACTGGGCACACGAACTCGCCGCCCAGTCCGACGACCCGGAGCTGGCGGCGCACTTCGCCCCGCTGGCCAAGGCATTGGCCGACAGCGAGCAGGTCATCGTGGCCGAACTCGCCGCGGCACAGGGCGAGCCGGTGGACATCGGCGGCTATTACGCCCCGGACGCCGCCTTGACCTCGGCAGTGATGCGGCCGAGCGAGACCTTCAACGCCGCACTCGCAGCAGCGGGCTGACGCCGGCTGCGCCCGCGTAGGGTTGAAATATGTCCCCCGGAGCCAAGATCACAGTCGAAGGCACGGTGGTGGAACTCGACGGCGACGAGATGACGCGGGTCATCTGGCGGTGGATCAAGGACATGCTGATCTTCCCGCACCTCGACATCGACCTCGACTACTACGACCTGGGCATCGAGCACCGCGACGCCACCGACGACCAGGTGACCATCGACGCGGCGTATGCGATCAAGAAGCGCGGCGTCGGCGTCAAGTGCGCCACCATCACCCCCGACGAAGCCCGCGTCGAGGAGTTCAACCTCAAGACCATGTGGTCGTCGCCGAACGGGACGATCCGAAACATTCTGGGCGGCACCATTTTCCGTGAGCCGATCGTGATCTCGAATGTGCCGCGGCTGGTTCCGGGCTGGACAAAGCCGATCGTCATCGGCCGCCACGCGTTCGGCGACCAGTACCGGGCCACCGACTTCGCCGTCGACAGGCCCGGCACCGTCACGCTGACGTTCACCCCGCACGACACCGGTGAGCCGATCGTGCACCAGTTGGTGGACATCCCGGCGGACGGCGGTGTGGTGATGGGGATGTACAACTTCACCGACTCCATCCGTGACTTCGCCCGCGCGTCGTTCTCCTATGGCCTGCAAGAGAACTACCCGGTGTACCTGTCGACTAAGAACACCATCCTCAAGGCCTACGACGGCATGTTCAAAGACGAGTTCCAGCGCATCTACGACGAGGAGTTCAAGGACTCCTTCGAGGCCGCCGGGCTGAGCTACGAGCACCGGCTGATCGACGACATGGTGGCCGCCTGCCTGAAGTGGGAGGGCGGCTATGTGTGGGCGTGCAAGAACTACGACGGCGACGTGCAGTCCGACACCGTCGCCCAGGGCTACGGGTCGCTCGGGCTGATGACGTCGGTGCTGATGACCGCCGACGGCAAGACGGTGGAGGCCGAAGCCGCGCACGGCACCGTCACCCGGCATTTCCGGCAGTACCAGCAGGGCAAGCCCACCTCCACCAACCCGATCGCCTCGATCTTCGCCTGGACCCGCGGCCTGGCGCACCGCGGCAAGCTGGACGACACGCCCGCAGTGACCGACTTCGCCCAGACGCTGGAGGATGTCGTCGTCGGCACCGTCGAGGCCGGGCAGATGACCAAGGACCTCGCGCTGCTGATCGGTCCGGACCAGCCCTGGCAGACCAGCGAGGAGTTCCTCGGTGCGATTGCCGGCAACCTGGACAAAGCGCTGGCCTGAGACGTGACCAGCCGGCCGGGCTGGTCGAGGCGGGGCTGGTCGAGGCGGGGCTGGTCGAGGAAGGTCGCGATCACCTCGGACGTCGCCGCTACCGCGGGGCGCGTGGGCTATGCGTCGGCACCGGCGTGAAAAGATCGCCGGTGTGACAAAGATCCCCAATGTGACGACGTTCGAGCCATCATGAGCACCGCGACCGGATCCCGCCGGGTCTTCTCCGGCGTGCAGCCCACCTCGGACTCGCTGCACCTCGGCAACGCGCTGGGGGCGGTCACCCGGTGGGCGCAGCTGCAGGACGGCTACGACGCGTTCTTCTGCGTCGTCGACCTGCACGCGATCACCATCCCGCAGGATCCCGAGGTGCTGCGGCGGCGCACGCTGGTGACCGCCGCTCAGTATCTGGCGCTGGGGATCGATCCGGTCCGCAGCACGATCTTCGTGCAGAGCCACGTGCCCGCCCACACCCAGCTGGCGTGGGTGCTGGGCTGTTTCACCGGCTTCGGCCAGGCGTCGCGGATGACGCAGTTCAAGGACAAGTCGACGCGCCACGGCAGCGAATCGACGACGGTGGGGCTGTTCACCTATCCGGTGCTGCAGGCCGCCGACGTGCTGGCCTACGACGCCGAGCTGGTGCCGGTCGGCGAGGACCAGCGACAGCACCTGGAGTTGGCCCGCGACGTCGCGCAGCGGTTCAACAGCCGGTTCCCGGACACCTTCGTCGTCCCCGAGCTGCTGATCCCGAAGGTCACCGCCAAGATCTATGACCTGGCCGACCCGACATCGAAGATGAGTAAGTCGGCGGCCACCGACGCCGGCCTGATCAACCTGCTCGACGATCCGGCCCTGTCCGCCAAGAAGATTCGCTCCGCGGTGACCGACAGCGAACGGGAAATCCGCTACGACGTCGATGCGAAACCCGGCGTCTCGAATCTGCTGATCATCCAGTCCTCGGTCACCGGCGTCGAGGTGGACGCCCTGGTGGAACGATACGCCGGGCACGGCTACGGCGACCTCAAGACGGACACCGCCGAGGCCGTCGTCGAATTCGTGACACCGATCAAGGCCCGGGTCGACGAATTGCTCAGCGATCCCGCCGAATTGGAGTCCCTGCTGGCGGCCGGCGCGGCACGGGCCGAGGAGGTGGCCGCAAAAACGGTCGACCGGGCCTACGACCGGCTCGGGTTCCTGCCGCGTCGATGAGCGAGCCGGCCAAGCCAGGAATCCTCGACCGGCTGCGGTCGCGGTACGGGTGGTTCGACCACGCCATGCGCGCCAACAAGCGGTTCAACGACGCCAAGGGCGACTACTTCGCGGCCGGCCTCACCTACTACACGATCTTTGCGCTGTTCCCCTTGCTGATGGTTGGTTTCGCGGCCGGCGGGTTCGTGCTGTCGCGTCAGCCCCGTCTGCTGGCCGACATCGACAACAAGGTCAGGTCCGCGCTTCCTGGCAACCTGGGTCAGCAGGTGCTGGACTTGATCAACGCGGCGATCGACTCCCGTGCGTCGGTCGGGGTCATCGGTCTGGCCACCGCCGCCTGGGCGGGGCTGAGCTGGATGGCCAACCTGCGCAAGGCGCTCAGCGAGATGTGGGAACAGCATGCGCAGCCGCCCGGCTTTCTCCGCGCCAAGCTGTCCGATCTGGCGGCGATGACGGCCTCGTTCGTGGCGATCCTGGCCACCGTTGCGCTGAGCACTCTGGCCAGTACCGAGACGATGGCGACAGTGCTTGGCTGGCTGGGCATCCACAATGCCCCGGTGTTGGACGGGATTCTTCGGGGTGTTTCGCTGCTGCTCTCGCTGCTGGTGGCGTGGCTGTTGTTCACCTGGATGATCGCCCGGCTGCCGAGGGAGTCGATCAGCTTCGCCGGCTCGATGCGCGCCGGGCTGATTGCGGCGGTCGGCTTCGAAGTGTTCAAGTTGGTCGCGTCGATCTTTCTGCGGTCGGTGTTGCGCAGCCCGGCCGGTGCGACGTTCGGGCCGGTGCTGGGTCTGATGGTGTTCGTCTATGTCACCTCGCGGCTGCTGCTGTTCGCGACGGCGTGGGCGGCGACGTCGCCGGAGAACCTCGTCGCCCTGTCGGTGGAACCGCCGGGCCCCGCGGTCATCACCGCCCGGGCGCAACTCGATGATGGCCTGAGCGCGCGGCAGGCGTTAACTGCGGCGGCCATGGGAGCCTTTGGAGCACTAAGCCTTTCCCGGCTGATACGCAGGCACCGAGGCTAGTCGTCGCGCTCATAGGTTCGTCGGGATCATGTGTTTGTCACCAGGTCTGCGGCACAGCCGGGTAGATGTGAGTAACGAGGCGTGTGGGTCGACCCTGTTCAGCCCGGCCGCACCGAACGTGAAGCCGTTGCGACCACCCCGT